>NZ_JBFUAA010000004.1:0-346226 GCF_056406495.1 Arthrobacter sp. P1_B9
CGGGCCGCGGCGCCAGTACGAGGACCGGTACAGGAACTGCCAGGTGTCCTCGATCCGGTGCGGGTCCTTGCCGATCAGCAGCTGCGCGACGTGCTCCTTCAAATAGGCGGCCACGGCGAGCTCGCGCCCGTTCAGGGTCGCGTCCCCGATCCCGGTCACGCCGTCCTCGGTGGTGATCCGCAGGGTCACGAAGTTCCGGGAGGGGCTGGTGACGAACACTTCAGCGGCAATGATTTTCACAACAGGTCCTTTTCTGCTCTTACAGGGGTGTCTTAGTTGCCCGGCGCCAGCGGCCCGGCGCCGGCCGGAACGGTGGGGGCACCGCCGGCGGCGCCGGACGGCCGAACGCCGGCCGAAGAACTGTCGCCGCCGGTGCGGCGGGCCTGGATCTCGGCGAGGATCCGGGCGTGCATGGCATCGGTAAGCGTGTACTTGGCCATGACGAGCACGGCCAGAATGGTCATGACGGCCGGCAGGGCGCCTGCGGCGATCTGGATGCCGAAGACGGCGTCGGGCGTCTGGACGGCGCCGGACTTGTAGCCGCCCAGGGCCAGGGCGTAGGCGGCGAGGGCACCGCCGACGGCCTGTCCGGTCTTGCGGGTGAAGGAGAACAACGCGTAGGTGATGCCCTCGGTCCGGACTCCGGTCTTCCATTCGCCGTACTCCACGGTGTCGGCCTCGAGCGCCCACACGACGATGTTGACCGCCAGCACGCCCACGAGGCTGATGATCAGGCCGGTGAATCCGATCCAGACCTGGCTTGCCGGGGTGAAGAAGACGATGGCGCCGCCAATGACCGTGAGCAGGGAAGAGAAGATGTAGACGCGCTTCTTGCCAAGGTTCCGGACCAGCTTCGGCATGAACCCGGCCAGCACGAAGGTGAGGACGAGCTGGGTGATGGACAGTACGGGGTACAGGTCCAGCCGGCCCAGGACATCGCGGAGGTAGTACAGCTGGACCGAGGTGAGGGCCAGGTAGCCGGTCAGGAAGAAGAAGGAGCTCACGCACAGCATCAGCAGCGGCCTGTTGCCCTTGAGGGTGTCCATGCTCTGCTTGAACGTGACGTTGGGGACGGCGCGGTGGACCCGCTCCTTGGCGGTCAGGACGGTGAAGAGGTACAGGGCCGCGCCGATGACGACGAAGACAAGGGTGATGGTGGTGAACGTTGCCTGCAGGTTGGCGCCCGGCTTGATCAAAGGGGCCACGAAGATGCCAAGGGCGGAGCCGACCAGCATTCCGCCGATCATCCGGGCGGAGCCGAGCTTGGCGCGTTCCGCGGGGTCCTGGGTCATGGCGCCGGCGAGGGAGCCGTAGGGGATGTTGACCAGGCTGTAGGCCAGGCCCAGGGCTGCGTACGTGACGTAGGCGTAGAGCAGGGTGCCGGATTCGCCGAGCTCAGGGATGGAGAAGGTGGCCACGCTCAGCAGCAGCAACGGGATGGAACCGAACATGATGAACGGACGGAACTTGCCGAACCGCTTGCTGTAGGTCCGGTCCACCACGCGGCCGGCGAAGACGTCGGCGAAGGCGTCGAAGATCCGCACCACCAGCAGCAGGGTGCCGGCGGCCGCGGCGGAGATTCCGGCCACATCCGTGTAGTACACGAGCAGGAACATGGTGGCGGTGGTGAAGGCGAGGTTGTTTGCGGCGTCGCCGGCGCCATAGCCGACGATGCTGAGCTTGTTCAGCTTTTTCATGATTGGGCTCCTTTACCCGTTGCCGGACCTGGGTCCGGCGAAAAATGTGCGGTGAGGCCTACGCCTTGGAGGTGCTGTTCTTGGTGCCGGCCAGTGCCGTCCACCGTTGGCGCAGGGCATAGGCGGCGGGTTTGGGCCGCCTGTCCCGGGTGAAGACGCCCTTCTTGTTGCCGTCAACGCGCATGATGCCGTTGGAGGTCTGGAAGTCCGCGAAGTTCCAGACCTGTTCACCGACCATGGCGTCGACCCGGTCGAAGACCCGGTGGTACATGGCCAGGAACGCTGCCTGGTATTCCTCGCTCCAGGGCTGTTCATAGATGGAGTGGAAGCCGGGCATGGTGTCCGGTCCGTACTCGGTCATGATCATGGGCTTGCCGTACTTGGTTTCCCACTCGCGCAGCTCCTTCTCGAGGTGCTGCTCGGCGGTTTCGAGGTCGCCGTTATCGACGTACCAGCCGTAGTAGCGGTTGAGCATGATCACGTCGAACAGGTCCCCGAGCAGTTCCTTGTCCGGGGTGTCGAACAGGACGTTGACGTAGCCGACGGGCCGGGTGGGGTCCAGGCTGCGGGTCAGCTCCGCGAGGGGTGCGAAGTACTCGCGGGTACCCTTCTCGGAACCGTTGGGTTCGTTGGCGATCGACCAGATCACGACGGAGGGGTGGTTCTTGTCGCGGGCGACGAGTTCGGTAATCGCCTGCCGGTGGTTGGCGGCGGTGTTGGCGTCCACGCCGCCCTCGACGTAGGTCTTCTTGGCGATGCCGCCGAAGACGGCGCCGAAGCCCAGGTGCAGCCCGACGGCGGCGGTTTCGTCGATCACGACGATGCCGTGCCGGTCCGCGAACTCCATGACTTCCTCGGCGTAGGGGTAGTGCGAGGTCCGGAACGAGTTGGCGCCCACCCAGTCCAGGAGCTGGAAGTCGTTGACCATCTGGGCGTTGCTGTGGCCCTTGCCGATGGCCACGTGGTCCTCGTGCATGCCGAAGCCGGTGAAGTAGAACGGTTCACCGTTGATGAGGAATTCCTTGCCGCTGACTTCCACGGTGCGGACGCCGACCGGCAGGGTGTAGCTGTCCAGCAGCCGGCCGCCGTCCCGGATCTGCGCGGTGAGGCTGTACAGGTAGGCCGCGCCGGGCTTCCAGAGCACGACGTCGGCGACCGCCAGGGTGCCGCGGGCGCCGTCGGCGCGGGCGACCTCGACGCCGTCGGCGTCGCGGAGGGAAACGGTGACCGTTTCGCTGCCGGTTCCGCCGGCGGTGGCAATCGTGTAGTCGACGCTGCCGGCGGTTCCTTCGAAGCCGGTGACGACGGTGATGTCATCGACCGTGACCGCGGGGGTGCTGAAGAGCCAGAGGCTGCGGTGCAGGCCGGCGTAGTTGTAGAAATCGTGGAGGTAGCTCTGCTGCCGGCGGCCGTCCCCGGTGACGGTGATGGTCCCGGGCGGGATGGTGGCCTGCGTGAGCTCGTTGTTGACCGAGACCGTCAGGCGGAAGGCCTGTCCGGGTGTCACATGGTCCGTGATGTCTGCGCTGAACGGCATGTAGCCGCCGGTGTGCTGTGCCACCAGGGTGTCGTCCACCCACACCATGCCTTCGTGGGTGGCGGAGTCGAGGCGGACGTGGATGCGCTCCCCTGCCCAGCCGCGCGGGACGCGCACGTCGCGCTGGTACCAGACGTAGCCCACGTGGTCCCGGATGGCCTTGTCGGGGAAGACGTCGTTGTAGCTGGCCGGGACGCCCATTTCCAGTCCGGTTTCCAGGGGCGCCTTGAACCATTCGTCCCGGTGGCCGGAGCGGTCATGGTCGACCTTGAAGCGGTACAGGCCGTCGAGGTTGACGATCTCGCGGGTTTCGCTGGCCTGGGGCTTGAGCATTGGGAGGTCCTATCGCGTCTTTGCGGGCAGTGCCGGGGAGGGTTTTTAGGGTCCGGCCGCGGGGCCGGTTTGTGCTCTTGCTGTAATCCTAATCACTTGGCAATCAAATGGCAAGCGGTTGCCATCATTTTGTTGAAAGTTCATTGAAACTCCGCTGTTCATTGAAACACTGCTGCCCGGCTCCCGATGATCCGGGAGCCGGGCAGCAGTGCTTGCCCGCAGGGCGTTACGGGGAGACAGCCTGCTCCCCGAACGTTCCGCGCAAGCTTTCAATGAGGTCCACGACGGAACGGTCACCGGCCAGGGCCGGATCCACCAGGGCCAACAGTGCACGGGTCCGCTCGGCGCCCGCGAGCCGATTGGCTGCGGCTGCCTCCTCGGCGAGCGGATCCTGGAGCGCGGCCGAGGCGGCGCTGTAGTCCATCCAGGCGGCAATCATGAGCGCGGCCGCCGCGCCGGGCCTGCCCGCGGCACGCTCGGCCCGCAGCACCGGAACGGCGCGCATCCGCAGCTTCGTGCTGCCGTCCATGGCGATCTGTGCGAGGTGGTGGGCAATCCGGGCGTTGCCGAATCGCTCCAGCAGGGCGGCGCGGTAGGCCGGGATCTGCAGCTCGGCGGCATGTCCCGCCGGCCCGGACAGATTTGCCTCCGCCTCGTCCCAAAAGCTTTCAATGGCCCGCAGGCACAGCGGGTCTGCCAGGGCCTCGGCCACGGTGGTGTGGCCGCGCAGCTGGCCGGCGTAGGCCAGCAGGGAGTGCGCGCCGTTCAGGAGCCAGAGTTTGCGGTTTTCGTACGGTTCGATCTCGGCGACGAACACGGCTCCGGCGTCTTCCCAGCGCGGCCGCCCGGCGGGGAACTCCCCGCTGAGCACCCAGTTGGAGAAGGGCTCGGCCACCACGGGCGAATTGTCGCGGTAGCCGCACGCGGCCTGGACGGCGGCGATGTCCGCGGTCGTGGTGCGGGGAGTGATGCGGTCAACCGAGGTGCTGACGAAGCTGACGTTGGCGTCGATCCATCCGGCCAGGCCCGCGTCCCACGCCCCGGCCATGCCTGCCACGGCATTGTGCGCGACGGTGCCGTTGTTGGAAAGGTTGTCGCAGCAGACGACGGCGAGTGGTCCCGCCCCGGCAGCCCGGCGGGCGGCGAGGGCCAGCACCAGCCGGCCCAGCGGCGTCGCCGGGTTGGCGCTGCCGGACGCCAGCAGCGCAAGGTCGGCGGCGACGTCGGGCGCGGCGCGGTCAAGCTGCCCGTCGGCGCGGAGCCGGTAGGCCGCCTCGGTGATGGTCAGGGTGATCACCGCGGTGGCCGGCGCGGCAACCAGCTCCGCCAGGCGCTGGACATCCGCCCCGTCCACGGCTTCGACGATGCTGCTGACAACGGTGAAGGTGTCGCCGCCGTCGGCCCGGTTCACGATCGTGTAGAGCCCGTCCTGTTCGGCCAGCGCCAGGGCGGCGTCGGGGCGGCGTCCGGTAAAGGCCGCAATGCCCCAGTCCGCTGCGTCGGACGCCTGGTGGGTGTACCAGCCCTGGTGCGAGCGGTGGAAGGCGCCCAGCCCCAGATGGACGATCCGCACAGGCGCCGTCGCACCGGGGTGCAGGCGGCGGCTCAGGTGGGGAAGTTCCACGGCGGCCTCGACCTCGGATTCCTGTGCGGATGTCAGTTCGGCGCTCACAGTTTGAACACCCGTCGGGGTGAGCCGTCCACGACGTCGACGATCAGTTCATGGGCGCGGTCCTCGCTGACGCGGTGCTCCGCGACCAGCCTGGCCAGGAAGGAGGCCTCGATCCGGCGGGAGGCATCGTGGCGCGCGGGGATGGAGCAGAAGGCGCGGGTGTCGTCGATGAAGCCGGACGAGCGGGAGAATCCTGCGGTTTCGGTCACGGCCGAGCGGAAGCGCAGCATGGCGTCGGGCGCGTCCAGGAACCACCATGGCGCACCGAGGTAGACCGACGGGTAGAAACCCGCCAGCGGCGCGAGTTCGCGGGAGAACACGGTCTCATCGAGGGTGAAGAGCACCAGGTGGAAGTCCTTGGCGGTGCCGAAGTCCTGCAGCAGCGGACGGATCGCCTCGGTGTAGTTGACGGCGAACGGGATGTCGTGGCCGGTGTCGGCGCCGAAGGCGTTGAAGGTGGGTTCGTGGTGGTTGCGGTAGGACCCCGGGTGGATGGTCATGACCAGGCCGTCCTCCACCGACATCCGTGCCATCTGGTACATCATGTGGGCCTCGAAGTCGTCGCGGTCGGCCGCCGTGGCCTGGCCCGAGCGGGCGCGGTCGAACAGCCTGGCCGCGTCGCCGGCGTCGAGCTTGAGCGTTGCCGGGGTCCGGACGCCGTGGTCGGCCGAGACTGCGCCGTGGTCCACGAAGTAGCGGCGCCGGTTTTCCAGGGCGGTGATGTAGCCGGCATAGCCGGCGGCGCCGTCGCCCGCTGCCGCAATAAGCCGGTCAACATTCGCACTCCACGTGGGGTGCGCGATGTTGAGGTAGGCATCGGGGCGGAAGGTGGGCAGGACGCGGCCGTGGAAGGTGGGGTCCTCGGCGATCGCCGCGTGGCTGGCGAGGCTGTCCAGGGGGTCGTCGGTGGTGGCCAGCACCTCGATGTTGAAGTCCTTGAAGAGCTGGCGGGGACGGAAGCCGGGCTCCAGCAGCTTGGCGGAAATCGCGTCGTAGCTGGCGTCGGCGGTTTCGGCGCTGATCTCCTGCCGGAGGCCGAAGACGCTGCTGAACTGGGTGCGGAGCCAGTAGCCGGAGGCCGTGCCTTCGAAGAGCGGCCAGGCCTTGCAGAACTCGCGCCAGACCGTGCGGGAGTCCGGTTCCGCCGCGGCCGAGCCCCGGAGCCGGTCCAGCGGGACGCCGCTGGCGTGGATCAGCCGGGTGACGTAGTGGTCCGGGCTGACCAGCAGCGCTGCCGGGTCCGGGAAGGGGCTGTTGTGCTCGATGACGGCGGCGTCAACGTGCCCGTGCGGGGAAATGATGGGGAGGTCCTGGACGCGCTGGAGGAGGTCGCGCGCAATGCTGCGCGTTCCGGGATCCGCGGGCAGAAGCCGGTCTGGGTTGGCGGCAATCGACTGTGACATAGATCAATGGTCCGGCTTGCCTCCGGCATTTGTCAACCGGTTGCCAATAATTGCCATCAAGCTGCGGATGGCCTCACAGGTGTGGCTAGCCCGCGGGCAGCAGCCGCCCGCTCGAGCCGCGCAGCACCAGCTCCGTCTCGACGCGCAGCGTGGCGGCCGGTTCCCCCGCACCGTGCAGCAGATCAAGGAGCAGGGTCGCGGCACCGGCGCCGCACTCCCCCAGCGGCGAGCGCACGGTGGTGAGCGGTGGCGTGGTGAAATCCGCGCCGAAGATGTCGTCGAAACCCACGATGCTGATCTGGTCCGGGACCACCATGCCGGCGGCCTGGAGTTCCTGCATGAGCCCGATGGCCAGGAGGTCGTTGTAGGTCAGCACCGCCGTGGCGCCGCTTGCCCGGACGTCGCGCGCCACCTGGCGGCCGCCGTCGACCGTGGGTTTGGTGGATTCCAGCCGCACGGCTTCGAGCCGGGACCACTCGCAGGCCGCCTGCACGCCTTCCCAGCGGCGCGCGGACATCCAGGACTGCGGCGGCCCGGCAACAAAGGCAACCTTGTGGTGCCCGTTGGCGGCCAGGCTGCGGACTGCCTCGCTGATGCCCTTGTTGACGTCGGGAACCACGCACGGCACGCCGTCGACCTCGCGGTTGATGACCACCACCGGCTTGTCCCGGGCGATGGCGCGGATGTCGTCGTCGTCCATGCGGGGGCTGGCCAGGATGAGGCCGTCCACGGTGGCCATCATCCGGCGTGCTGCCGTCAGTTCGGTGACGCCGGACTCGGCCGACTCGGCCAGCACCAGGGTGTAGTCCCGCAGCGTGGCGGTCGTTTCCGCCCCGCGGATGATGTCGAAAAAGGTGGGGTTGGTGATGTCCGCGACGATCAGGCCGAAGGTGTTGGTGCGGCCGGTGGGCAGCGCGCGGGCGAACGGATTGACCTGGTAGTTCAGCTCGGCGGCCGCGTCCTCGATGAGTTTCTGCGTCTTGGCGCTGACCCGGCCGGGCTTGCTCAGCGCCCGTGAGACGGTCGAAGGATTGACGCCGGCAACCTTGGCAATGTCGTAGATGGTGGCGTGGGACTTTCCGGACCGCGAGTGCTTCTTGGCCGGGTCTGTTGTTGCGGCAGCGTCCGGCGTCTTGGGTTCAGTCACCGCCCCATCCTAACGAGGAAACAACCCAACCAGCCCGCAGCGGAGGCCGTTTTGAGTGCTCAAAACGGCCCCTGCTGCGGCTGGGCGGGGCGGGCTAGGAGCGCTCGGCGAACTTGCCCTCGTCCGCGATGCGCTTGTTCAGCTCGGCGAGGAACTCGTCCTCGTCGAAGTCCAGCGCCAATTCCGTGCCGGTCCAGCTCGAGAGGTGGATGGCGTTGGCCAGCCGGACACCCTTGATGCCGTCCGATCCCGGGGCCAGCAGCGGCGTGCCGTCCAGGATGTTGGCGGCGAAGTTCGCCAGGACGCCGGAGTGCTGCGCGCCCCAGGCGGACTCGAACTCGATGACCTCGGTGGTGTAGTACTCGCCGGGATTGAGCTCGCCCATGAAGAGTTTGCGGACATCGTCCATGCCCATGCCGTCGCTGAGTTCACGCTCGGGCTTCTTCAGGCGGGTCACGGTGGCGGTCTTGCTGTTCTCCACCACGATCTTGCCCTGGTCGCCCAGGATCTCGAAGCGGTCGGTTCCCACGAGGTCGTGCGTCGCGGTGACGAAGACGCCCGTGGCGCCGTTGCCGTAGTCCACCACGGCAGTGACTTCGTCCTCCACGGCGATGTCGCGGCGGAAGCCGTAGGCCACCTTGGCGTAGACGGACTTCGGCACGCCGCAGATCCACTGCCACAGGTCCAGCTGGTGCGGGGCCTGGTTGACCAGAACGCCGCCGCCCTCGCCGCCCCACGTGGCGCGCCATTCGCTGGAATTGTAATAGCCCTGCGGTCGCCACCAGTTGGTGATGATCCAGTTGGTGCGGCGGATCCCGCCGATCTCGCCGCCGTCGACGATCTCCTTCAGCTTCTGGTACAGCGGGTTGTTGCGCTGGTTGAACATGATGGCGAAGGACAGTTCGGGCTTGCCCGCGGCAAATTCGTTGAGCTCCCTGACCTGCTTGGTGTAGACGCCGGCCGGCTTCTCCACGAGGGCGTGGATGTTGCGCTTGAGGGTCTCGATCCCCATTTCCGGGTGCAGGAAGTGCGGCACGCACGTCACGACCGCATCGACGTCGCCGCTTTCCAGCATCGTGATGTAGTCGTCGTAGAAGGGCGCGTCGGGGTACCTGGCGGCCGCCAGTTCCTTTTTCGCGGGGTCGGTGTCGCAGATGGCGCCGATCACCATGTTCGCGACCAGGCCGTCGGTGATGAACTGGGCGTAGGCGCCGCCCTGCTGGCCCAGGCCGATGATGCCCAGGCGTACTTGCTTGCTCATGTGGTGGTTCTCCGTAGTCAGTGGGGGTGGGCTAGAAAAGGTCGGCGTGGCCGAGCGCCACCAGGTTGTCGTGGGAGGTCTGCAGCGCGTCCCAGACGGTGCGCCCGTAGAGTTCGTCCTGCTCCACGAGCAGGTACCGGGCGCCGGCGGCCTGGGCGGCCGGAACAATGGATGCGAAGTCCAGGTTGCCTTCGCCCACTTCAGCGAACTGGACCACATTCTTGAACTCGGTCATGAAGCCCATGATGTCCCCGGAATCCAGGAGCCCGAACGAGGACTCCGGCAGTTCTCCGATCCGGTAGTCCTTCAGGTGGACCATGGCCGTGCGGCCGGCGTACTTCTGCAGCGTCCGGACCGGGTCCAGGCCGCCGCGCTGCACCCAGTGCACATCGATTTCCATGCCCATAGCCGGGGAGTTCTCGGCAATGATGTCCAGCATGAATTTGCCGTCGAACTTCGCGAACTCGATGTGGTGGTTGTGGTAATACAGGCTCAGGCCCTGTTCCTGCAGGCGCTGCGCGTACTCGTTGGCCTCCTTGGCGAAATCAACGACTGCCGCGATTGACTTCATGGCCGGGAACGGCAGCATGCCGATCCGCAGGAGGCTGGAGTCCAGGCGTTTGGCGTCCGCCACGATCTTGTCGAAGTGCTCCGCCAGGGAGTCCCCGGGACGGCCTTTGGGGGTCTCCATCGCGACGGACAGTGCCGCGATGTCCATGCCCAGTTCGCTCCGGGCGCGGTCCAGCTCGGCGACGTTCTCCGGGGTCATCGGGATCTGGGAGATCTCGACGGCGTTGTATCCGATCGCGCTCACCTTGCGGAGCGTCTCGAACGCCCCCACTTCGGCGAAGCTGTCTTTCAGCATCATCGCTTGTACGCCAA
This sequence comes from Arthrobacter sp. P1_B9, assembly GCF_056406495.1. NCBI lineage: Bacteria > Bacillati > Actinomycetota > Actinomycetes > Micrococcales > Micrococcaceae > Arthrobacter > Arthrobacter sp. P1_B9. The sequence goes on from NZ_JBFUAA010000004.1 coordinate 9,933, forward strand.
TTTTGGCCACTATATTCCTCCGTGGTGTTACGGACCCGCAAGGGCCCTTCGTGCCGGTTAGGTGCTGCCGCCAAGGCGCCGGCCGTTCTGCCTGACGGCGCGGGTGGCCTCAGGCGAGGGCGCCCGCTTGTTCGTGCTGCATGCGCTGCGTTTCGAGCAGGCGGTGCCGGTCCGCGCGGCGCTGTTCCTGCCGGTCCGGGTCCGGGACCGGGGAGGCGAGCAGCAGCCGCTGGGTGTAGGGGTGGTCGGGGTCGGTGGTGACGACGCCGGCCGGGCCTTGTTCGACGATCTCCCCGTGGTACATCACGGCGACGCGGTGGCTGATGTGCCGGACGACGTCGAGGTCGTGGGAGACGAAGAGGTAGGACACACCGGTGTCCTTCTGGATCTGCAGGAACAGGTCCAGCACCCGGGCCTGGGTGGAGAGATCCAGTGCGCTGACCGGCTCATCGCAGACGATCAGCTTGGGCGAGAGGGCCAGGGCGCGGGCGATCGCCACGCGCTGGCGCTGTCCGCCGCTGAATTCGCGCGGCAGCCGGTTGATGGCGTCGGCGGGCAGACCCACCTGGTCCAGCAGTTCCCTCACACGCTTTTTGGCCGCCGTGGCGTCCATGCCCTGCACGCCCAGTGGTTCGGCGAGGATGTCGCCGATCTCCAAGGCCGGGTTCAGCGAGGTGTAGGGATCCTGGAACACCACCTGCAGGTCACGGCTCAGGACCCGCCGGTCCTTGCGGGTGGCGCGGCTGATGTCCTTGCCGTCGAAGCTGATCTTCCCGCCGGTCACCGGGGCCAGCCCCAGGATGGCGCGGCCCAGCGTGGTCTTGCCGGAACCGGACTCCCCCACCAGGCCGAGGGTTTCGCCGCGGCCGATGGTGATGTTGATGTCCGTCAGGGCGCGGAAGGGCTTGGCCCGGAACTTCTTGCTGGGGTACTCGACGATCAGTTGGTCTACCGCGAGCAGCGGAGCGCTGTCGGTGGGGCTCATGCGACTGGCTCCTTCTGGCCGGTGTAAACGAGCATGGACATGGGTTCCTTGCCCTCAAGCATCGATGCCAGGAGCGTTTGCGTGTAAGGCTCCTGCGGATTGCGCAGGATGTCACGGACGGATCCTTCCTCCACGAGCCGGCCGTTCTGCATGACAGCCACACGGTCGCAGAGGTCCGCCACCACCCCGAAGTTGTGGGTCACCAGGATGACGCCGATGTTCAGGCGCTGCTGGAGCTCGCGCAGCAGGTCCAGCACGTCCGCCTGCACCGTGACATCCAGGGCCGTGGTGGGCTCATCGGCAATAACCAGGTCCGGTTCGCAGCTGATGGCGCCGGCGATCAGGACGCGCTGGGCCATGCCGCCGGAGACTTCGTGCGGGTAGGCGTTGAAGGTCCGTTCCGGGTTGGCGATTCCGACGTCGGTGAGCAGCTTCAATGCCCGCCTCCTGGCCTCGGCCTTGGAGATGCCGAGGACGCGGACCATGGGCGTCACGAGCTGGTAGCCGATGGTGAAGGCCGGGTCCAGGTTGCTCATGGGCTCCTGCGGGATGTAGGAAATCCGCCTGCCGCGCAGTTTGGACAGGCGCTCCTGGCTGACGCGTTCCTCGCCCGGGGCAACGGTGTAGTTGCCATCGAACTGGATGGAGCCGGCCACGATGCGGGCATTGTCCGGCAGCAGCCCCAGGATGGAGAAGGCGGTCTGGGACTTGCCCGAACCGGATTCGCCCACGATGCCCAGGATCTCGCCGCGGTCCACGTGGAAGGAGACGTCGTCGACGACCTTCTTGATGGAGCCGTCTGCCTGCGGATAGCCGACGCCGAGATTGGTCACCTTGACCAGGTGGTGTTCGGTTCCGGGGTCGACGGCGGCCACTGACTTCCGCGACGGGCGGGCGGGGAGGTGCGGCGGCGCCGTCGTGCGTTTGCTGATGCCGCTTCCCCTTGGCTTCTTGCGATGCGTGATCTTTTCGCCGTCTTCAAGGGCATCGCGGATGGCGTTGCCCAGCAGGACCAGGCCGCCGATGGTCAGCGCCATGGCCAGTGCCGGCCAGAAGAGCAGCGTGGGAGTGAGGTAGACGTTCTTGAAGCCCTCCGAGAGCATCACGCCCCAGGTGGCCTTGGTGGGGTCGCCCAGGCCGAGGAATTCCAGACCGGACTGAATGGCGATGGCCACACCGGCGATCGCCGCGGTCTGGATGATGATGGGGGCGCGGACCACGGAGAAGATGTGGCGGGCGATGATGCTGAGGTCGGACAGCCCGGAGACCCGTGCGGCGTCGACATAGAGCTCGTTGCGCACCGACTGGACGGCCGTGCGGGTCAGCCGGAAGTAGGACGGGCTGATCAGGATGCCGAAGGCGATCATGGACATCCAGACCGAAGGGCCGAAGGCCGCCCGGATGGTCAGCAGCACGATCAGCCCGGGGAGGCTCATGAGGATGCCGACCACCCAGTTGGAGACTGCCTCGAATTTGCCGGCGTAGTACCCGGCGACCAGGCCGGACGGCAGGCCGATGGCAATGGCCACGCCCGCGCAGAGCAGGGCGGAAAGCAGCGTCAGCTGCGCGCCGTACAGGAGCCGGCTCCAGACATCGCGCCCGGCGCTGTCCGTTCCGAGGATGTTTACGGAGTCCGGGGCGGCGAGGGTCTTGGCGATGTTGGCGTAGTTCTGCTCGAAGGGCGCCAGGACCGGGGCGAGTACCGCCAGGAGCGAGATCGCCAGCAGGATGGTCATGGCAACGATGCCCAGCGGGTTCCTGAACAGGCGCCGGATGACGGTGGACCGGACCACGGTGCCGCTCTGGCCGGGGTGAATCGGAATGGCGGCGGATGCCGCGGTTGCGGCGGCTTCTTCGGAGGAATTGTTCATGACACACGTACTTTCGGGTTGAGCCAGCCATTGAGGATGTCCACCAGCAGGTTCACCACAATGACGACGACCACCGTGTACATCACGACGCCCATCACCACCGGAAGATCCGACTGGCCGGTGGCGGCGACCGCCATCGGACCCATGCCGGGAAGGGCGAAGATCTGCTCGATGATCACCACGCCGCCCAGCATGCCGATCAGCTGCAGGCTCAGCACCGTCAGGCCGGCCGGCGCGGCGCTGCGCAGGACGTGCTTGAACAGGATTTCCCGCTCGCCGATCCCGCGGCTGCGCAGGGTGCGGACATAGTCCCGCTCGAGTTGTTTGATGACGGCGCTGCGGATCTGTTGCGCGCCCCCGGTGACGCCGTTGATCAGCAGGGCTATCACCGGAAGCGACATGGAATAGACCCACGCGTCGGCCCCGGAATCCGGGGAAATGGTGCTGGTGGCCGGGAACAGGCCCAGCTGGATGGCCAGGATGGTGACCAGGATGACGCCGATCACGAACCCCGGAACGGAGTCGCCGATGATGGCGCCAACCTGGACCACCCTGTCCACCCAGCCGCGCTTGACCGCGGCGAAGACACCGATGAGTGCGGCACAAATTGCGATCAGGATCATTGCGGCGAAAACCATGGTCATGGTCACCGGAATCCGGGTGGCCAGGGAGTTGGCCACCGGTTCCGAGGAGAACCAGGAGGCGCCCAGGTTTCCGCTGAGGGCATCGGCCACCCAGGCAAAGTAGCGGGTCAGCAGGGGCTGGTCCAGCCCCAGCTCGTGTTCTTTCATCGCCACCTGCTCAGCGGTGGCCTGATCGCCCAGGATGTTCCTGGCGATGCTCCCGCTGGACATATAGAGCAGGAAGAAGGTGAGCGCCGAGACAACAAGCAGCACCACCAGCCCGCTGCCCAGTCGTTTCGCAATGAACCTGATCATGGTGTCCTACTTGGCGGGTGAGTAGTTGTAAATGGACGGAACGGCCTGCTGGATCTGGGGTGTGACGTCGACCTTGGCGTTGTGGTAGTACATCTGGTTGACGCGGAACAGCGGCGCGAACCAGGCCTGCTCCACCACGTACTTGTTCACTTCCTGGGCCAGCTTGCCCGCGTCAGCCCCGCCGTTGCGCACGGCGTCAATCTTGGCGTCGAGCTCCGGCGACGCGTTCTTGAACGGGTTGTAGAGCGCCTTGGTGGAGATGATCTGGTTGATGGCAACTGTCGGCTGGCCTTGAAAGAGGGAGAAGTACATGGTGGTGTACTTCTGTCCAGCCACATCGGAGGTGAAGGTGTTGGTGAGCGCGGCGCCAATCTTCAGGGTGATACCGACGTCTGCCAGCTGCTGCTGGACCACGGAAATCTGAGTCTGGAAGTCGGGGATGCTGGGGACTTCCAGGGTCACGCCGTTTTCATAGCCGGCTTCCTTGAGGAGCTGCTTGGCCTTGGCCGGATCGTAGCTGTAGTAGTTCTCCAGTTCTTCGGTCCAGGCGCCGCTGGCCTTGCCGAACGGCTGGGACGTCGGGGTGCCCTGGCCCAACAGGACCTGGTCGAGGATGGTCTTGCGGTCAAAGGCGTAGTTGATGGCCTGGCGGACCTTGACGTTCTGCAGTGCGGGGTTCTTGGCCCCGTCACGGTCCAGGAGGAGCAGCCCCTGCCAGTCCACCTCGTTGGCGGCCAGCTTCATCTTGGCGCCTTCGGCCTGCTTGCCGTTCTTGGGGTCCAGGAGTGTGGCGTCCACCTGGCCGGAGACCAGGGCGTTGGTGCGGGCGGTGGGGTCGGTCAGGATCTTGAAGGTCAGCTTGGAGTACTTCTGCAGATCCTTGTTCCAGTAGTCCTTCCGGGCGGTGAACACGGTCTGGGAGTCCTTGACCGACGCGGCCTTGTCCATCACGTAGGGCCCGGAGCCCACCGGCTCGGTCTTGATGCCCTCGGTGCCGAGCGCCTTGGGGCTGCCCATCAGGCCGGCCGCCTGGCTGAGGAAGTACTCGAGGGCCGGGTCCGGGGTGCTGAGGTTGATGTCGATGGTATCGGCGTCCACAACGGCCACGTCCTTGACGGCATTGAGCTGGGCCATCTGCGGACCATTGGCCGTCTTGAAGTGGTCCATGTTGGCCTTGGCAGCCTCGGCGTCGAACTTTGCTCCGTCGCTGAAGGTGACGTCCGAGCGCAGGTCCACCGTCAGTTTGGTGTTTGCTGCGTTGTACTTCCAGGCCGTCGCCAGCATGGGGCTGAGCTTTCCGTCCGGCTCGCGCAGGATCAGGGTGTCGTAGACGGCCTGGTACGGCTGGAGGATATGGCCCACATGGGCCTGGGCCGGATCCCAGGACCGGACGTCCTGGATGGTGCCGAGCGTCAGGGACGTGGCTGTGGTGCCTGCGCCGCCTGCTGCGGCGCCGCCGCCACAGGCGGTGAGCGCGAGGGATGCGCTGAGGATGAGGGCAGCAGCTGCTGCCTTGGGACCGAACTTCATTGTTGGCTCCTTTGGATCGCTTCTCGAGGTCCGCTGCACGGACGTTGATGGCGGCAATGTGGCTTGGGCCACACCGCCGCTTGTGGGTTCAGCGTACGTTGGGTTGCCACATCTGGCAACCGGTTGTCATTATTTTTTGAATTATTGCGAATCCGGGCGTGGCCAAGCACTACGACGGCACCGGACGGAGACGCAGCGCGGCGCGCCTGAGGGGCGCACGTACTGGGCAAGCACGACGTTCGCAGCGGAGTGCACAAGCAGCGCAACGGAAGTCCGCATGGCCGCGCACGGTCGCGGCGGCGGCTTCGGTCAGGACACTTTTTCCTCAGAGCCGGGGTAGGACTGGCGGTAGAGTTCCTTTACGATCCGCAGCGACTTCGCCCCTTCGGCGGCGTCAATCCAGAACGGGCCCGGTTGCGCCAGTCCGGCATAGAAATCTGCGATCAGCAGGGCATGCGAAACGCCCCAGTAGGACCGGCCGCCCGATCCCTTGGTGCGTTCCCGCACCACCTCGCTGCGCCCGTCGTCGTAAGTGACTGTCAGGTCCCCGCGCAGGCTCAATGTTGCCCTCTCGGTGCTGATGTCCAGCGTGACGGGTGCGTTGACGGTGTTGGCCAGGGTGGCGTAGAAGACGGAGCGCGCCCCGCTGCTGTGCAGCGCGGCGAACTCCGCAGTGTCCTCCACCTCGATGGTTTCTGCCAGCGCATGGGTCGAGGCGCTGCCTGCGAGCGCGACGACGTCGCCCACCAGCCATTGCAGCAGGTCAACGGTGTGGATGGCCTGGTTCATCATCAGCCCCCCGCCGCCCTCGGCCCAATTTCCGCGCCAGGGCCGGCTGAGGTAGTAATCGGCATCCCGGTGCCACATGACCGTGGCCGAGGCCCCCCGCACCTGGCCCAGTTCGCCGGAGTCCAGCAGCCGGCGCATTTCCTGCACCGGGGCGTTGTAGCGGTTCTGGAAACACAGGGCAATTTTCGCCGTGCTGTCGGCAGCCGCGGCCAGCAGTCTTTCGCCCTCGGCCAGGGTGTGCGCCAGGGGCTTTTCCAGCACCACGTGGACACCGCGGCGCAGGCATTCGATCGCGATCGCCGCGTGTTCGTGATGCGGGGTGGTGATGTGCACGACGTCGGGAGCTGCCACCTCCAGCATGTCGCGGTAGTCCGCGAAGCCGGGGACGCCGCGGGCCTCCTGCGCCGCCGCCCGGCGTGCCGGATCCGGGTCACAGACGGCCACCAATTCGGCGCCGTCCATCCCTGCAAGTGCTTCAAAGTGAACGACCGACACGTCGCCGCAGCCGATGATTGCCGCCTTTGGCATCCGGAGTTCCCTCTTTCCCTAGTGGTGGTGCATGCCTGCTAAAGAAGGCCGATTACACGAGTTCGATCTGGTTTTTCACGGCCAGCGCGGCGAAGGCGCGGGCCGCGGTGCCGAAGGCCGCCGGGCCCGAGAAGCCGCCGAGTTCGTGGGCGCTGGCCAGGTGGGGTTCCAGCGAGGCGAAGCCGGCGTAACCGTCCGCCTTGAGGGCGGCGATGGTGGCGTCGAGTTCGCCGTCGCCCTCACCGGAGGGGACTACTTCCCCGGTGGTGGCGAGCGCGTCCTTGACCTGGAAGTACTCGAGGTAGGGGCGCAGCATGGCGTAGCCCTCGGTGTAGGGCTTGACGCCCACCTGGACGAAGTTGGCGTTGTCCCACGCAATGCGGAGCGCGGGCGAGTTCACGGATTCCATGATGTCCAGCACGCGCTGCGGAGTATCGCCATAGATGCCCTTTTCGTTTTCGTGCAGGAGCACGACGCCGGATTCCGCGGCGAGCGCCGCCAGGGCGCCCATACGGGCCAGGACGTCGTCGCGGATGTCTTCCGCGCTGCGCCCTTCCGCCCGGAAGAAGGAGAAAATGCGGACGTATTGTGTATCCAGCCCCCTGGCTACCGAGATGATCTGCCGGAGCCGTGCCAGCTCGTGCTCCACCGGCAGGCTCACGTCCACCTTCCCGATGGGGCTGGCCACGGCCGAGACCTTGAGGCCCTTTTCATCCAGGATTTCCCTGAGCCGGGCAACCTGCGCGGGCTCCAGCTCGGAGACGTTCGTGCCCCAGGCGCTGCGGACCTCGATGTGGCTTGCGCCCAGCGCCAGGAGCACGGCGGCCTGAACTGCCGGGTCCGGATCTATTTCGTCGCCGAAACCTGACAGCGACCAGACTGCGGGTGGTGTTTTGCTCACGCGGATCTCCTGGGTTTCGCGGCCGCCGCGGGCAGCTTCCGGCTCCGGCGCGGTGACGCAGTTCACAAACGGTGTGGGCCCCAGTCTAGCCATCACCGCACTCAAATGACAACCGGTTGCCAAATTCTGACAATCTGTGGCATGCTTTGCTGACCGGCCCTGTGGCGGCAATCACAGCCCGGCCACCCGCCCCCGGCCACCTCGGCCCGGCCACCACGTTCAGAGAGGAGCGCCGTGGCGACGACGCAACCAGCAGCAGTGGACCGCCCGGCCACCATCCATGACATCGCCGCGCTCTGCGGCGTGGCGGCCTCCACGGTTTCCCGTGCCCTCTCCACGCCGGACCGGGTCAACATCAGGACACGGCAGCGGATCGAGGCGGCCGCGGCCCGGCTGCACTACACCCCCAACAGCCAGGCGAAGGCGCTGAGTTCCGGGCGCACGGGCGCGGTGGGAGTCCTGGTTCCGGATATCACCAACCCGTTCTACTTCGACCTCATCAGGGGAACCCAGCTCCAGCTCAAGGCGGCCGGGTACACCCAGCTGCTGGTGGACACGGAAGAATCCGACGAGGTGGAGGCCAGCACCGTGGAGCAGCTGCGCAAGAGCGCCGACGGCATCATCGTTGCCGCATCCCGGCTCAGCGACGAAGCTCTGCTGAACGCGGCGGCGAAGATGCCCATGGTCGCGATCAACCGTGACGTGCCCGGCGTTCCCGCGGTCCTGATCGACACCCCGTCCGGCACCAGCCAGGCGCTGGACCACCTGATCTCGCTGGGGCACACCCGGGTGGCCTATGTGGCCGGCCCGACGACGTCGCAGTCCAGCGAACGGCGGTGGACCGCACTGTCCGTCGCTGCCGAGGAACGCGGCGTGGAGGTGCGCCGGCTCGGTCCGTTCGCCCCCAAGACACAGTCCGGCGCGGCAGCCGCGGACGCCGCCGTCCACAGCGGGGTCACCGCCTGCCTCGCGTTCAACGACCTCATCGCCATCGGCATGCTCCAGCGCCTTCGCGAACGCGGCATCCGCGTCCCGCAGGACATGAGCATTGTGGGCTGCGACGACATCTTTGGCGCCGACTTCTGCAATCCGCCGCTGTCCACCATGGCCTCCCCGATCGAGCAGGCCGGCCGCGTGGCGGTGTCCATGCTGCTGGCCCAGCTGAACCCGCTCGCCGGCGGTGGCACCCGAAGCCGGTCCGTGATGCCCACCCATCTCACGGTCCGCGGCTCCACCGGTCCGGTGCGGCAGGCTCAATAGGCCCGGCGTCCGGCCCGGTGCCCAGTCAGGACCGGGCAGGCGTCGGCCGGTGGTGAGGTTTTCGCGGCGGTTCCGGACAGGGGCGCCGAATTCGGACCGGCGCACCGGGGATCCAAGTCGCAACGGTCCGAAACCGTAGCCGCCGTCCGGAACCGAAGCCATTTCGACGCCGGATCCGCCCGTCAGCCGCCGGTCCGGGCGCAATAGTTGAGCGTTGTTGACACCGCTGACTAGGCTGTGAGGCATGCGTGAACTCCAGGCGAAGATCATCGAGGAAATGGGCGTACAGCCCCGGATCGACCCTGCCGGGGAGGTGCGCAAACGCGTGACGTTCCTGAAGGAATACTTGACGGCCACCCACACCAAGGGCTTCGTCCTGGGCATCTCGGGCGGCCTGGACTCCTCCCTGGCCGGGCGGCTGGCCCAGCTGGCGGTCGAGGAACTCGAGGCCGAGGGCACCGAGGCGAACTTCGTGGCCGTGCGGCTGCCCTACGGCGTCCAGCATGACGAGGACGACGCGCAGGCGGCCCTGGACTTCGTGCGAGCCAAGACCGAATGGACGTTCAACATCTCGGCCGCAGTAGATGGCTTCGAGGACGAGTTCGAGAAGACCGTGGGCACGGAGATCTCCGATTTCCACAAGGGCAACACCAAGGCCCGGACCCGGATGATTGCCCAGTACGCCCTGGCCGGCGAGCACAACTACCTGGTGATCGGCACGGATCACGGCGCCGAGTCCGTCACGGGGTTCTTCACCAAGTTCGGCGACGGCGGCGCGGACATCCTGCCGCTGTTCGGCCTTAACAAGCGCCAGAACCGCGCCCTGCTGGCGGAACTCGGCGCACCGGCCCGGATCTGGGAAAAGGTTCCGACGGCGGATCTGCTGGACGGCAAGCCGGGCCGCACCGACGAGGACGAACTCGGCCTGGGCTACGACCTGATCGATGACTACCTCGAGGGCCGTGACGTACCCGATGCCGCTGCCGAACGGATCGAGGCGATGTACCTGCGGACCCGCCACAAGCGCACGGTCCCGGTGACGATTTTCGACACCTGGTGGAAATAGCCTGAGCCGAGAGCCCCGGGCCGGGCTGCAGGCTCGCCCCGCGGGGGTCCAATCACGGGATCAGCACGAGTTTGCCCCGGACATGGCCTGCGCGGCTGATGACCAATGCCCGGGCCGCATCGGTGAGGGGAATCCGCTCCTGGATGCTGAAGCGGAGCTTTCCCCCGGCCGACAGCCGGGCCGCCTCCGCTACCCGTCCGTCCAGCAGCCTGACCGGTGCAATTCCGGCGGCGTTGGCCTCCTTTCCAGGCACTGTGGTCACCGCGGCGCCGTGGCCGCCGAGCAAATGGACCGTCGCCGTCGTCGTCTCCTCCCCGCCAAAGGTGTCCACGACGGCGGTGATAGTGCCCAGTGCGCGGACGCGTTCGACGAGCCCTTCGCCATAGGCCACAGGCACGGCGCCGAGGCCGCGCAAGTAGTCGTGGTTCTGCTCTGAAGCGGTGCCGATGGTCCGGGCGCCGAGGTGCCGTGCTATCTGGACCGCCGCCGAGCCGACCCCGCCCGCTGCGCCCTGGATGAGGACCGTGTCCCCCATGCCAATGCCAAGCTGAACCAGCGCCGAATACGCTGTGCCGCCAGCTATCGCGACGCATGCCGCCTGCTCAAAATCGATGCCCGCGGGCTTTGGCGTCAGCTGGTCGACCGGAAAATTGGCCACGGCACGGTAGGCCCCGGAAATGCCATTCCAGATGACGTCGTCACCCACCTCATAGCCGGTCACGCCGGGGCCAACGGCGGTCACGATTCCTGCCGCCTCACAGCCGGGAACTGCAGGGAAGTCCAGGGCAAGGTACGGCTCCAGGTAGCCGGCGACGACTTTCCAGTCCACCGGGTTGACGCCGACGGCGCGGATTCCCACCTGGACCTCGTTCTCCCTCGGAACCGGCGGTTTCTCCTCGCCAACGGTGACGACGTCCGGGCTGCCATAGTGATCGAAAGAGATCTTGGTGTCTTTCACGGGGCTTTGCTCCTTCGGCTCGACGCGCTGCGGCCTGTGCTGCCAGCTTCTGGCACAAGCGGCGGCTGCGCAAGGGTCGCCCGGCAAGTTGAATTGTCCGAGGCAGCCTGAGCCGAACCGGGGCCGTGACGAGGGTCAGGCGCCTGGCGAGCGGGTCAGCAGCGTGGAGATCCGGTGCGCTTCTTCCAGGAGCAGCCGCCCCAGCTGCGGACGCCGGTCCTCCCGGAAGCGCGGTTCGATGCCGGTCAGGGACAGCGCCCAGGCGGGGCGCCCCCGCTGGTCGAAGACCGCCGCACCCATCCCCCAACTGCCTTCCAGGACCAGCCCCGGATTGACCGAATAGCCGGCCTGCCGCGTCGCTTCCAGGTTCTCCCTGACCAGTGCTGCGGTGTGCGCGGCCGCAAAGCTGCCGGCATGGGCTGCCCAGTTGGCGAGCAGTTCTTCCTGCTCTTGTGCCGGCAGGAAGGCCATGATGGCGGTGCCGGCGGAGGCGACGCCCAGCGGGAACCGCACCCCCTCGTGCAGCACGAAGGAACGGACCGGGAAGCTGCCTTCTTCCCGGAGCAGGCACACGGTCTCGTTGCCGCGGCGGATGGAGAAGAACGCGCTTTCGCCGGTCTCTTCGGCCAGGCGGCGCAGGCTCGGCCTCGCGATGTCCTCCAGGGGGAAGCGCGCCGAGGCCACGGACCCCAGCAGCAGGATCTCCGGTCCCAGGACCCAGTTGCCGCTGCCCGGGTCCTGGTCCAGCAGCCCCTCGGCCGCGAGCGAGCTCAGCAGCCGGTGCACGGTGGGCCGCGTCAGGCCGGATTCGCGCACGAGCTCCACCAGGGGGCAGCCCTCCGGCTTCCGGCCGACCAGGCGCAGCAGGCCGGCTGCCCGGCTGACCACCTGGGCGCCCTGGACGGGGGTTGTATTCATTGCTTGCCTCACGTCGGCCCGGAACTGAATGATGCTTTCTCCCACGCTGCTTTTACCCAATTTTACCATCAGGTATCCACATAATGGATAGTCCCAAGGGTAGCGTCCACACTGTAAATTCCGCCAGTTAGCGGTGAGACTCCACGTTGACAGTGGTCTGTGACACACCATAGGCTCCTTCTTCAGACATGGAGTCCACAAAGTGGATTGCCGGGGTGGATAGCAAGACGAGCTCAATGAGGAGATGCAATGTCAAAGGTGAAATCCGGGGCAGCGGCCGCTCTGCAGGACGTACTGCGCGACGGCATGACGCTCGCCGTCGGCGGTTTCGGGCTCAGCGGGATCCCCGCTGACCTGATCGAGGCGGTGCGGGACTCCGGGGTGAAGGACCTGACGGTCGTCTCCAACAACATGGGCGTGGACGGCAAGGGCCTCGGGGTCCTGATCGAAGGCGGCCAGGTCCGTAAGGTCATCGCGTCCTACGTTGGGGAAAACAAGCTCTTCGCCGAGCAGTACCTCGCCGGCCAGCTGGAGGTGGAGTTCACCCCGCAGGGCACCCTTGCTGAGCGGCTGCGCGCCGGCGGCGCCGGCATCCCGGCGTTCTACACGAAGACCGGCGTGGGCACCCTCGTCGCCGAAGGCAAGCCGCTGGCGGAGTTCGACGGCGAGACCTATGTCCAGGAGCGCGCCATCAAGGCCGACGTCGCCCTGGTTCACGCCCACACGGCCGACACCGACGGCAACCTGATCTACCGGTACACCGCGCAGAACTTCAATCCGGTGGTGGCTACCGCCGGAGCCGTGACGGTCGCCGAGGCCGAAGTGATCGTCGAGCCCGGCCAGCTGGACCCGAACCACATCATCACCCCCGGCGTGTTCGTCCAGCGCCTGGTCCAGGCCAGCGGCCGCGTCAAGGACATCGAACAGCGCACCGTCCGCCCGCGGCCCGCAGCGGAAGCGGCGGCGGCGCAGGCCGCCTCCGCCGTCACCGTCTAATCCGGCCCGAGCGCCGCCCACCCCGGGCGCGCCGGCGTTGGCGCCCCACCCTTTGCACCCTGACTTTCCAAGGAGAACCACCATGGCCTGGACCCGAGATGAAATGGCCGCAATCGCGGCCGAAGAACTGAACGACGGCGACTACGTCAACCTTGGCATCGGCATCCCCACGCTGGTGGCCAACAACCTGCCCGACGGCGTCCGCGTTGTCCTGCAGAGCGAGAACGGCCTGCTCGGCATGGGCCCGTTCCCCTTCGAGGGCGAGGAAGACGCGGACCTGATCAACGCCGGCAAGCAGACCGTCACGGTCCTGCCCGGCGGCAGCATCTTCGACTCCGCGACGTCCTTCGGCATGATCCGCGGCGGTCACGTGAAGGTCGCGATCCTGGGCGCCATGCAGGTCTCCGGTGCCGGCGACCTCGCCAACTGGACCATCCCCGGCAAGATGGTCAAGGGCATGGGAGGCGCCATGGACCTCGTGGCCGGCACCCCGCGCGTCGTGGTCCTCACCGAGCACAACGCCAAGGACGGCAGCGCCAAGATCGTCAAGGAATGCACGCTGCCGCTCACCGGGCTCAGCTGCGTGGACCGCATCATCAGCGACCTCGCGGTCTTCGACCTTGTGAAGAATGAACACAAAGCAGGCGGCGGGCGGAACCTCACGCTCACGCGCCTCGCACCCGGCGTCACCGTGGAGGAAATCCGCGAAAAAACCGAAGCCTACTTCGATGTCGCGCTCGAATTTGAAGGAGCGACGGCATGAGCCTCAAAGACCAGTTCGGCAAGGACGTCCTGCTCACCGGCTGGGGCCACAGCCGGTTCGGCAAGCTGAGCGAAGAAACCTTGGAGTCCCTGATCGTGCAGGTCGCCACCGAGGCGATCGGCAACGCCGGGATCGAGCCCGGCCAGATCGATGAGATCTACCTCGGCCAGTTCAACTCCGGCATGATGCCGCTGGCCTTCCCCTCCTCCCTCGCACTGCAGGTCTCGGATCAACTGGCCAACGTTCCCTCCACTCGGGTGGAGAACGCCTGCGCCTCCGGCTCGGCCGCATTCCAGCAGGGCACCAAGTCCCTGCTTGCCGGCACCGCGAAGACCGTCCTGGTGATCGGCGCCGAAAAGATGACCCACGCCGGGGCCGACGTCGTGGGCGCGGCCCTGCTCGGCGCGGACTACGACATGGCCGGCAAGGCCTCCACCACCGGGTTCACCGGGCTCTTCGCGGAGGTCGCGAAGCACTACGGCAAGCGCTACGGCGACAGCAACGGAAAACTCGGCGACGGCCTGGGCACCATCGCGGCGAAGAACCACCGCAACGGCGTCGACAACCCCTACGCCCAGCTCCGCAAGGACCTCGGCGAGGAATTCTGCCGCACCGTCTCGGACAAGAACCCGATGGTGGCCGACCCGCTGCGCCGCACCGACTGCTCCCCCGTCTCCGACGGCGCCGCCGCCGTCGTCCTCTCCGTCGCCCCTACCGGCGGGGCAACCGCCCCGGTGCGGCTCGCCGGCTTCGGCCAGGCGAACGATTTCTTCCCCGCCGAGCGCCGCGACCCCACCGAATTCGCCGCCACACGCGCCTCCTGGCAGCGGGCCCTGGGGATGGCCGGCGTCGGGCTGGAGGAGCTCGACTTCGCGGAAGTCCACGACTGCTTCACCATTGCCGAACTGCTCATGTACGAGGCCATGGGGCTGACCGAACGCGGCCAGGGCGCCCGGGCGCTGGAAGAAGGCTGGGTCTTCAAGGACGGCAAGCTGCCGGTCAACGTCTCGGGCGGGCTCAAGGCCAAGGGCCACCCCGTCGGCGCCACCGGCGTCTCCCAGCACGTCATCGCCGCGATGCAGCTCACCGGGACCGCCGGCGACATGCAGCTGGCCAACCCGCGCCGGGCCGCGGTGCAGAATATGGGCGGCGTGGGCATCGCCAACTACGTCAGCGTGCTCGAAGCCCTCTAAAGCAACGCGGGGTCAGATACAGCCCATGCCGGGCGGCTTGATGGGCCGTATCTGACCCCGCGTTGCTTGTCCTCGCCTGCGTGGCCGGCATGCCACGGGACTAAACTCGTTCCCAGCCCATCCACCACAATGCGAGGAGCACCCATGCGCGCCACCATCATCCACGGTCCCGGCGACATCCGAGTCGAAGACCGCGACTACCCCACCCTTCAGCTGCCCACCGACGTCATCGTGAAGGTCACCGCCTCCTGCGTCTGCGGCTCGGACCTCTGGCCGTACCGCGGGGTCAAGCCCACCCACAAGCCGTCCGCGATCGGGCACGAGTTCATCGGAACGGTCGAAAGCATCGGCGACGACATCAAAGACCTCGCCGTGGGCGACTACGTGATCGCCCCGTTCGTGGTCAGCTGCGGCGCGTGCCCGCAGTGCCTCGACGGCGTCACGGTCGCCTGCGACCACCTCGCCGGCTGGGGCGGCAAGGATGACACCGGCCACGGGATCGACGGCGGCCAGGGCCAGGCCGTGCGCGTACCGCTCGCCGAGTCCACGCTGGTCAAGGTCCCGGGCGTCACCGACCCGGACGACGCCCTCCGCGCCAGCCTGCTCACGCTCTCCGACGTCATGGCCACCGGCCACCACGCAGCCCTCGCGGCCAAGGCCGGTCCCGGCCGGACGGTCGTGGTGGTCGGCGACGGCGCCGTCGGGCTCTGCGGCGTCCTGGCCGCCAAGCGCCTCGGCGCGGAGCGGATCATCGCCATGTCACGGCACGCCGACCGCCAGGCGATCGCCCGCGAATTCGGGGCCACGGACATCGTCGCCGAACGCGGGGACGAGGGCGTCGCCAAGGTCCGCGAATTGCTTGGCGGTGTGCTCGCCGACTCCGTGCTGGAGTGCGTGGGGACCAAGGAATCCATGGAACAGGCCCTGCACAGCGTCCGCCCTGGCGGCGCCCTCGGCTTTGTCGGCGTCCCCACCGGCGGCGCCGAAGCCCCGCTGCGCTTCCTGTTCGACACCAACATCTCGATCGGCGGCGGCATGGCCCCGGCCAGGACGTACATCCCGGAACTGCTGGCGGACGTGCTGAACGGCACCATCAATCCGGGCCGCGTGTTCGACTCGGTCATGCCGCTTGAGGAGGCACCCGAGGCCTACCGCGCGATGGACGAACGGCGCGCCATCAAGGTCCTCCTGACCCCCTAGCCGGGATCTCGACGGCGGCCGCGCTTGCACCCGCGCGGCCGCCCGCGCCGGCCTAGCTGTACTGCTAGCTCCCGCCCTTGCACGGGCAAGGACGAGGGTCTAGCGTGAAGCGCATCAGCATCCGCCGCCGTCAAGGGAGCCGTCATGGCCAGGTTCGTGCAGATCATCGAATTTCAGACCTCCCGCATTGAGGAGATCGAGCAACTCGGCCGGCCCTCCAGGACGGAGGGAACCACTGCCCCGACCTTCCGCCGCATCATGGCCACCGCAGACCGCGACCGCCCCGGAACGTACCTCACGATCGTGGAATTCGACTCCTACGAGTCGGCCATGGAGAACTCCAACCGGCCCGAGACCTCCGAATTCGCCGCGCAGATGGCCGCCCTGTGCGACGGCCCTCCGGTCTTCCGCAACCTGGATCTTATGTGGGAAGACACCGGCGAGGCCGACGCCGGCCAGTAGGCCGGCAGGCTCGCTTGGCGGAGGTGCCGCCGCGCCGCCGGACTCAGGACCCGGAGGCCGCCCGCGGCTTGAATACGTGGCGTGAACACGTGGATTGAAGACGCGGACAGGACGTGGGAGCAGGGAAATGGGTTCTGCAGATGGCAGGGCGCCGGAAAGTCTCGTCATGGATCTCAGCGCACTGGGTTCCGCTCCCCTGCCGCTCGTGGGCGGAAAGGCCCTGAACCTCGGCAAGCTCACGGCCGCCGGATTCCGCGTACCCCGTGGATTCTGCCTCACCACGGTTGCCTACCGAAAGGCGGCCCCGGCCGAACTGGACGCGCTGGCGGCCCGGCTGGACGCCGCGCGGCCCGGCCCTTCGAACGACGACGAAACAGACAACGGCGAACCAGGCGACGGCGGCTCCCGCCCCGGCCAGCCAGGCCGCCCCGGGTTGGCCCGGCCCGGACCGGACCTGGGCGAACTGGCCCGGCAGGCGCGGGAAATGATCGTGACCGCGCCGATTCCCGCCGACGTCGATGCCGCCCTTCGCGGCGCGTATGCCGCGCTCGGCAGCCGGGCCACAGTGGCGGTCAGGTCCTCCGCCACCGCCGAGGACCTGCCCTTCGCCAGCTTCGCCGGCCAGCAGGATTCCTTCCTGAACATCTCCGGAGCCGACGCCGTGGTCGAGTCGGTCCGGCGCTGCTGGGCCTCACTCTGGACCGAACGGGCCGTGGCCTACCGCGCCGCCAACGGGATCAGCCACCGTGAGGTGGGGCTCGCCGTCGTCGTCCAGGACCTCATCACCGCCACCAGCGCCGGCGTGCTCTTCACCGCCAATCCCGTGACGGGCACCCGGACTGAAACGGTCATCGATGCGAGCGCGGGGCCCGGCCAGGCGGTGGTCTCCGGCAGCGTGAACCCGGACCATTTCGTCGTGGATACGGCCACGGGACGCATCCTTCTCCGTTCACCGAAGGGGACGGCAGTCCGGCGGCGGCCGAGCCTGGACGACGCCCGGATCAGCGAACTCACGGCCCTCGGCGATACCGTCCAGCGGCTGTTCGGTACACCCCAGGATGTGGAATGGGTGATCGACGCAGCGGGCAGGATCTGGGTGACCCAGTCGCGGCCCATCACGACGTTGTATCCGCTGCCGGAGCCTGCGGCCGCCGAACCGCTCGGCGCGGAGGCAGGGGCCGACGCCGACCCCCGCGTCTACCTGTGCGGCACCTTGCTCCAGGGCCTGACCAGGCCCCTGACCCCCATGGGGCTCTCCGTGCTGGGCTCAATGCGGAACCGCAACGGGCCGTGGCGGTACGTCAACCCGGGATTGCGGATGTATGTCGACGTGACGCCCATGGTGCGCAACAGGTACGGCCGCCGCTACCTGCTGCGGATGCTGCCGCTGGCGGACGGCAGGTCCGGCGCGGTTTTTCCGGCACTCCTGGATGACCCGCGGTTCGGCGTGCGCAAACGGCCGTCCCGGCGGGCACGGCACGGTGCAGCGGGCAGGCTGGCCCCCCGACAGGCGGGGACTGGCAGCGGCGCAGCGGGCAATAGCGCAGGGCGCGATCCCGGAACCATGGCCGGCCTGGGCCTGACGGTCCGGCTGCTTCCGTCCCTGGTGCGGGCCGCGGTGCGGCCGTCCGCCGAACTGCGCCGCGCCTTCGATTACGGAAATCGACTTCAATCCGAGCTTGTCCTGCCGGAGCCGGCCACCACTTTTGGCCGGCTCGATCACGCCCAGCGCATCCTGGAGAACACCGTGGACGGGCTGATCCTGGCGACGCTGCCCGGACCGTCCGTTGGGTACCTCATGCTGGCCGGGGCGCGCAGGCTGCTGCGCGGCATCGCGGCACCGCGGGAACTCGAGGCCGTGTTGCGGGGTCTGCCCAACAATGTCACCACCGAGATGGACCTCGAGCTCTGGCAACTGGCCGTCACCATCGGCGCGCATGCCGCGTCCCGGGAGGTGTTCCTGGCCCACGGGCCAAGGGAACTGGCCGCCCTGTACCAGGCCGGCTCGCTGCCCGCAGTGGCACAGACCGGCCTGCACGGGTTCCTGGACCGCTACGGCCACCGCGCCGTGGCGGAGATCGACCTTGGCATGCCGCGGTGGTCGGAGAAGCCGGACCATATCCTCGGGATGATCTCGAACTACCTTCATGTGGCCGACCCCGAGCAGGCGCCCGACCGGCAGTTCGCCCGCGCCGAGGAACATGCCGAGGCCAGGATCCGCAGCCTGGTGGAACGGACCAGGGTCCGGAGCCGGATCCGTGCCCGGCTGGTGGAATTCTGCCTGCGCCGGACCCGCCAGCTGTCCGGACTGCGCGAACTGCCCAAGTTCTACATCATCCTCGCCCTCGCGGAAATGCACCGCCAGCTCAACGCGATCGGCATCGAGCTGGCCCGGTCCGGTGCGATCGCCGCCGCGGACGACGTGTATTTCCTGGAATTCGACGAGGTCCGTGTGGGTTTGCGGGGTGCCGACCTCAAGGGCATCGTCGCGGGCCGCCACCGGATCTACGACGTCGAACTGCGCCGGCGCCGGATTCCCCGGCTCCTGCTCTCCGACGGCACGGACGTCGAGGCGGCCGTG
This sequence comes from Arthrobacter sp. P1_B9, assembly GCF_056406495.1. Lineage (NCBI taxonomy): Bacteria > Bacillati > Actinomycetota > Actinomycetes > Micrococcales > Micrococcaceae > Arthrobacter > Arthrobacter sp. P1_B9. Next base: position 28,872 of record NZ_JBFUAA010000004.1, read on the forward strand.
ATGGCCAAGTCCCCCGCTTCCGGCGCCCTCGCCGGGACACCGGCGTCGGCCGGCACCGCCACCGGAACGGTCCGGGTCATCCTGGATCCGGTGGGCGCGCACCTTGAGCCCGGGGAAATCCTTGTGGCACCCTCCACCGACCCCGGCTGGACGCCGCTGTTCATGACGGCCGGCGCCTTGGTGATGGAAATGGGCGGGGTGATCTCGCACGGCGCCGTGGTGGCCCGCGAATACGGCATCCCGGCGGTGGTGGGCGTGCCGGACGCGACCACCCGTTTGCGGACCGGTGAGACCGTGACCGTGGACGGATCGGCCGGAACGGTGCGGCAGGTGGATTCCCCGCTCTCCCCTGCGACGGCCGCCGGCAGCCTGGCTGGCTGAGCGTGAACCTCCGGACCGGCCGGCGCCGGGCCTTCGAATTGCAGCGGGACCTCCGCCACGCCGCCAGCAGGGGGCTATGTTAGTTAGATGGCGTCTGCCGGCAGTAACGCACAGGGCGGCCCGGTTCCCGAGGGCTTTGGTTCGGGGCTGGTGGACGATGCCGCCCGCCGGGACGCCGCGTTGCCCGACTTCGACTGGGCCGTCCTTCCGGCAGGCGTGATGCGCGGTGAGTTCGAGGCACCGAGCGGGACCTTGGCGACGATCGCTGCCGGAGATCCCGGGAAGCCGCGCGTCCTGCTAGTCCCGGGCGCGACCGGCTCCAAGGAAGACTTCATCCTCATGCTGCCCGAGCTCGCCGCGGCCGGATACTTCGTCCTCAGCTGCGACATCGCCGGGCAGTACGAATCCGCCCAGGCCGGGCCCGAAAACCTCGTTCCGCCCCGGAATTGCTACGACTACGAGCTGTTCCGCGACGATCTCCTGGCCATGCTGGACACCGATCAAGGCGCGGTGCACGTCGTGGGGTATTCCTTCGCGGCGGTGGTTGCCCAGCTGGCGTTCGTCCAGCGGCCAGAAAAGTTCCGCAGTCTGACCCTCATCAGCTGCCCGCCGGAGCCGGGGCAGAGCCTCCGCTACGTGCGCCTGGCTGGCTGGGTCAGCTGTTGGGTCACCTCCAGGGTCGGCACCGCATTAATGATTTGGGGCATCCGCAGCAATATTGCCCGGGTGGCGCCGCAGCGGCTGCGGTTCGTCAGGAGCCGGTTCGCGTTCACGCGCCGCGCCTCGGTGGTCGACATCATCGGCCTTATGAAGCACACCCCGGATCTGCGGCGGGTGCTGGCGGCCGCGACGCTGCCAAAGCTTGTCGCAGTCGGCGAACACGACCTCTGGCCGCTGGCGTTGCACCGGAGCTTCGCGCAGTCGATCGGTGCGCGGATTTCGGTCTACCGCGCGGGCCACAGCCCGTCCGAGACCTCGCCGTACCAGATCAGCCGGGACCTGATTGCGCTCTTCGACGCCACCGTCTCGGCCTGACGAAAGCGGCCGGCCGGGACGAAGACCCCCGTCAGACCCTTGCACCGCGGCCCGTCGCACCGTACGTTGGGGACAGCGGACGAATGTCTCCGCAGCCGTTGGCCTTATGGCCGCCGGAGATCAGCAGCATTTCAGAAGGATAAAGGCATGGCTACAGGCACAGTTAAATGGTTCAACGCCGAAAAGGGTTTTGGCTTCATTGCCCCGGATGACGGGTCGGCCGACGTTTTCGCCCACTACTCGGCAATCGCTACCAGCGGCTACCGTTCGCTGGACGAGAACCAGAAGGTTGAATTCGACGTCACGCAGGGCCCGAAGGGCCCGCAGGCTGAGAACATCCGCCCGCTCTAAGTACTCCGGAAAAAGCCCCGGCCGCCTGGCCGGGACACTTTCCCCGAAGACCACAACGCCCCTCCGGAGGATTCCTCCGGAGGGGCGTTTGTGTTCGAGGCGCTTGTGTTCGAGGCACTTGTGGCCTTGCGCCTGCCGCCGGGCGCGGTCTCAGCCGACGTGGACCCATGGACGCCGGGTGACGTCCGGCTCGGCCTCCCGCAGCACTTCGCGCGTCACCGGGGCGATCTCGCCTTCGCCGAAAGCCAGGAACCGCAGGAGGTTGGTGAACGGGTTTCCCTCCGTCCAGCGGAAGTAGATGTGCGGCATCAGCCCGGTGACGTCGCGGATGTGCAGCAGCACGGAGGCGATCGTGTTCGGAACAACTGGCCCGTGGACCTCCAGGATCTGGTACCCGTGCCGGCTGACCCCGCGGACCTCGAGCGCGGTCTCAAAGTCGGAGGAGTCGTCCACCACCACTTCGAGGAACAGTGCCTGGGAGTCCAGCGGGAGGTGGCTGACCTCGATCGCGGACGTGAGCTTGTCCAGGTACGCCTGGGCAGTGAGCCGCAGCGGTTCGTGGGCGATGATCGCGATGGGGCCGGATTCATTGGCGGCCAGGAATTCCAGGGCCGGGGTGTCCATCCGCACATGCGTGGCATGGAGCTCGAAGGAGCGCCGGATGCGCGAGAGCAGGGAGATCACGATGATCCCGATGATAAAGAACGCGGCGATCCGGATGCCTTCGGGCCGCTCGAAGATGTTGACCACCGTGGTGTAGATGAACACGACGGCAATGATGCCGAACCCGATGGTGCGCTTGCGCTGCTGTCGGCCGCGCGCGGACAACGTCACGGCAATCGCCGCCGACGTCATCAGGACCAGGACACCGGTGGCGTAGGCACCGCCCTGGGCATCGACGTCGGCGTCGAACAGCCAGGTGATCACGAACCCCACCAGCGTGAACACCAGGACCAGCGGCCTGACCGCCCGGGCCCATTCCGGGGCCATGCCGTACCGGGGCAGATAGCGCGGCACGAGGTTCAGCAGCCCGGCCATGGCGGAGGCGCCGGCGAACCACAGGATGGCAATGGTGCTCAGGTCATAGACGGTGCCGAATCCGTTTCCCAGGTATTCGTGCGCGAGATAGGCCAGGGCACGCCCGTTCGCCTGCCCGCCCGGCTGGAACTCCTGCGCCGGGATCAGCACCACCGTGGTGAAGCTTGTGGTGACGAGGAACGCGCTCATGATGAGGGCCGCCGTCGTCAGCAGCCGGCGTGCACCCTTGATCCGGCCCTCAGGGTTCTCCTCGGTGTCCTTGACGTGGCCGCGGATCTGCGGCATCACGGCGACGCCGGTCTCGAAGCCGGACAGGCCCAGGGCCAGCTTGGGGAAGACGAGCAGCGCGATGCCCACCACCATCAGCGGGCTCCCGTGCTGGGTGGTCAGGGCCAGCCACCAGTTGTCGACCGCCACCGGGTGCTGCAGGACCTCGATGATCGTTGTGATGACCACGACGACGTTCAGCCCGAGGTAAATGCCCACCAGGACGACGGCGACGCCGATCGCCTCCTTGAAGCCGCGCAGGAACACGGCAGCGAGCAGGGCCAGGAAGACCAGCGTGACCGCGACGTTCTGGCCTTGGATCCAGTCGGGGGCGAACGGGTTCTCGATCGCGTGCGCTGTTGCGTCCGCAGCGGAGAGCGTCATGGTGATCATGAAGTCGGTGGCGGCGAAACCCAGCAGCACCAGGACGAGCAGTTTCCCGCCCCACCGCGGCAGCAGCCGCTCCAGCATGGCGATGGACCCTTCGCCGCGCGGACTTTCGCCGGCCACCCGGCGGTACACCGGCAGTGCGCCCAGCAAGGTCACGGCGACCAGGACCAGGGTGGCCAGCGGCGAAATCACGCCGGCCGCGAGCGCGGCGATGGCGGGCTGGTAGCCCAGCGTGGAGAAGTAGTCCACGCCGGTCAGGCACATGACCTGCCACCATGTGTGTTTCTTCAGGTGGCTGTCGCTCACGGCCCCGGGCCCCTGGTGGATTCCCTTGGCGTCCTGGAGGCCGAACAGCAGCCAGTTCTTGAAGTGCTCCCCGGCGTCGGGCCGCGGCGCCGAAGGGTCTGCCGGTGGCCGGCTGAGGGTAGTCATGTAGTCCTTTCCAGGCGACGCATCGCGCCGCTTCCGTCCGCGAGAGTACCAGCGCACGCAGCCGTCACGACCGTCCGGCCAACAATCCTGATGGTTCCTTAACGCCCACGGCGAGCCGCCACATTAAGAGAACGCAAATTTATGGCCTGCCGGCATATGGAAAGCATTAAGGACCGTCCCGAGGGGCGTCGCCGGTGATGTTATGAAGCAAGAGGACGCTGCAGCCACGGTGGCCGCAATCCGATCCCCAGCAGGAGCCAAACAGCATGAACACCACGTCCCGGCCGGCACACGACACGCCCGACCTTCCGGCCCGTGGCGGCACTGCCCCGGATTTCGTCGCCGTCGATGACAGCGGGGACTTTTCCTATCACCGGTCGGAACAGGACCTGCTGGCGGCGTTTGAGTACGTCGGGGAAGCCGCGTGCATCATCGACCGCAGCGGCAGCGCCTACCGCCTCGCCCTGGATCCGAACCGTCATCTGGTCCTCGGGCCCTCCCGCGGCCAAGTGGAATTCCATTGGCTCCGCCACGCATGGCTGGACGCACAAGGCGCGCATCCCGAGGGGCATCGGCTCCGCCGCTTCTACCCCGCCACCAGGGACGAAGTGGTCTCGGACCTGTTCGAAACCCTCGCCCTGGAACGCGGGACAGCCCCGGCCGGGGGCGCCTGGTCTCTCGACATCGACGGCCTTGCCTCGCACCCGTCCGGCATCGAGGACATCGACGTCCAGCTCCGGCGCCAAGACGTGCTGGCGCATGCCCACGTGACAGACCCGTTCGGACACCTCTACCGGCCCGCACGGCACCGCAGGCACTGGTATCTGCCGGCTGCCGCCGGTTTCATCCTCTACATCGAAATCCCCGCCCCCGCCGCAGCCCGCTGAGACCGGTGCCGCCGCCGGCGGGCCGGTGTTAAAGATCCGTCAAGATCGGCCCCGGGGCGGGAGCCGCTCCCGGCTCCGGTGTTATCGTCGGCAGTAAACACGATGGTGGGCATCGCGCGGAGAGGCATAGATGACCACGATGAGCAGGCCGCCTTCGGATCCCTCAGCGGCACGGCCGGGAGCCGGGGACAACTTCAGGAAATGGCTGCTGTTCGGCCTGCAGGACGCCAAGGGTATCCATCAGGGGCCCGGGGCCGTGAGCGACAGCCACCTGAAGAAGCACTCGTGGTGGCAGGTCATGTGCCTGACCGGCGTCGATTACTTCTCCACGCTGGGCTACCAGCCGGCCATTGCGGCCCTGGCCGCGGGCGTGATTTCGCCGCTGGCCACGCTGGTCCTGGTTGCCGTGACCTTGTTCGGCGCACTGCCGGTATACCGCCGGGTGGCCGGCGAAAGCCACCGCGGCGAGGGATCCATCGCCATGCTGGAGCGGCTGATGCCGCGTTGGGGCGGGAAACTGCTCGTCCTGGTGTTGCTGGGGTTCGCGGCTACCGACTTCATGATCACCATGACGCTTTCTGCCGCGGACGCGACCGCGCACGCGCTCGAGAACCCGTTCGCCCCCGCCTGGATGCAGGGCCAGAACGTCGCGGTCACGCTGTTCCTGCTGGCTCTGCTCGCCGCCGTGTTCCTGCGCGGTTTCAAGGAGGCCATCGGCGTCGCCGTCGTCCTGGTGGGCATTTACCTGGGCCTGAACGTCGTCGTGGTAGTCACGACAATATTCGAAACATTGACCCACCCAGTTGCCGTGGACGACTGGTGGCTGGCCCTGACCACCCAGCACGGGAGCCCGCTGATGGTGGTGGGCATCGCGCTGCTCGTCTTCCCCAAGCTGGCCCTGGGCCTGTCCGGCTTCGAGACCGGCGTGGCCGTGATGCCGCAGATCCAGGGACGCCCCGGTGACACGGAAGAGAAACCGGCAGGCCGAATCGACGGTGCCCGCCGGCTGCTGACAACTGCCGCCGTCATCATGAGTGCCTTCCTGATCACGACCAGCTTCACCACGGTGGTCCTGATCCCAGCGCAGGACTTCGAACCCGGCGGCCCGGCGAACGGCCGCGCCCTGGCCTACCTCGCGCACGAATACCTGGGAAACGGATTCGGCACCGTCTACGATCTGAGCACCATCGCCATCCTGTGGTTCGCCGGCGCCTCCGCCATGGCCGGGCTGCTGAACCTCGTGCCGCGCTACCTGCCCCGGTACGGCATGGCCCCCGGGTGGGCAAGGGCCGTGCGCCCGCTGGTCCTGGTGTTCACCCTGGTGGGGTTCCTGATCACCTGGCTGTTCGACGCCGACGTCGACGCCCAGGGCGGCGCTTACGCCACAGGCGTCCTGGTCCTGATGACCTCCGCCGCGGTGGCGGTGGCACTGTCCGCCCGGCGCGGGAAACAGCGCAAACGCACTATCGGGTTTGGCGTCATCGCCGTCGTGTTCATCTACACCACGGTGGCCAACATCATCGAACGGCCCGAAGGCATCCGGATCGCCGCGTTCTTCATCGGGGGCATCATTGTGATCTCCCTGCTTTCCCGCATCCGGCGCTCCTTCGAACTCCACGCGACCCATGTCCACATGGACCGGAAGGCATTGGAGTTCATGTCCGCCAACCTGGAAGGTCCGATCGCCATCATCGCCCACGAGCCGTTGCGGCTGAGCCCTGAAGCGTACCTGGACAAGCTCACGTCCGCGATCGAGGTCAGCCACCTCCCCGTGGACTACCAGGCGCTGTTCCTCGAAGTCGTCGTGGACGACTCCTCGGACTTCGAGACCGCGCTCGAGGTCAACGGGGTCACCCGGCACGGTTACCAGATCCTGGAGGTCCACGGGCCAGTTGTGCCGAACACGATCGCCTCCGTGCTGCTGCACATCCGCGACGTCACCGGGCTGATGCCGCACATCTACTTCCGCTGGACCGAAGGCAACCCGGTCACCAACCTGCTGCGCTTCCTGGCCTTCGGCGAAGGTGAAATCGCCCCGGTCACGCGCGAAGTGCTCCGCGAAGCCGAACCGGACGTCACCAAACGGCCCTGGGTCCACGTCGGCTAATGGCCGCGGGACGGCGCGCTTTCCGCGCCCGTTAAGACTGCGTCAAGATCGGCCGTCCGGGCGTTAAGAAACCATCAGGAACCGGTTATTTCGCTCTTGGCAGGGATTGACTTTCAGTAGCCCCGCAAACGGGGCGCGGATGAAAGGAACCTGCAATGGCCGACCTGGCTGTTATCGGAATCCTCATGGTGTCCATGGGGTTCGTCATGTGGATCGGCCACGTCCTGGCCGGAATGGTCGGCAGTGCCGATGACCGGCCGGAGAGCGGCAAGTGAGCGCCGACGCGATCATGTGGCTCGTTCTGTTGCTGGCCGGGTTGTGCCTCTTCGGCTACCTGCTGGCCGTCCTGATCCACCCGGAAAAGTGGTGAGCGGATCATGACGTTCAACGCTGCATCCTTTGCTGCCCAGGTGGCGGCCCTCCTCATCGTTCTGGCGGCCGTGCACAAGCCCCTGGGCATCTACCTGGCCCGGGTTTTCGAGGGCAAAACGTCATCCCGGCCCGAGCGCCTCTTCTACCGGCTGGCCGGGGTCGACGCCGACACCGAGCAGACTTGGTCCGTCTACCTGCGCAGCGTCCTGGCGTTCTCGGCCGTGTCCATTCTGGCCGTGTTCGGCCTCCAGCGGCTGCAGGGCGTCCTGCCGGGCAGCGGATCCCTGCCCGGCGTGGATCCTTGGGTGGCCATGAACACGGCCATTTCGTTCGTGACCAACACGAACTGGCAGACCTATGTACCGGAGACCACGGTAGGCATCTTTGTGCAGATGGCCCTGCTTGCGGTGCAGAACTTCCTTTCTGCCGCCGTCGGGATCGTCGTGGTTATCGCCCTGATCCGAGGCATCGCCCGGACCCGCACCGACCGGCTGGGCAACTTCTGGGTGGACCTGGCCCGGACCTCGTTCCGGGTCCTGTTGCCGATCGCGTTCGTCGCGGCTGTGGTGATGGTCCTCGGCGGTGTGGTGCAGAACTTCTGGCCTACGGACGTCGTCAACCAGGCGTCCGGGGTCAGCCAGACCATTCCCGGCGGTCCCGTCGCCTCCCAGGAAGCCATCAAGATCCTGGGAACCAACGGCGGCGGCTACTTCAATGCCAACTCGGCCCACCCGTTCGAAAACCCCAACGCCTTCATCAGTCTTTTTGAGGTGTTCCTGATCCTGCTCATCCCCTCGGCGTTGCCTTACGCCTACGGCCGGATGGTGGGCGACCAGAAGCAGGGCTATACGGTGGTCGCCGTGATGGGCACCCTGTGGCTGGCTTCGATTTCGCTGATGGGTTGGGCCGTGGCTGCCGGGCAGGGAACGGCGACAGCGGCCGCCGGCGGATTGGGCGAGGGGTTTGAACAGCGCTTCGGCCCCGTGCCAAGCGCGATCTTCGCTACCTCCACCACTCTGACCTCCACCGGCGCCGTCAACGTCGCCCACGATTCGCTGCCGCCGCTGGCCGGCGGAATAGCCATGGTGAACATGATGCTCGGCGAGGTCGCTCCCGGCGGAACCGGTTCCGGGCTCTACGGCCTGCTGATCCTGTCGATCATTTCCGTCTTCATCGCCGGGCTGATGGTCGGGCGCACCCCGGAGTATCTAGGCAAGAAGATCGGCCCGACGGAAATGAAGCTCGCCGCCATGTACATCCTGGTCACCCCGACCCTGGTGCTGGCCCTGTCCGGAATCACCGTCCTGCTGCCGGACAGCATGGCCAACGCGCCAGCAACCGGTCCCCACCAGTTCAGCGAAGTGCTCTACGCCTTCACGTCCGGGGCCAACAACAACGGCTCCGCGTTTGGTGGCATCACCACCTCCGGCCCCTTCATGTCGGTCATGATGGGCCTGGGCATGCTGCTGGGCCGGCTCCTCCCGATTGTCTTGGTGCTGGCTCTGGCCGGCTCCCTCGCCCGTCAGGGCAAGGTTCCCGCCTCCGCCGGCACCGTCCCCACCCACGGCCCACTGTTCGGCTCGCTGCTGCTCGGCGTGACAGTGATCATGACCGCCCTGAGCTACTTCCCGGCCCTTGCCCTCGGACCCCTCGCAGAAGGACTCCTCAAATGACCCGGTCTCACACGGCATTAGCCACGGACACCGACGCCCAGACCTACGCCGACGGCAACCCCCTCGGCACCCCCGGCGAACACAAGCACCACACCAAGGCCCCGGCAAAACTCACGTTCGCGTCCGTCCTCGCGGCCCTGCCGCTCGCGGTCCGCAAACTCTCCCCGCGGCAGATGATCCATTCCCCGGTCATGTTCACCGTGCTGGTGGGGGCTGGCCTGTGCACGGCGATCTCCCTGTACCGGCCGTCGGTGTTCGGCATCGCGGTCACAGCCTGGCTGTGGCTCACCGTCCTCTTTGGCACGCTGTCCGAATCCATCGCCGAGGGCCGGGGCAAAGCCCAGGCCGACAGCCTCCGCGCCAGCCGCAAAGGCGTCCAGGCCCGGCTCCGCCAGCCCAACGGCACCACCCGGGACGTGCCCGGCACGGAGCTGCGTCTCAATGATGTGGTGATCTGCGAGGCCGGGGACGTCATCCCCTCGGACGGCGAAATCATCGAAGGCCTGGCGAGCGTCGACGAATCGACCATCACCGGCGAATCAGCCCCGGTGATCCGCGAATCCGGCGGTGACCGGTCCTCCGTCACCGGCGGCACGAGGGTCCTCTCGGACCGGATTGTCATCCGCATCACGGCCGAGCCTGGACAGACGTTCATCGACCGGATGATCAAGCTGGTGGAGGGCGCCGTGCGGCAGAAGACTCCCAACGAAATCGCGCTGCACGTCCTGCTGGTGTCCCTGACCATCGTGTTCCTGGCCGTGACGATGTCTCTGGCACCGTTCGCCGCCCTGGCCGGCGCCACGCCGTCTCCGATCGTGCTTGTCGCCCTGCTGGTCTGCCTGATCCCCACCACCATCGGGGCCCTGGTCCCGGCGATCGGCATCGCCGGCATGGACCGCCTGGTCCAGCACAATGTGCTGGCGACCTCCGGCCGTGCCGTGGAGACCGCCGGGGACATCACCACACTGTTGTTGGACAAGACCGGAACCATTACCTACGGCAACCGCCGCGCCGTCAATTTCTTCCCCGCCAACCAGGTGGACAGGACCCAGCTCATCGAGGCCGCACGGGTCTGCAGTCTGGCCGATGAAACCCCCGAGGGACGCTCTATCGTGGACCTCGCCGCGGACAAGGGCGTGACCGGGTCCGATCTGGCCACGCTTGAACGCTCCTCCGGCAATTTTGCCGTGGTTCCCTTCAGCGCCAGCACCCGCATGAGCGGGCTGGACCTTGACGGGCTGCAGATTCGAAAGGGCGCGGCCTCCACGGTGGCGGCGTTCGTTGCCGACTTCGGCGGGCACACTCCGGCGGAGGTCGACCACCGGGTACAGGAAATCTCGGCCCAGGGCGGCACCCCCCTGCTGGTCGCCCAGGTGGACAAGGAGGGCCGGGCGGACATCCTGGGAACCATCCACCTGGCCGACGTCGTCAAACCCGGCATGCACGCCCGCTTCGCCGAACTGCGGCAAATGGGCATCCGGACCGTCATGATCACCGGCGACAACCCCATCACCGCCAAGGCCATCGCCGCCGAAGCCGGAGTCGACGATTTCCTGGCCGAAGCAACCCCGGAGGACAAGCTCGCGGTCATCAAAAAGGAACAGGCCGCAGGCCGGCTCGTGGCCATGACCGGTGACGGCACCAACGACGCCCCGGCCCTGGCCGCGGCGGACGTCGGCGTCGCCATGAACTCCGGAACCCCGGCCGCGAAGGACGCCGCGAACATGGTCGACCTCGACTCCGACCCCACCAAACTCATCAACATCGTCGGCATCGGCAAGCAGCTGCTCATCACCCGCGGCGCCCTGACCACCTTCTCTGTCGCCAACGACGTCGCCAAGTACTTCGCGATCGTCCCGGCCCTCTTCACCGCAGCCTTCCCCGGGCTCGGACTGCTGAACATCATGGGCCTGTCCACCCCGGCCTCAGCCATCCTGTCCGCAGTGATCTTCAACGCCCTCATCATCATCGCCCTGGTGCCGCTGGCTCTGCGCGGGGTCAAATACCGTGCCGTCTCCGCCAACCAGGCGCTGGCGCGGAACCTGCTGATCTACGGGCTCGGCGGCCTGATCGCACCCTTCATCGGCATCAAAATCATCGACCTCATGATTTCCCTCATCCCCGGAATCGGCTAGGAACACCCCCATGAACGCACTCACCGGCTACCTCCGCCAGGCCGGCACCGCACTGCGGTTCCTGCTCTTTGCCACACTGGCCCTCGGCGTCGCCTACCCGCTGGCCGTTTTCGGCATCGCACAGCTCATCGCGCCATATCAGGCGAACGGCTCCATCATCAAGGACGCCGCCGGCGACCCGGCCGCGTCTGCCTTGATCGCCCAGTCATCCGCTAACGACGCCGGCGCTCAGGACCCGCGCTGGTTTCACCCCCGGCCCTCGGCCGTGAAGTGGGACCCGGCGTCGTCCTCGGCCACCAACTTCGGGCCCAACGATCCGAAACTGCTCGAGGCCGTCGCCGCGAACCGGGCCGCCGTCGCCGCCGCTGAAGGCGTGGATGCGGCAGCGGTGCCGGCCGACGCGGTGACGGCCAGCGGTTCCGGACTGGACCCGGACATTTCACCCGAGTACGCCAAACTGCAGCTTGCGCGGGTGGCAGCAGCGAACGGCCTCAGCACCGACGCCGTTGCCTCCCTGATGGAGCAGCACACCAGCAGTGGGTTAGTCGCGTTTCTCGGCCAGCCGTCGGTCAACGTGACTGCCCTCAACCTCGCCGTGGCGGCGGCCGCGCTGCCGTCGCAGCCGGCACAATCCAAGTGAGAGAATGACGGCATGGCACGTGGAACGCTGCGGATCTTCCTGGGCGCCGCGCCGGGTGTGGGCAAGACCTACGAGATGCTCGAGGAGGCCCACCGGCTCGGCAAGCGCGGCGAGGACGTCGTCGTCGCGTTCGCCATGGACCACGGCCGCAGCGAGACAGGGGCGCTGCTGGAGGGACTCGAAGTCATTCCACCCCGGAAGCTGCCCTACCGGGACACGGAGTTCGAGGAGATGGACCTCGACGCTGTCCTGGCCCGGGCGCCAGGGACCGCGATCGTGGACGAATACGCCCACTCCAACATCCCCGGCAGCCGCAATCCCAAGCGCTGGCAGGACGTCGATGCGCTTCTGGATGCCGGCATCAACGTGCTCTCCACCGTCAACGTCCAGCATCTGGCGTCCCTGGGCGACGTTGTCAGCGCCATCACCGATGTCCACCAGGCGGAGACGGTGCCGGACGCCGTCGTCCGGAAGGCGGACCAGATCCACCTCGTGGACATCTCCCCCGAGCTGCTCCGCCAGCGCCTGGGCGACGGCAAGATCTACGCTGCCGACAAGATCGACGCCGCCCTCTCGAACTATTTCCGCCTGGGCAACCTCACGGCATTGCGTGAACTGGCTTTGCTGTGGCTCGCCGACCGGGTGGACGAGGGCCTGGCCAAGTACCGGGCCGAACAGGGCATCGACGAAAGCTGGCCGGCCCGGGAACGCATCGTGGTCGGGCTGACCGGCAGCCCCGAAGGAGAAGTCCTGATCCGCCGCGGGGCCAGGATCCTCAACCGCGTCAGCGGTGGGGACCTGCTGGCGGTCCACGTCCGGTCCGCCGATGGCCTCGCCGAGGAGTCGCCCCAGGCGCTGGAAGCCCAGCGCCGCCTGATCCTGGACCTGGGCGGCAGCTACCACATCGTGACCGGCGAGGATCCGGCTGCCGCGCTCCTGGACTTCGCCCGCAGCGTCAACGCCACCCAGATCGTCGTCGGCATCTCGCGGCACAAAAAGCTCGCCGGCCTGGTCGGAAATCTGCTCGGCGGCGGGGTCGGCACCCGGGTGGTCCGCGATTCCGGCGACATCGACGTCCACATGGTCTCCCATCCGCTCGGCGGCCGGGGAACCCGCCCGCCACGGCAGCGGGACCTTGGCCGCATCCGGGTGGCCGCCGGGTTCGGTCTTGCTGTGCTGCTCCCGGTGGTCCTGCAACTCCTGCTGTCGCTCTTGAATCCGGAACAGAATGTGGCTGCGGCCATGCTGGTCCAGCTCACCGGCTCGGTGGCGGTGGCGTTGATCGGCGGGTTGTGGCCGGCCATCCTGGCCGCACTGTGGAGCAGCCTCCTGGTGAACTACTTTTCGACCCCGCCGCTGGGCAACCTCACCATCAGCGATCCCCAGAATTTCCTGGCGCTGCTGGTGTTTGTAGGCGTCTCGGCCGCCGTCGCCCTTGTGGTCGACCTATCGGCCCGCCGCTCCAAGGAGGCCGCGCGGGCCCGCGCCGAAGCCACGACGCTCGGTGACCTGACGCGCAGTGCCGCCGGCTCGGAGGACACGGTCCAGGCATTGCTGGAACAAGCCCTGAGCGTTTTCCAGGTCCGTGGTGCTGCTGTTTTCAGCCTGGGCTACGGCCTCGCGGACGGCGACAGCGGAGCCAGCCCGGACCGGCAGTGGCGTCTCCAGGCCGCCGTAGGTGAAATTCCTGCCCTGTCCGCTGACGGGACCGGAAGCGATGCCGCCGGCGACAACGTCGAAGAAATCGACGCCTCCACGCGCCTGGTGCTGTTCGGACGGATTCTGCCCGCAAGCGACCGGCGCCTTCTGGGGGCGTTCGGGGTTCATCTGGCAGCGCAGCTGGAACGACAGCAGCTGGTGGCGAGCCGGCGGGAGATGCTGCGCCTGGCCGAGAGCAACACGATGCGCACGTCCATCCTCCGGGCCGTTTCCCACGACCTGCGCACGCCCCTGGCCGGGATCAAGCTGGCTGTCGGCGGACTTCGGCACGACGACGTCCATTTCACCAAGGAAGAGGAGAAGGAGCTGCTGGCTACGATAGAGGAGTGTTCGGACAGGTTGGACGCGCTGGTCGGCAATCTGCTGGACATGTCCCGGATCACGTCGGATGCCGTCAATCCCCTGCTCAAACCCGTGCGCTGGTATGAGGTCATCCCGGGTTCCCTGAGCGCCGTCCCCGCGGGGAGGGTGCGGGTGGACCTGCCTCCAAACATGCCGGAGATTGAAGCCGACCCTGGAATGCTGGAGCGGGTGATTGCGAACATCGTCGAGAACGCCGTGAAATATGCCCCCGACTCGGACATCGTCCTGGTCGGGGCGGCCGGCGGGCTGAGCCCGGCGACTCTCGGGGGGCGTCCTGCCGGCGAGCTGCGGATCATCGATCACGGCCGGGGAATCCCTGCGGAGAGTGTCCTGGAAATGTTCCGGCCATTCCAGCGGCTCGACGACGCCCCGCAGGCCACTGGGATCGGGCTCGGGCTTGCGGTAGCGAAAGGGTTCACGGACGCCATGGGTGGGAGCCTGACCGCGGAAGCTACACCGGGAGGAGGGCTGACGATGATTATCCGGCTGCCGTTGTCGACGGGGACCCCGTATGACGGGCACCGGGCCCAGGCCCCGTTCGAGCCCCGCTCGCTGGTGGCGCGCCGTGGTCATGCGCTGCCCGTCACGTCCGGACCGGACGCAGCATGACGGCGGTCCTCGTCGTCGACGACGACCCGCATCTGCTCAGGGCCCTCCGGATCACGCTCCAGGCCAACGGCTACGCCGTCACCACCGCCGTCGACGGGACCTCAGCACTGCTGGCGGCCACTCAGAACCCGCTCTCACTCATCATTCTGGACCTCGGCCTGCCTGACATTGACGGGACCAGCGTCCTCAAGGAGCTGCGCGGCTTCAGCAGCGTGCCGGTTCTGGTGCTGTCCGCCCGGCACGGCTCCGAGGACAAAGTTGAGGCGCTCGACGCCGGCGCGGATGACTACATCACCAAACCGTTCGGCCTGGACGAGCTCCTGGCCCGGCTGCGCGCCCTGCTGCGCCGCAGCGTCGAACCGGAGCACGAATCAGTGGTCAGGACCGATGCCTTCACCGTGGACCTTGCCAAGCACCGGGTGACCAGGGACCACGAGGACGTCCGGCTGACCCCCACGGAATGGAAGATTCTGGAGGTTCTGGTCCGCAATCCGGAAAAGCTCATCACCCAGCAGCAGCTGCTCTCCAGGGTCTGGGGTCCGGCCTACGCCAAGGAGACCAACTACCTCCGGGTTTACATGGCGCAGCTGCGGCGCAAGCTGGAGCCGGATACCGCCAGCCCGCGCCACCTGCTCACCGAGGCCGGCATCGGCTACAGGTTCATGCCCTGAGTCCCGCTGACACGCTGGCGGTCGATGACACTGACGTTTCCCTCCAGGCAACCCGGCAATGGATACTGGGGCAATGACTAATCGCAGCCCGCTCAACAGGGACGATGCCGGTCCGTCGCCACTGCCTGAGATCCCGGCGCAGCTGCGGGCCGTCCTGAACGGAATCCCGGCACTCGTGGGCTATTGGGACACGGGACTCCGCAACCGCCTGGCCAACGACGCCTACTGCGAGTGGTTTGGTTTCGCACCCCAGCAGCTTCACGGCATGCATGTCCGGGACGTGCTCGGCGAGACCGTCCTGGAGGCCAACCTGCCGCACATCGAGGGAGCGCTCGCCGGGAAGCGGCAGCAGTTCGACCGGACGCTGGTGGATGCCGCGGGCCAGTCCCGCTTCACCGAGGTGACCTACACCCCCGATACCCAGGACGGCGCGGTGCAGGGCTTCTTCGTCCTGGTCACGGACATCACCGAGCGTGTCCTGGCCGACCGGCGCCGGCAACGGGACATGGACCGGTACCGCGCCCTGGCGCGGAGCGTCCCCGGCGTCTTTGTCCTCCTCTTCGACGCCGAGCTGCGCTACCTGATCGCCGAAGGCCAGGAGCTGGAGACCTTCGGCTACCGCAGGGAAGAGCTCGAAGGCCAGCGCATCCAGGACGTGCTCAAGGGCAATCTCGCCAGCGAGCTCGAGCCGCGCTACCTCGCTGCCCTCGCCGGCCGCGAGGTCTCCTGGAGCCGGCAGATCGGCCACCGCACCTACCGGCTGAACGCCGGGCCGGTCTACTCCGACGACGAGGCCGCGGCCGGCATGGTGGTGGCGGTTGATATCACCGAGCGCCTGCAGCAACAAAAAGTTTGGGAGGCTTTGCACGAGATAGCCACCGAAGTTGCCCGCAACGCGGCCCCCGCAGCCATCTCTGAGCGGGTCGCCGCGATTGTCCGCGACCTGTTCAACGTCGATTCCGCCGCCGTCGTCCGTTTCACGGGCGCATCCTCGGCGGAAATCGTCGCCATGGCGCCGACGCTGCCGCCGACGCTGAGCCGGCGGCAGATCTTCGCCCCGACGGACGAGTCGGCCACTGTCCGGGTGGCCGTGACCGGCAAGCCGGCCCTGGTTCGCTACCGGGCGGAAGGTGGACAGGCAGCGGAGCAGATGCGCGCCGGCGGCTTCCAGTCTGCGGCGGCGGCGCCGATCCGGGTCCGCGGCAGCCTGTGGGGCGCCGTGAGCCTGACGTCGAAGTCGCGCACCGGGGTCACGGAGGCGATGATGGAGCGGCTGGCCCAGTTCGCGGAGCTCGTCGAGATCGCCATCGGCAACACGGAGGCCCGGACCGACCTCGAACAGCAGGCCACTACCGATGCCCTCAGTGGCTTGCCCAACCGGCGGGCCTTGGAACGGCACCTCGCCGAGCATGTTGCGCAGTCCCGGACCCGCGGGACAAGCCTGAGTGCCGTCGTCCTGGATATCGACCACTTCAAGAGGGTCAACGACACTCACGGCCACCTGACGGGCGACGTGGTCCTGGCGGAGGTCGCGGCCAGGCTCCGGGCGGTCGCCCGCGCCGAGGAGATCGTGGCCAGATTCGGCGGCGAGGAGTTCGTGTGGCTGCTCCCGGAGACGGACGGCGCCGAGGCCCTGCGCGCCGCCGAACGCGCCCGCAAGGCCATCGCGTCCGAACCGTTCGGGGAAGTTGGTTTCCTGACAATCTCCGCCGGAGTCTGCGAGCAAAGCGACGCCGCGGCCGGCTCGCTCCTGGACTGCGCGGACCGGGCCCTGTACGAGGCCAAGAACGGCGGCCGCAACCGCACGTCCCGCTACGGCCACGCCAGCCCGGCGGTTCAGCCTGCCCCGGCCGGGCAGGCACGGAACAGCCCGGCACAGAACGGGCCGGCACGGAGCGGCCAGGCGCGGGACGGCGCTGACACACTCGGAGCCTAGATCCCGCGGGGAGCCTAGACGAAAGCGGACTTTCCCGTCACGGCCCGCGCCACGATCAGTGAATTGATTTCGTAGCTGCCCTCATAGGTATAGAGAATCTCGGCGTCGCCGAAGAGCTTGCCCATCTCATAGTCGCTGCTGATGCCGTTGCCGCCCATGAGGGACCGTCCCATCGCCACCGAGGCACGCGCCAGCCGCGTGGTGGTCGCTTTGGCCATGGCGGCCTGGACCATCTCGAGCTTGCCCTCTTCCTGGATGCGCGCCAGCTGGGCCATCAGGGCCAGGGAGGCGGTCGCGTTGCCCAGGATCTCGGCGAGCTGCTGCTGGATGAGCTGAAAGCGGGCCAGTTCCTTGCCGAACTGGCGGCGCTTCAGCGAATAGGCGCGCGCGACGTCGAACGCGGCCAGCTGGATGCCGGCACCCTGCCAGCCCACCCAGGCCCGCGAATCGCGCAGGAGCTCGTTGGCCTTGGAGAAGCTGGTGGCGCCGGGCAGCAGGTTGGCCGCCGGGATCCGGACCTCGTCGAGGACGATGTCCGCGTTCTGCATGATGCGCAGGCCGATCTTGTTGGCGATCTTGGTTGCGGTGTAGCCCGGACGGTCCGTCTCCACGATGAAGCCCTTGATGTGCTGGTCAGCGACGTCCCGGGCCCACACGAGGGCGAAGTCCGCGATGGTGCCGGCGCCGATCCAACGCTTGGCGCCGTTGAGGACCCACTCGTCGCCGTCCAGCCGCGCGGTGGTTTCCAGGCCGCCGGCGATGTCCGAGCCGTGGTCCGGCTCCGTCAGGGCGAACGCCCCGAGCTGGGTGAACGCGGTGAGGCCAGGGAGCCAGCGCGCCTTCTGTTCCTCCGAGCCGAGCTCGTCGATCATGCCGACGATCAGCTCGTTGTGGATCCCGACGAGCGCGGAGAGGGACACGTCGGCGCGCGCCACCTCGACATACATGAGCCCCTTGAAGAGCTTGGACGTGCCGTCCGTCTGCAGCCCGCCCAAACCGTATTTGCCGAGTTCGGCGAGCAGCCCAAAGGGAAACTCCTCGCGGTTCCAGTAGTCGATTGATGCGGCCCGGATCCGGGACTGCAGGAATTCCCGGACCTCCTGGTAGCGGAGCTGTTCGTCCGGCGGCAGCAGGTCCACGATGTACATGAGGTCGGCGTCGGGAAACGGCGGCTCCGCCGCGGCTTCGGATGCGGCGACGGCTGTGTTTTCCGCTGTATTTGATTCGGCTCTGTCTTCCGCTCTATTTGATTCGGCTGGCGCCGACGGTCCGCTGGCACGTCCTTGTGGCTGCACGGGCACGTATCCCTTCGTCATGCAACGCCTGCAGAGCAGCGCCGCCCTTCCAAACCCTTGGATGTCCTAGTATATTGCACAGTGACGGGGATCACTAGGCAGGCGCCGTGCCGGGCCGGTGGATCCCAGGCAACGGCGCCGTGCCACCGACCGCCCGGAACGGCAGCGCCCGAGGACTTCGAAAGGTGCACCATGACCGTGACTGAGGAATTCCGGGCCGCAAGGGACCGGCTGCTGGCCCTGCGCGGGGACTACGACGGCGCCCGCAACGATTTCCAGTGGCCCCGCTTCGAGGAGTTCAACTTCGCACTGGACTGGTTCGACCAGCTCGCCGCGGACCCGGCCAAGGCGGATAAGCCTGCGCTGGTGATCGTTGAACAGGACGGGTCCGCGACCCGGCGCAGCTTCGCTGACCTCTCCCGGCGCTCGTCCCAGGTGGCCAACTGGCTGCGCGGGGCAGGTGTGCGGCGCGGGGACCGGATGATCATCATGCTCGGCAACCAGGTTGAGCTCTGGGAACTCATGCTGGCCGGCATCAAGCTGGGGACCGTCATGATTCCCACCACCACGCTGATGGGACCGGCCGATCTCCAGGACCGGGTGGAACGCGGCGGTGCGGCCTGGGCCGCCGTCGGCAGTGCCAACATCGCGAAGTTCGCCGACGTCGCCGGCCAGTACACGCTGATTGAAGTCGGCGCCAGCGCCGGGGACCCCGCCGCCGCCCAGGCCAATGCCCTGCAGTACTACGGCGCGGATGCTGCCGCGGCCGGTACGGATTTCACCCCCGACGCCCCCACCCTGGCCGACGAGACGCTCCTGCTGTACTTCACCTCGGGCACCACGTCCAAGGCCAAACTCGTCGAACACACGCACACGTCCTACCCGGTGGGACACCTGTCCACGATGTTCTGGATCGGCATGGAACCGGGCGACGTGCACCTCAACGTGGCCTCGCCGGGCTGGGCCAAGCACGCCTGGTCCAATGTATTCACCCCCTGGATCGCCGAGGCGTGTGTGTTCATCTACAACTACGAACGCTTCGACGCCAGGGCGCTCATGGAGCAGATGGACCGCGAATCCGTGACCAGCTTCTGCGCCCCGCCCACGGTCTGGCGGATGCTGATCCAGGCCGATCTCACCCTGCTCAAGAACCCGCCCACCAAGGTGGTATCCGCCGGCGAACCGCTCAACGCCGAGGTGATCGACCAGGTCCACCGCGCATGGGGGCAAACCATCCGGGACGGCTTCGGCCAGACCGAATCCACCGTGCAGATCGCGAACACGCCGGGACAGCCGATCAAGATCGGCGCCATGGGCAAGCCGCTGCCTGGCTACGACGTCGTGCTTGTGGACCCCGCTACTGGTGAGGAGGCTGACGACGGCGAGCTCTGCCTGCGCCTCGACCCCCGCCCCGTGGGGCTCATGAAGGCGTACTACGGCGACCCGGACAAGACGGCGGAGGCTTTCCGCGACGGTTACTATCACACGGGGGACATGGCGAGCCGGGACGAGCGCGGCATCATCACGTATGTGGGCCGCGGCGACGACGTCTTCAAGTCCTCCGACTACCGGCTGTCCCCGTTCGAACTGGAGAGCGTGCTGATTGAGCACCCCGCGGTGGCGGAGGCCGCCGTCGTCCCCTCTCCCGACCCGCTCAAGCTGTCGGTGCCGAAGGCCTTTGTGGTTCTTGCGGCCGGACACCAGCCGGGCCCGGAGCTGGCCGAGGACATCCTGCGGTACTGCCGGGAGCACCTGGCACCGTTCAAAAGGATCCGCCGGCTGGAGTTTGCCGAGCTCCCCAAGACGATCTCCGGCAAGATCCGGCGCGTGGAGCTGCGGCACAGCGAGGAAGTGCGCCACGGCGGCGGGCCCGTCCCGGAAGGCCTCGGCGTCGAGTACTCCGACTCCGACTTCCCCGGGCTCAAGGGTCAGGGCTGAACATGGGAACACCGCTGCCGCGAGATCCGATTGCCGACGCCCGGCTGAACTGGGAGCGCCACGGCTGGTCCGACGTCGCCGCCCCGATGGCCGCCATCACCGCCATCATGCGGACCCAGCAGATCCTGCTCGGCCGGATCGAGACGGTGCTCAAGCCGTTCGGGCTCACCTTTGCCCGGTACGAGCTGCTCGCGTTGCTCAGCTTCGCCCGCAGCGGGGCGCTGCCCATGAACAAGGCGAGCGCGCTGCTGCAGGTCCACCCCACCTCAGTCACCAATGCCGTGGACCGGCTCCAGGAGGCCGGGCTGGTGATCCGCTCGCCGCACCCCACGGACGGCCGCACCACCCTGATCGAACTCACCCCGGAAGGCCGCACCCTGGCCAAACGGGCGACGGCGGTGCTGAACTCCGAGGTCTTTGGCCAGTCCGGCTTCGCGGACCAGGACGTGGACCAGCTGATCCGGATCCTGGGCACATTCCGCCGGAACGCCGGTGATTTCAGCGGCTGAGACCCGGGCGCCGGGCACCGGGTGAAGCCCGGTGGCCGCGGCTAAGATCATGAAGTGAAAAAACAATCCTGCGGTGTCTGCGGTTCGAGCGTGTACTTTGAAAATTCGGTCTGCCTGCACTGCGGAACTAACTTGGCATACCTGCGGAACGCCCGCGCCATAGTCGCAACAGGCAGTCAGGGACAGTACACCGATGAGTCGGGAGCCACTTGGCACCGGTGCGCTAATTTTTTGCTTTCCGGTTGCACTTGGCTTGCCCCGGAGGGCGGCAGTCAATGCTTCAGCTGTGAGCTCACGCGGACTCGACCGAACGACAGCGACGCCAAAGGCCTATCGCAGTTCATTGCGGCTGAGCGGGCCAAGCGTCATCTCATTGCTGAGCTCGATGGGCTGGGCCTGCCGATCATCACGCGCGCAGAAGACCCCGACGGGGGACTTGCTTTCGACCTGTTGTCCAGTGTCAAGGAAAATGTGGTGATTGGTCATGCTGACGGTGTGATCACCATCAATCTGGCCGAAAGCGACGATGCCTATCGGGAACGAATGCGTACCCAACTCGATGAACCGTACCGGACGATGCTCGGGCATTTCCGGCATGAAGTTGGGCACTATTTTGAGACGGTGCTGGTATTCAGCGATGACGGACGAACGCGCGAGGCGCGTAATCTCTTTGGCGACGACACCAAGGATTACCAGGCAGAGATAGACCGCCACTACAGCGAAGGCGCCCCGGCGGACTGGAATGAACGGTTCATCTCAAAGTACGCAACCATGCACCCCTACGAGGACTTTGCGGAGTCGTTCGCCCATTACCTCCACATCTGCGACACCCTCGACACCGCCCGGGAATTCGGACTCATCCCAGGCACTCCCCGGGGGACCTCTTTCCAGGAAGTTGTGGAAACCGAATGGCTGCCGCTCTCCCTTGCCCTGAACCAGGTCAACCGCAGCATGGGGAAAGATGATCTTTACCCCTTCGTCCTTTCCGCCGCAGTTATCGACAAGCTTGAGTTCGTCCACGGGCTGCGAACCTCAGCGACGGCCGCCGGCTAAGGAACGCCCCGCCCGCTGACCCCGCCCGCTGACAAGAAGGGCGTCCCGGCAGACAGCACGAAGAAAACAGTCTCCGACCCTTCGCTTCTTGGCGTTCGGCCGTCAGGGACGATGGCCCGCGAAGCCGGGCAGGAGCTATTTTGTGCGGGATCGGACCGGAGTATCGTGGTTCCGGCAGGACGGTTCCGTCCGGCCAGGCAGTAAGCAGTGCTCACAGCGCGTCCATCGGCGATCGCCTAGGAGTGGCCATGACTTCGCCCAGCGTCCCCATACCGCAGCCTCCCACGAGGCCGGTGGTCGGCAATTTGCCGGACATCGACTCCAGCAAGGGAATCCTGGGAATCGTCGAGCTGGCCGAGCGGTACGGCCCCATAGTCCGCATCCAGTTCTTCAACCGCAGTATCGTCGCCATCTCTTCCCAGCAGCTCGTCAACGAGGTGTGCGACGAGTCCCGGTTCGGCAAAGTGCTGGGCGTTGCCCTTCGGCAGGTGAGGCAGTTCGCCGGCGACGGCCTGTTCACCGCAGATACGCAGGAACCCAACTGGCAAAAGGCACACCGGATCCTGATGCCGGCGTTCGGGCCTGCAGCGCTGAAGCGGATGTTCGCCGGCATGGACGACATCGTTGAGCAGCTGCTGCTCAAGTGGGAGAGGCTGGGCCCCACGGCGCGGATCGACATTCCGGACAGCACCACCCGCCTGACGCTGGACACCATCGCCCTGTGCTCGTTCAGCTACCGGTTCAACAGCCTCTACCGGGAGGAGATGCACCCGTTCGTCGGCGCCATGGTCCGCGCCCTGGTTGAATCCGGGGACCGGGCGCGCAGGCTCCCGGTGCAGAACAAGATCATGCTGCGCAGGCGGCACCAGCTCGAAGAAGACCATGCCCTGATGTTCGAGGTCGCCGAACAGATCATCAGTGACCGGCGGCGCAACCCCAGCCCGCCCGGCAGCGAAGACATCCTGGACACCATGCTCAGCGCGGCGGACCCGGTGACCGGTGAGCGTCTATCCGATGAAAACATCCGCTATCAGATGGTCACGTTCCTGATCGCCGGGCACGAGACTACCAGCGGCTTGCTGTCCTTTACACTCTACGAACTGCTGCGCCATCCGGGCGTCCTGGCCAAGGCGCGTGCACAAGTGGACGAGGTCCTTGGTACCGAAAGCGCCAGGTTCGAGCACCTGCCCCGGCTGGGATACCTGGACCAGATCCTTAAGGAAACGCTACGGCTGTGGCCCACCGCTCCGGCGTTCAACGTGACTCCTTACGAGGACACGATGCTCGGCGGCCGCTACGAAGTCCCCGCGGGCCAGCCCATCATGGTCCTGATCCCGCAACTGCATCGGGACAAGGCGGCCTGGGGCGAGGACGCCGGCCTCTTTGACCCGGAGCGGTTCTCCCCGGAACGGGCCGCCGAAATCCCCGCCAATGCCTGGAAGCCCTTCGGCAACGGGCAGCGCTCCTGCATCGGCCGGGGATTTGCCCTGCAGGAGGCCATGCTCTTCCTGGCCAAGCTCCTGCAGCGCTTCGAGGTCACGGCGGCGGACCCGGGCTATGAGCTGCAGATCAAACACACGCTGACCATGAAGCCTGAAGGGCTGTTCATCCACGTGCGCAGGCGGGACGTCACCATCGCGGCCGGCCCCCGGGCCGACGTCGAACAGGCACGGCAGGCCGAAGCCGCAGCGGCGGCCGCCGCGCCCAACGGCGTCCCGATCCGGGTGCTCTACGGTTCCAATGCAGGCACGTCCAAGGACTTCGCCCAGCGCCTCGCCAACGACGCCGGACGGCGCGGCTACAGCCCCACCATCGGTCCGCTCGACGAGGCGGCCGGCGGGCTGCCCACGGAGGGGCTCGTCGCGATCGTGACGTCCTCCTACGAGGGGCAGCCGCCGGACAACGCCCGAAAATTCGTGGCCTGGACCGAGGGCCTGCGGCCGGGCGCCCTCGCCGGGGTCCGGTACACGGTTTTCGGCAACGGCAACAAGGACTGGGCGAGGACGTACCAGGAGGTGCCCAAGGCCATCGACGCCCGGCTCGAGGCTGCCGGTGCCACGCGGATCTATGCCCGGGGCGAAGCCAACGCCCGCGGCGACTTCTTCGGCGATTTCGAAGAGTGGTACGCGGGATTCTGGCCCGCGGTGGACGCCGCCCTGGGGCAGCGGACCAGCCAGCCGACAGCTCAACCCGAGCTGGAACTGCAGTTCGTCGGCAACGTCCGGGACCCGATGCTGCGCCAGAACGGGCTGGCGCTGGGCACCGTCGTCGCGAACCGGGAACTGGTCGATCTGGCCAAGCCCGGCGCCCGGTCCAAGCGGCATGTCGAGATCGCCCTGCCCGAGGGGATGAGCTACCGGACCGGGGATTATCTGGCCGTGCTGCCCCTGAATCCCAGCGAACTCGTGCAGCGGGCCCTGGCCCGTTTCAACCTCGACTACGACTCGCACGTCCAGCTGACCATGGAGCGCGGGGACACCTTCCTGCCCACGGGCGCGCCGGTGGCCGTGGGCGAACTGCTGAGCAGCTACGTGGAGCTCGCAGTCCCTGCCACCCGCACCCAGCTCGAGGACCTGGCGGATGTCGCGGCCGATCCTGCCCAACGCGCCGAACTTGAGGCCCTGGCCCAGGACCGCGGGCGGTACGCGGCCGAGATCCTCGACAGGCGCGTTTCCATCCTTGACCTGCTGGAGACGTATCCGTCATGCCAGCTGTCGTTCACCTCGTTCCTGCAATTGCTGACCCAGCTGACCCCCCGGCGGTACTCCATCTCCTCGTCCCCGCTCTGGAGCCCCGACCACGTGACCCTTACCTTCGCCGTCATCCAGGCTCCGGCGTGGTCCGGCCGCGGGGTCTTCGAAGGGGCCTCGTCCACCTACCTCGCCCAGGCCAGGCCCGGGTCAAGGGTCGCGGTTACTGTCCGCCCCTCGAACGCGGCCTTCCACCCGCCGCCGTCCCTGGCGGTCCCGCTCATCATGGTCTGCGCGGGGACGGGACTGGCCCCCTTCCGCGGGTTCGTCCAGGACCGGGCGCTGCGGGCCGAGGCCGAGGAGACGACGCCGGCACCTGCCCTGCTGTTCTTCGGCTGCCGCGCCCCGGACACCGACTTCCTCTACCGCTCGGAACTCGCGTCATGGGCGGACCAAGCCAACCTCGATCTGCGGCCGGTCTTTTCCACCGCACCCGAGGACGGCCTGAAATACGTCCAGGACAGGCTCTGGGCAGACCGGGCCGACGTCGTCGAGCTGGTCCGGCAGGGCGCCACGGTCTATGTCTGCGGCGACGGCAAGCACATGGCGCCGCAGGTCCGGGACACGTGCGCCCTCATTTACCAGGAAGCGACCGGCGCCTCCAAGGCGGAGGCCGAGGCCTGGATGGATGAGGTGGAGCGCACCCACGGCAGGTACGTGGCCGACATCTTCACCTGAGGCCGGCCCGCCGCTCCCACGGCCGGCCGGTGCCGCCTAGCGGTGGTTGAACTCCGGCTGCCGCTTCTCGGTGAAGGCGGCCATGCCTTCCTTCTGATCCTCGGTGGCGAACAGCGAGTGGAACACGCGCCGTTCAAACAGCACGCCTTGGGCAAGCCCGGTCTCAAACGCGGCGTTCACCGCTTCCTTGGCCACCATCGCCACCGGCTTGGATTTGGACGCAATCACCTCGGCGGCCTTCAGTGCCTCCTCGACGACGTCCGCGGCGGGGACCACCCGGGACACCAGGCCCGCGCGTTCGGCCTCCTCGGCGTCCATGAAGCGGCCGGTCAGGATCATGTCCATCGCCTTGGACTTGCCCACTGCGCGGGTCAGGCGCTGTGAGCCGCCCATGCCGGGGAGCACGCCAAGGTTGATTTCCGGCTGGCCGAACTTGGCGTTGTCCCCGGCGATGATGAAGTCGCACATCATCGCCAGCTCGCAGCCGCCGCCGAGCGCGAAGCCGGACACGGCTGCCACGACGGGGATGCGGAGCCGGGTGAAGTCCTCCCAGCCGCGGAACCAGTCCGCCGCGTACATGTCCATGTAGCCCTTGGACTGCATTTCCTTGATGTCCGCGCCGGCAGCAAAGGCCTTCGCCGAACCGGTCACCACCACGGCACCGACCCCCGGGTCCGCGTCCATCCCGGCGACTGCCTTCACCAGCTCGTCCATCGTGGCCTTGTTCAGGGCATTGAGGGCCTCGGGCCGGTTGAGCGTCACGAGGCCCACGCGGCCGCGGCGCTCCACCAGGATGTTTGCGTACTGTTCCGTCATGGGTGGTCCCCTTAGGTGGTGCTGGTCTGGTTCTGGTTCTGATGTTGCGCGTTGGCTTCGGTCCGGGACTAGTGCCCGGCCGTGCCTGCCTCGGATTTGCCTGCTTCCGACTTTTCCCGGATGTCGGTGATGATGCCCGAGAAGTCCCGGCCGGCACCGCCTTCCGCGGCAAACGTATCGTAAATTTCGGCCGCGAGCGGCCCGAGCCGGGCCGCGACGCCGGTGCTCTGCAACGCGTTGAGGGCCAGGTTGAGGTCCTTGGCCATGAGCGCCCCGGCGAAGCCAGGCTGGTAGTCCCGGTTGGCGGGGCTCGTCGGGACCGGACCGGGCACGGGGCAATTAGTGGTCAGCGCCCAGCACTGTCCCGAGGCGGCGGAAGCGACGTCGAACAGCGCCTGGTGGGTCAGGCCGAGCTTCTCGCCCAGCACAAAGGCCTCACTGACGGCGATCATCGAGACGCCCAGGATCATGTTGTTGCAGATCTTGGCCGCCTGGCCGGCACCGTGCGCGCCGCAGTGGACCACCCGCTTGCCCATGACTTCCAGCAGCGGATTGACGGCCTCGAAGTCCTCCGGGAGGGCACCGACCATGAATGTGAGCGTGCCGGCCTCGGCGCCCACCACACCTCCGGACACGGGGGCGTCGACGGCGCGGTGGCCGGCCGCGACCGCGAGTTCTGCGGCCTCGCGGGCCTCGTCCACGTTGATGGTTGAGCAATCCAGGAACATGGTGCCCGGGGCGGCGGCTTCGAGCAGGCCGGGCGTACCGCCCGTGCCGCGGTAGGCGTCAAGGAGGTGCTTGCCGCTGGGCAGCATGGTCAGCACGACGGCGGCGCCCGCCGCCGCCTCGACAGCCGTCCCGGCAGTGGGAATGCCGTGCTCCCGGGCGGCGTCCAGGGCCGCCGGCACGACGTCGAAGCCGGTCACCCGGTAGCCGGCCTTGACCAGGTTGACGGCCATGGGGCCGCCCATGTGGCCCAGGCCGAGGAAGGCGATGGTGCCGGTATCCGGGGCTCCTGCGTCAGACATGGTTCTTCTCCTTGTTGTTCTCCGCGTTGTTCTCTTTCGGAGAGAGTTTCAGTTCGCGCCCGCCCAGCGGGGCGAAGTAGGCCGCGACGTCCGTCCCGGTGACCTCGGCAAGGGTGGCGGGCTTCCAGCGGGGATTGCGGTCCTTGTCCACCACCTGGGCGCGGATGCCTTCGCGGAAGTCCGGGCCATCGAGGAAGCGCAGGCCGACGCGGTACTCCTGCTCCAGCGCCTGCTCCAGGCTCAGGCCGCGGACCCGGCGCAGGGATTCCAGCGCCACCTTGACCGCCGTCGGCGACTTGGCCTCGATGGTGTCAGCGGCTGCGGCGGCCTCCCCGCCCGCCTCTCCACCGAAGGCCCGCAGCCGGCGCAGGATTTCCTCGGCGTCGTCGCTGGAGTAGCAGGCGTCGATCCATTCCTGCTGTGCGGCCAGGACTGAAGCCGGTGCCGGTTCGGCGAATCGGGCCACAGCGGCCTCGGCCGCCTCGGTTTCGAGCGCTGCCGCCAGGTCCGGCAAACGGCCGGAGGGCACGAAGCAGTCGGCGAGGCCCAGGAACAGTGCGTCCGCGCCGCTCAGGTGGGCTCCGGTCAGGGCCGCATGGGTGCCGGTCTCCCCCGGCGAGCCGGAGAGCAGCAGGGTGCCGCCGACGTCGGGAACAAACCCGATCGTCGTTTCGGGCATGCCCGTGCGGGTGCGTTCGGTGACGATCCGTACGGAGCCGTGGGCCGAGATCCCCACGCCGCCGCCCAACACCAGCCCGTCCATGAACGCGACGTACGGCTTGGGGTATTCGGAGATGAGCAGGTTCAGCCGGTACTCGACGGCCCAGAAGTCTGCGGTGGCGTCCCCGCCGTCGAGCATGTCCCGGTAGATGGCCACGATGTCACCGCCGGCGCAGAGGCCCCGGTCCCCGGCGCCGCGGACCAGCACCGCAGCCACGGCGTCGTCGTCGGCCCAGAGCGTGAGCTGTTCGAGCATCGCGGCGGCCATGCCGGCCGTCAGGGCGTTGACGGCCGCGGGCCGGTTGAGGGTCACGACGCCGAGGCGGCCGCGCCGTTCAAACGTCACTTCCCCTGCTTCCCCGGCCAAGGGTTCGCCTGCCACTGCTCCACTGTCCGCTACCCGCGCAACGTCCGCCCCCATCAGCTGCCTTCCGGCATGATGAAGCTGGCGCCCTGGCGGATACCGGACGGCCAGCGGCTGGTGACCGTCTTGGTCTTCGTGTAGAAGCGGAAGGCGTCGGCCCCGTGCTGGTTGAGGTCGCCGAATCCGGACGCCTTCCAGCCGCCAAAGGTGTAGTAAGCAATCGGCACGGGGATGGGGACGTTGATGCCCACCATGCCCACCTGGACCCGGCTGGCGAAGTCCCGGGCGGCGTCGCCGTCGCGGGTGAAGATGGCCACGCCGTTGCCGAACTCGTGTTCGCTGCAGAGCCGGAGGGCCTCGTCGTAGTCTTCGGCGCGGAGCACGCTGAGGACCGGGCCGAAGATTTCCTCCTTGTAGATCTTCATGTCCTTCGTGACGTTGTCGAACAGCGTGGGTCCGATCCAGAAGCCGCCGTCGTAGCCTTCCACCTTCAGGCCGCGGCCATCGGTCACCAGGCTCGCGCCTTCTTCGACGCCGGAGGCGATGTAGCCTTCGATCCGGTCCTTCGCGGACGCCGCCACCACCGGGCCGAAATCGGAGTCCTTGGCGAGGCTGTGGCCGACCTTGAGGCCGGCGATCCGCTCCTGCAGCTTCTCCACGAGGACGTCCGCGGTCTTCCGGCCCACCGGAACGGCCACCGAAATCGCCATGCAGCGCTCGCCCGCGGAGCCGAAGCCTGCCCCGATCAGGGCGTCCGCGGCCATGTCCAGGTCCGCGTCGGGCATGATCACCATGTGGTTCTTGGCGCCGCCGAAGCACTGCGCGCGCTTGCCGTTCGCCGCGGCGGTGGCGTAGATGTACTGGGCAATGGGCGTGGAGCCGACGAACCCGATGGCCTGGACCCGGGGATCCTCCAGCAGCGCGTCCACCGCTTCCTTGTCCCCGTTGACGACGTTGAAGACGCCGTCGGGGAGGCCCGCTTCGGTGAAGAGCTCGGCCAGCCGCAGCGGCACGGAGGGATCCCGTTCGGAGGGCTTGAGGATAAAGGCGTTGCCGGCGGCGAGCGCCGGCCCGGACTTCCACAGCGGGATCATGGCCGGGAAGTTGAACGGCGTGATGCCGGCTACGACGCCGAGGGGCTGGCGCATCGAGTGCACGTCGACGCCGGTTCCGGCGTTGTCCGAGAACTCGCCCTTGAGCAGGTGCGGGGCGCCGGCGGCGAACTCGACCACTTCGATGCCGCGCTGGATGTCGCCCTTGGCGTCCGGGAAGGTCTTGCCGTGCTCGGAGGACAGCAGGGTGGCGAGTTCGTCCATGTGCTCGTTGACCAGGTCCACGAACTTGAGCAGGATCCGGCCGCGGCGCTGCGGATTCATCGCGGCCCATTCCACCTGCCCCTTTTCGGCGCTGGCGATGACGTTGCGCACCTCCTCGGTGCTGGCCAGCGGCAGCCGGGCCTGGACCTCGCCGGTGCAGGGATCATAGACGTCGCTGAACCGGCCGGAGGTTCCCTCAACCCGCTGCCCGTCAATGTAATGGGATAGTTCTCGAACCATGACCGAATGCTCCTTTGCATGTGACCTAGATCATCTCTGCAGCCGAATATACTCGGACTTCCTACTAATTTCCAGAGGACGGAGCCGGCCGGCGGCTTCGTCCGGGGGCCAAGTTCGGTAAGTTAGGGACTGTGAAGATTGCTACCTGGAATGTGAACTCGCTCCGTGCCCGCGCCGACCGTGTGGAGTCCTGGCTTCAGCGCACGGACTGCGACGTCCTGGCCATCCAGGAAACCAAATGCAAGGACGAGAACTTCCCCTGGGAGCTCTTCGAGAACATGGGCTACGAGGTGGCGCACTTCGGCCTGAGCCAGTGGAACGGCGTCGCGATCGCCTCCCGGGTGGGACTCGACGACGTCGAACGCACCTTCCTGGACCAGCCCGTGTTCGGCAAGAGCGGCAAGGACGCCGTGCAGGAGGCCCGCGCCATCGGCGCCACGTGCGGCGGCGTCCGGGTCTGGAGCCTCTATGTCCCGAACGGCCGCGCCCTCGACGATGAGCACATGCCCTACAAGCTCAACTGGCTGGACATCCTGAAAAACCACGCCGGCACCTGGGTCAAGGAGGACCCCGAGGCGCAGATTGCGCTGATGGGCGATTTCAATATCGCCCCCCTGGATGATGACGTCTGGGACATCGACTACTTCCGCTCCGAGGGCCTCACCCACGTCAGTGAGCCTGAGCGGGCCGCCTTCCATGCCTTCGAGGAGGCCGGCTTCCAGGATGTCGTCCGCCCGCACACCCCGGGGCCCGGCGTCTACACCTACTGGGATTACACGCAGCTCCGCTTCCCGAAAAAGGAGGGCATGCGGATCGACTTCATCCTCGCCTCCCCGGCCCTGGCGGCACGGGTCACCGGTGCGATGATCGACCGCGAGGAGCGCAAGGGCAAGGGCGCCTCGGACCACGCCCCGGTGATTGCGGAACTGGCGGACTAATGGCTGCCGGCCAGGGAAGCGTCGTGATCCAATGACGGGGAGCATCTACCACGGACAGTCCGGGCTGCCGTTCTCTTCCGCGCTCCGGATCTACGAGCCCCTCGAGGCGTTCCCCGAACAGCAACGGAAGACCCTGGAGGCCGCCGGCGCCGGCCAGGCGTCCCGCGCGGCTGTGGAGAACGCCGAGCTCCTGGCGTCCCTGGGCCGCATCACCCGGCCCGACGGCGATCCGTTTCCCACCGGCCGGACCGATCTGGTGCGCGTTGTCGCGGCTCCGGCCAGGCGGGCCCCGTCCGGCGCAGCGCACGACGCCGCCGGGTCCGGGACTGCGGCCGCCCCGCAGCCCGACCGGTTGCTGTACTGCCCCAGCCAGCTGGTCCTCCGCGCCGGGCTGGCCGCCAATGCCCTGATGGAAGGCATCCACGGGCCCCTGGCCCAGCTGCTGATCCCGGAAGAACAGCGGGACAAACACCAGGAACGCATTGATGAGGTGCGCGCCCACGACGGCCTGAGCCGGGTCCACACCAGGGCGTCCACGTGGGGCATTCCGTTCAGCTGGTTCTGCCTTTTCCAGGAATCGGATCCCACCGACGTCGTCGAAGCCGACGGCCACATTGTGACGGTCCGCATCCGCGCCGGCATCAGCAACGCGCTGGAGCGGGTGAGCTATGCGGTGGCGCACCTGGCCCTCGCCGCGCCCGATCTCGACATGCTTGAGGACCTGACCCAGTTAACGGAATGGCTTGAGCTCTTCCACCCGGACTCGGCGGTGGAACTCGACTACGGCGGGGTGGCAGACAAGGTCTATCCGGATGATTCGCCGCTGGACGTACGCCTCGGCATCGAGTGCCTGGCGGAGGGGGACATGACCGGCGCCGCCGCGGCCTACCGCCGGCTGGCCTCGCGTTGGGTGCCGATCCGCCAGCTGGCCCGCGCGTCCTAGCGCGGCCCGAACTCCGCTAGCTGAGCCGCGCGGACTGGCGCAGCGGCGGCGCCGTCGTCGTCCGGATAATCAGCCGGTGCGGCGCCACAGCGGACTGCACGGAGCCGGAAATGCCGTCGAGCTCGTCCAGCAGCATTTTGGTGCCGAGTTCGGCCTGCTGGTCCGGGCGCTGCCCGACTGTGGTCAGGCCCATGGCCTCGGCGAAGTCGTGGTCGTCGATGCCGATGACCGAGAGGTCCTCCGGGACGCGCACACCGGCTTTGTTGGCCTCGAAGATGACGCCCATGGCCATCTCATCGGAGGCGCAGAAGATTGCTGTGGGCTTGGCACCGCCGGCGGCCCAGAGGCGGCGGAATGCCTCCTGACCGCTGCGGACGGTGAAGTCCCCCCAGAGGTCCCATTCGGCCCGGACGGGCAGCCGCGACTCGCCCATGATGTCGTGGAAAGCCTGGATCCGGACCCTGGGGACGTCGAAGTTGAGGTCGGTTTCGTCGTCGCCGTGCAGGAGCGCGATGTCCGTGTGGCCCAGCCCGATCAGGTGGCGCACTGCGGTGGCGGCCGCGGCGTAGTCGTCGATGCCGATGTAGGGGCACTCCTCGACGTGGCCTCCCACCACCACCAGCGGGATGTCGATTTTCTGGAGATGCTCGATTTCCTCGTGGGTGAGCGCCATGCAGAGGACCAGCAGGGCGTCGATCTGCTTGTAGACCATGGTCTTGCTGAAGAGCCGCTCACGGTGGCTGCCGTGGCCGCCGAGGTTGAAGAGGGAAAGGTTGTACTGCCGGGAGTGGAGTTCCCGGTCGGCTCCCTCGATGGCCTTGGAGAAGAACCAGCGGCTGACGAACGGGGCCAGGACGCCGATGGTTTTGGTCCGGCCCGTCGCCAGGCCGGACGCCGAGGACGACGCGACGTAGCCCAAGGATTCGGCGATGCCGAGGATCTTCTCGCGGGTTGCCGGGGAAACACGGGGCAGTCCCCGGACGGCACGGGATACGGTGGCCGTTGACACGCCCGCAGCGGCGGCGACATCCTCAATGCTGACGCCCGAGTGGCCTCCGCGCTGCGCCCGTTCCGTCCGTGCCACCTGTGCCCCCTAATTAACGGTCCGTGGAAGCCTGGCGGCTGCCCGCAGACGTGTTGCGTCCGCCTCCCCCCGGCGGCTGAATAATCCTGCCCGGCTCCTGCCCGGCTGCTGTCCCCCTGCTAGGAGTGCCGGCTGGCCGTCCGGCGCGGCAAACGCCGGCGCAGCCGGATCATCCCGTAGAGGGCCAGCAACATGGCGAGCAGACCCAGGGCCCAGAAGAGGGCTGGCTGGGCGGTCACTTCCATCCAGACAGTGACCACCAGCAGCACCACGGCCCAAAAGCCGAGGAACCCGATGATGATGTCGAAGTCCTCGCCGGAGCGCACCTTTCGACGCGTCGCCGGCACGTGACCCTGGTTCTGCTCGTCAGTCATCACGCCTCAGTCACTTAACCGCGCCGGCCGTGAGGCCCGCGACAATCTTACGCTGGAACACCAGCACCAGGATGACCAAGGGAATGGTCACAATAGTGCCCGCAGCCATGATGGCGGTGTACGGAATCTGGTTCGGCTGCGCACCGGCGAAGCTCGCAATGGCCACGGTGACCGGCTGCGTTGCGTCGGACGAAAGCTGGCTGGCGATCAGGAATTCATTCCACGAGGAGATGAAGGCCAGGATGGCGGTTGTGAAGATGGCCGGTGCGGCCAGCGGCATGATGACCTTCCGGAAGGCCTGTCCCTGCGTGCAGCCGTCCACCCGGGCCGATTCCTCGAGCTCCCACGGCATCTCCCGGAAGAAGGAGGTCATGGTGTAGACCGTCAGCGGCAGCACGAACGAGATGTTCGGGATGATCAGGGCCTGGTAGGTGCCCATCCAGCCGATGTTCGTGAAGAGCTGGAACAGCGGGGTGATGAGGGCGACGCCGGGGAACATGGAAGCGCCCAGGATGAAGCCCAGCACAAGGTACTTGAACTTGAAGTTCAAGCGGGCCAGTGCGTAGGCGGCAAACACGCCGATCACCAGCGACACCAGGGTGACGACGGTGCCGATGAACAAGCTGTTCAGCAGTGCCTGGCCAAAGTGGTTGCCGAAGGACGTGTCGAACGCCGTCCTGAAGTTGTCCAGCGTGATGTGAGTCGGCAGGATCGAGGTGTCGTAGGTGTAGCCGACGTCGCGGAACGCCGTCACCACCATCCAGTAGGCCGGAGCCAGGCACCAGAAGAGGATCACGACCGCACTGATGTAGGTCCGGCTCTGGGCCCACTTCTCGCGGTTCTGCGCGGCCTTCCGCCCCCGGTCCTGCTCTGCGCGCAGCTCGGTTGCGGCGCTCGTCGCGGCGGTCATTTCTTCCCCTTACCTGCGCCGGTCTGCTGCTCCACCACGTTCGCTCCGAGGAAGCGCACGAAGATGAAAGCCACCAGAAAGATGATGATGAACGTGATGGTGGACAAAGCCGCCGCCGCGTTGAAGCCCTGCCTGATCTGGTTGATCACCAGGATGGAGAGCGTGGTGGTGTTGTTCGCTCCGCCGGTCAGGATGTACGGGAGGTCGAACATGCGCAGCGCGTCCAGGGTGCGGAACAGGATGGCCACCATGAGCGCCGGTTTCACCAGCGGCAGGGTGATCATCCGGAACCGCTGCCAGGCTGAGGCGCCGTCGACCTTGGCCGCCTCGTACACTTCCGCGGGAATCATCTGCAGGCCGGCAAGAATCAACAGCGCCATGAACGGCGTGGTCTTCCAGACGTCCGCGATGATCACGGCCCACCTGGCCGGCCATTCGCTGCCGGTCCATAGGACGGTGGTGTTGAAGAGCT
Source organism: Arthrobacter sp. P1_B9 (assembly GCF_056406495.1). Lineage (NCBI taxonomy): Bacteria > Bacillati > Actinomycetota > Actinomycetes > Micrococcales > Micrococcaceae > Arthrobacter > Arthrobacter sp. P1_B9. The sequence goes on from NZ_JBFUAA010000004.1 coordinate 63,306, forward strand.
TGTTGCCGATGCCTTCGAAGGCGAAGATGAACAGCCACAGCTTGGCCGTCACGGCGGTGGGGATGGCCCACGGCACCAGGACGGCTGCACGGACCAGGCTGCGGCCCTTGAAGGCCCGTGCCATGATGACGGCCATCCAGAAGCCGAGCACGGTCTCCAGTGCCACCGTCACGATGGTGAAGAAGAACGTGGTGCCGGTGGCGGACCAGAACTGCGCGCCGAGGGTTCCCGGCGGGCAGTCAACGGTTCCGCCGGACGGTGCCGGGCATTGCTGGAAAATCCAGTTGTAGTAGTTCGAGAAGCCGGCCGGGCCACCCTCAACGAAGAGACCCGTAGCGGGGTCCAGACCGGCATCCTTCTGGAATGACATCACAATGGCGGTGATGATCGGATACACGATCACTACCGACAATGCGAGGATGGTCGGCGCCAGCAGCCAAGCTGCCCAGCGCCCCTGCGTCGCGATGCGGTTGTCCTCCCCAACACCCTTGGGTGCGTGGTGGATCGGTGCCCCGCCCGACGCCGGTGCCTTGACCGACGTCGGGCCTACTTCAGTTGCCATGATGGACCTACTGTCCCGCGCTAGCGGACTCGATGGACTTCTGCATGTCGGACAGGGCCGCGTCTACAGTCTTCTCGCCCTTGATGGCCGAGTACGCGTTTTCCTGGATGGCCTTGGTGACGGCCGGGTAGAACGGGGTGACCGGGCGCGGCACGGCGTTCTCGATCGAGGTCTTCAGGACCGGCAGGTACGGCAGCTTGGCGACGAGCTCCTTGTCGTCGTAGAGCTTGCCGAGCACCGGTGCGAGCGAACCCTGCGTGGCGAAGAACTTCTGGGTCTCTTCGGTGGTGAGGAACTTCAGGAAGTCCACCGCGGTGGCCTTGTTCTTGGAGTAGACGCTGATCGCGGCGCTGTGGCCGCCGAGGGACGAGGCGCCCGGACCGGTCTTGCCGGGGAGTGCGGTCATGCCCAGGACGTCCTTGACCTTGGAGGAGCCTTCGGTGGTGGCCAGGTTGTAGACGTAGGGCCAGTTGCGCAGGAACAGCAGCTTGCCGTCCTGGAATGCCTGGCGGCTTTCCTCTTCCTGGAACGTGATGGCTTCCTTCGGGATCGAGCCGTCTGCGTAGGCCTTGGTCAGGTTGGCCATGCCGGCCTTTGCCTCCGCGGTGAGCAGGTTGGGCTTGCCGTTCTCGTCCAGCACGGCTCCGCCGGCGGAGTTGATTGCCTCGGAGGCGTTGACGGTCAGCCCCTCATACTTCTTGAACTGGCCGGAGTAGCAGCCGATGTTGTTGGTCTTGGCGATGGAGCACATGCTCATCATCTCGTCCCAGGTCTTCGGGGGCGTGGGGACCAGGTCCTTGCGGTAGTACAGGATGCCGCCGTCGGATGATTCCGGTGCCGCATACAGCGTGCCCTTGTAGGAAGCGGCATCAACGGTCGGCTTCAGCATGGCCGAGGTGTCCAGCGCCATCTTGTCCTTGAGCGGCTGCAGCCAGCCCTTGGCGGCGAATTCGGCGGTCCAGACGACGTCGACGCTCGCGACGTCGTAGCCGGGGTCCTTGGCCTGGAAGTGCTGGACGAGGTCGTCGTGCTGCTGGTCGGCCTGGTCGGTCTGCTCCTTGAAGGTGACCTTTTCGTTCGGGTGGGCGGCGTTCCACTTGTCGATCAGCGGGCGGACCACGTTGCTGTTGTCCTTGCCCTGAACGTAAGTAATGGGGCCGCGCCCGTCCAGGCCCTGCGAGGCGGCGTCGCTGCCGCTGGTAGTGCCGCCACCTCCGCCGCCACACGCCGAAAGGGTGATAGCCAAAATGCCTGCCGTGGCGACGGGAAGTAGGAAATTGCGGGTTTTCATACTGGAGTGCTCCTCGCTGAGTACCGGTGAAAAACGGCCGTACTGATGGTGTGCCGACCATCACAGTAATCAACAGGCAGTCCGGAATGCAAGCGTTTACATGAAACCTTTATGCAAAGGAGATTCCGTGGCCCGCCGGCCGGCCACCTCAGCGGACCCGCTCGGAACGGCCGAACCGCGACCGCGCGCCGGATCCGATGTGGATCAGCACCGGGGTGCGTTTGCCGATCACCGCGTCGAGCGCCTCTACCAGGGCGGAAACTTCGGCGGCGAGCCGGTGCGGGGCGACGCCCTGGCGCGGTTCCACCCGGATCTTGAGGGCCGGCTCACCGCTGATCTTGTAGGCGGCGACCGTGACGCCGGCCAGGTCGGGCCGGTCCGCCAGCGCCGCGCGGAGAGTCTGCTCCGCCACGCCGCCGCTGATTCCGACGTTGCCGGGCACCTCACCCGGGTCCTCCTCTGCCACGAGCAGGCTGGTCCGGCCCGTACCCTGTTGGGCAATCCAGGCGATCATCAGGCCAATCACCACCAGCAGCGCCACGCAGATGGCAAGCCACAGCCAGCTCCCCTGGCGGCGGGGGAATTGCGTCCGTTCGAACAAATCGAGCCAGAAGCTCAGGACGCCGCCGGCCCACTCATGCCACCACACGCCCACGGCCGGGACGCTTGCAAGCAGTATCAGGAGGACGCCGACGGCGAGGAGCAGGATGCCAAGGATGCCAATCAGTACGCGGTTCAGCGCCCGGGGGGTGTTGTTCATGCCCCCACCACCCCGGCTGTGGATACCTGGATCCGCACTTCCGGCATCGGCCAGGGGCCCATTTCCTCCACTTCCCGGCGCACAGCATCCAGGACGGCGTCCGGGCGCAGCGGCACACCGGAGGTCGGCCGGACGTTGACCGTGATCCGATTCCGCGACACGACCACCATCACCTGTTCCTTGGCCACGTTGGCGGCCAGCCGGGCCCGGCGCGCCAGGGCAGCGGCGATCACCTCATCGTCCACCACGACGGCGGCCCGGCGGTCCGGGAGCAGGTGGCGTGCCCGCCGGCCGGGCAGCACGGCATTGAGGAAGAAGAACAATCCGGCCATCGCGATCACAGCGCCCGTGACACCGAGCAGAAGCGGCGGGATTCCCGCCGGGAGCGCGACTACCCGCTCGGCCGCGGTCTGCGGATCCACGAGCCACGGCGGCTGCCCGATCGCACGGACCCCGGTCTCAAGCAGCGCATAGCCGAACACGACCATGACCAGGCCGGCCGCGATCACGGACACAACAGCGCGCGATGTGTGCGTCTCCCGTTTCACTATCCGGCCCATGCCCGCGGCGCCGGAACCCAACGGCGCGCTCCCCTGCACCGCATCGGCGTCGTGCCCGGCGGAGTCGATCCCGGCGTTCTGGGTGTCCTGGCTCAATGTACCCGGCCTCCCCCGCGCACGGCGGCCCCGCTGATGCGGATGTCCACCCGGCTCAGCTGCGCTCCGGTCAGTTCCGTCACGCGGCGCAGAATCTCGGCCTTGGCGGCGACGGCACGCTCCCAGATGGAACCGCCGAATCCGGCGACGCGGCCGGGGTCCCGGACCACAGCGGTGAGATTCGGGACCGCGACGGGCATGACAAGCGACAGGGCGAGCAGCCCGTCATCGTCCGACCAGTCGGCGCGGACGTCGTGCGCCGGGACACCGAGGGCCTCCCCCGCGGCCGCCCGGGCCACGCTCGTCAGGGCCTGGGTGCTGATGCGGTTGTGCCCGGCCACCGCGGCGCCGGGGATCGGCGCTTCTGCCGTGATGCTCATGAGGAGGAACGCCGGCCCGTGAGGGCGTCAAACACGCTGCGCAGGTCCAGCTTCCCCTCTGCGGCCCGGCCCAGGAGGGCGCCAATGGCCATGAAGAACAGGGAGCCGAGGAAGCCCCAGACACCGAACTGGAAGGACATGAAGGCCACGAAGGCGCCCATGGCGATTCCCACTACCGTCAGACTCATTGGATTGCCTCCCTGACTGGCCGGGCCTCGGCGGACGCGGCCGGTTTGGCCGGGCCGGGCACATAAACGTCGTTGATCTCGATATTGACCTCGATCACTTCGAGACCCACCAGTTCCCCGACGGCGGCGTAGACGACGGCGCGGACCTGGTCCGCGAGGGTCTGCAGGGGGGTGCCGTACACCGCAACAAGATCGATGTCCACGGCGACCTGCGTTTCGCCGACTTCCACGCGGACGCCTGCTGCGTGATCAGCGTTGCCGACGGCGTCGCGGATGGCCCCGAGGGCGCGTGAGGGTCCTGATCCCAACGAATAGACGCCGGGCACCGATCGGGCGGCGATGCCCGCTACCTTGGCGACGGCAGTTTCCGCTATGACCGTGCGGCCGGTGCCGGCCGGCGCGGACAGACCGTCTGTAGGACTGACCAGGGCATCGGGACCGGGCTGACCGGCTGCGAGCCCGGCAACGTGTTGACCGGCCGCAGGACCGGCGACGGGTTGAGAATTCTGGTATTCCATAACGCACTCCCCCTTCTCTTTGACACAACCCTAGTCCCTGCCTTGGGGCGCGTGGGGGAATCTTGCGGCGCCCGTTCCCACAGTCCATGCAGGTGGGGGCGGGAACGGGCGGCCTGCATCGGGGACAAGGCCAGCCGTCTGTCCGCCGCGGGATGTCAGCCGGGGGCCGACGCGGGCGTTGGCCTGGCCGAACCCCCTACTTGCAGTTGGTGGCGATCCAGGTCGTGACCGGCGCCATGGCGGCCTGGAGCTTTCCGCTGGAGAAGACCGTCTGGTCGGTGACGCCGGCAACGGCCACCTCCTTGAGGTTGGCGAAGTCGGCCTTGAGGCTGTCCGGGACGCGTTCGGCCGTCTCGGCCAGCTCCGTTTTGAACTGTTCCAGTTCCGCCGTCTTGCCTTGGGCGGCCGACAGCGGAAGGAGCGTGGCGCCGGTTGCCTGCTCCGAGATCTTGGAGCACGCCTCGGCTGCGCTGGTGAAGCCGCCGAACGGTCCCGAGGTCCCGCTGGGGCTCGGCGTGGCGGACGCGGAAGCGGTGGACTCGCCCCCGGCGGACGTGCCCGCGGCGGACGAAGGCGCGCTGCCGGCCTGCGGGGCCGAACACCCGGTAAGCGCCAGGGCTGCGAGGAGGGCGGTTGCGGCGAGAGGACGGGCAATATTCTTCGAAGTCACGTTGCAGAATCACTTTTCGGTTGAGATTGCGCCGCCTGCCCGGACCGGGCTGCCGGCGGCCTTGGTGTTCTTTCCCCAGCGTGCGAGTCTAGCCCGGCCGGCTGGACGGCCCCCAAACGGTCGCCGCCATCGGCCGCCCATCGCCCGCCCCTCGCCGCCCGCCTCCCCCCGTCGATAAAGCGGAGCACCAGAAGGTGTTAAAGAAGAAAAGCACCAGTTCTCAAAGAACTGATGCTTCCCAGTGGTGGCTCCGACCGGCGTCGATCCGGTGACCTTTCGATTTTCAGTCGAACGCTCTACCAACTGAGCTACAGAGCCTAGGTGACGTGTCACCTTGAAGGCCGGAATTTCTTCCGGCAATCAGAGCGACCCTGACGGGACTTGAACCCGCGACCTCCGCCGTGACAGGGCGGCGCGCTAACCAACTGCGCTACAGGGCCTTGCTTGTTTACTGCTTGTTCTTGCTGTCTGCGATATCGCTACCGCAGATTTTCAAGGCCTTTAGCCTACCAGACTTTTTCACCCGGTTTGACCAGTTCCTTGCGTACCCCCAACGGGATTCGAACCCGTGCCGCCGCCGTGAAAGGGCGGTGTCCTAGGCCGCTAGACGATGGGGGCCAGGACGCCATCCGTCGGAACATATAGGGGCAAAAATTAAGGGCCGAAGCCTGTCGTTTTTGTCCTTTCGGGTTCCTCCGAACTGGACTATAAAACTATAAGGGCAGACCCCCGGATTATCCAAAATCGGCCCTTCCCGCCGATACAAAGCCGGGCCAAGATAGGGGCGGGGCCGGGCAGAGTGGGTGCAAGATGGACTGATGAATGCCGTTGATGCCCTCAATGAGATTGCGTTCTGGCTCGAACGCGGGCTCGCCCCCACCTTCAAGATCCAGGCGTTCCGCAAGGCAGCCGGGATTATCGGCGCCCTGGACCCGGAGGAGGTCGCAGCGCGGGCACGCAACGGCAGGCTCAAGAGCATGAAGGGGATCGGCGACAGAACGTTCGAGGTCATCCGGCAGGCGGTCGACGGCGGCGTGCCCGACTATCTTGAGGATCTGCGCCAACGCGGGCAGCAACCCCTCGCGACCGGCGGCGCCGAACTGCGCTCGGCCCTCCGCGGGGACCTGCACAGCCACAGCGACTGGTCCGACGGCGGGTCCCCGATCGGACTGATGGCTGACGCCGCCCGGACGCTGGGCCGGGATTACCTCGCCCTGACGGATCACTCCCCCAACCTCAAGATTGCCAACGGCCTGAGCGCCGAACGCCTTCGGGAACAGCTGGACATTGTTGCGGACATCAACGCGGACGGCGGGGACTTCCGCCTCCTGGCCGGGATCGAGGTGGACATCCTGGAGGACGGCACCCTGGACCAGTCCCCGGAGATGCTGGACCGGCTGGACATCGTGGTGGCGAGCGTCCACTCGAAGCTCCGCTCCGACCGGCGCACCATGACCGAGCGGATGCTGGGCGCCATCAATGATCCGCACACGAACGTCCTCGGCCACTGCACCGGCCGGCTGCTGCAGGGGCCGAGGGGAACCCGCCCGGAGTCCGAGTTCGACTCCGCGCGCGTGTTCGCGGCGTGCGCCGGCAATAATGTGGCCGTCGAGATCAATTCCCGCCCCGAACGGCAGGATCCGCCGGACGAGCTGATCCGGCTGGCTCTCGATTCCGGCTGTCTGTTCAGCATCGACAGCGACGCCCATGCGCCGGGCCAGCTGGATTTCCTGCAGTACGGTGCCGAGCGCGCGGCCTCGAACGGGGTACCCGCCGAGCGGATCGTCACCACCTGGCCGCTGGATCGGCTGCTGGAGTGGGCCGGAAACGGCAAATAGCGGCCGGACAGCTGCCTTGGGCCAGGCCCCAGGGCTACCAGGCCCAGGGCTACCCCAGCCCGCGGATGCCCAGCCGCCCAATGCCCTGCCTGCCCGCCGAGGCCTAGGCCCGGGACGGCTCCGGCCCTACGGGCCGCCACGGCGTGGGCCTGGGCAGCCAGCGCGGGACATTGCTGCGGTACTCCTCGTACGCCGCACCGAACTTCCGGGCCAGTGTGGGCTCCTCGTACTGCCGGACGAAAGCCACCACCGGGATGGCGCCGATGCCCAGAGCCAGGAAGAGCCTCGGCTGGCCCAGCAGGAGCCCCTGCCCCGCGACGGCCGCGGCAATGGACACGTACATCGGATTCCGCACGTACCGGTAGAGACCGCCGACCACCAGTTGCCTGGGCGGGGCAAATGGCGCGGGGGTCCCGATGCCCTCGACGGCGAAATGCACAAAGGAATTCGCGATGACGGCAGCACCCGCACCGATCATCATGGCGCCCGCGATCTGCGCGGGCACCCCGCCGGGGACCGGGGACTCCACTTTCCAGCGGGTCAGCAGCCACGGCACCACGCCCGCGGCGGTTGCGGGGGCGACCGCGAAGACGGCTGTGCCGATCGCTGCACGCCGTCGTTCGCTGGCCGAAGCTGGGGATGCTGTCATACCAGCAATCGTGACCCCGCCACGTTGAGCGGACAAGGGCCCACCGCCCCCTGGGACGGGGGATCAGCCTGAGCTTTCCCGACACTTTGCGTGGGCGCGCGATGGGCGGCGCGCGGCGGGGCGGAGCGGCGGGCGGGCGCGTGTCAGGCCAGCAGCAGCACGGCAAGGGTGACCATCACGACGGCGATGCCGGCGTCGAGCACACGCCAGGCCGTCCGGCGCCGGAACAGGGATGTCAGGAACCGCGCCCCCGCGCCGAGGGCGGTGAACCAGGCAATGCTTCCCAGGCCGGCCCCGGCGGCGAACCACCAGCGCCCGGCTTCGCCCTGGGCGGCAGCGAGGGACCCGAGCAGCAGCACCGTGTCCAGGTAGACGTGCGGGTTCAGCCAGGTGAAGGCCAGGCAGGTGCCAAGGACGGCGGCACGGCCGGCGGCGGGCTTGTCGCCGGGATTCTCCATCTGCTCGCCGCGGACCGCACGCCGGGCCGCGAGCGCCCCGTAGGCAAGGAGGAACGCCGCCCCGGCCCACCGGATCACGACCAGGGCAGCGGGCGCCCGGTCCAGGAGGATGCCGATGCCCGCGACGCCCAGCAGGATCAGCACGAGGTCCGAGACCGCGCAGACTGCCACCACCATGACGACGTGCGAGCGCTGGATGCCCTGCCGGAGGACAAAAGCGTTCTGCGCGCCGATGGCAACGATGAGGGACAGGCCGGCGGAGAGACCGGAAAACAGGGGAAGGATCACCACTCCACGGTAGGCGCCCGCCGAAGATGAAACCAGTTAAAGATTCTGCTGATACGTAAGATGGGCTAATGATGGAGATCACCCCCGAACAGGCCCGGACGCTGGCCGCGATTCTGACGCACGGGAGCTTCGACGCCGCGGCCGCGCACCTGTCCGTGACGCCCTCGGCGATCAGCCAGCGGGTCCGGGCCCTCGAGACCGCCGTCGGCCGGCCCGTCCTGACCCGGGCGCGCCCGCCCGGACTCACAGAGTCCGGCGAGGCCGTGGTGCGCTTCGCCCGGCAGCTGGAAATGCTCTCCGCGGACCTGGCCGAGGAACTGCAGCCGGAGCACCCCCGCGGAGGGACGCGCCTGACGCTGGTGATCAACAGCGATTCCTTGCATACCTGGGCGTTGGCCGGCCTCGCAGCGGCCAGTGACAACGTCCAGCTCGAGATCCTGCGTGAAGACCAGGAGCACTCGTTGAACCTGCTGCGCGCCGGAGCCGCCGCTGCCGCCATCACGGAGACAGCCCAGCCCGTGCCCGGCTGCTCGTCGAGCAAGCTGGGCACCATGCGCTATTTGCCGGTGTGCGCTCCGGGCTTCGCCCGCCGCTGGTTTGGGGCGGGTGCGACTGGCGCGACGCTCGCCGCCGCTCCCGTTGTGGTCTTCGACCGCAAGGACGACCTGCAGGACCGCTGGCTGCGCCGGGTCAGCCGGGCCTCCCTGCAGCCGCCGCGCCACTATGTCCCGGCCGCCCAGGAGTTTGGCGATGCCATCCGCTGGGGCATGGGCTGGGGCATGATGCCCGAAATCGAAATCGGCGAGGACCTGTTGGCCGGCAGGCTCGAGGCCCTCGCCCCGCGAGCGCACGTGGACGTTGCCCTCTACTGGCAGCAGTGGCGGCGCGGCTCGGCAGCGCTGAACGACGTCGCGGCCGCTGTCCGGACGGCAGCGCGCGTCCTGCGCTGAGGCCATTCGGGATGTTGGCAGGATCTCGACTAGACGTGACCGATTCCCGCCAGCCGGGAGGAGGCGGGAACGGCTACATTGGCAGCATGGCAACAACCGCCGCATCCGGCCCCACTCCGTCCGCAGGCCCCCACGAAGGGTCTCCGCACGCCGCCCCCGCACCCGCCCCGCAACCCGCGCCGCCCCCTCCCGGGCAGCCGGCCACGATCAGCAGGCTCGGCATCGCCGCCGTCATCGTCACCGTGGTCCTGTGGGCCTCCGCCTTCGTGGGCATCCGCGCCGTAGGCCCGAGCTTCTCCCCTGGCTCCCTGACGCTCGGCCGGCTGGCCGTTGCCGCCGTCGTGCTGGGCCTGCTGGTGGTGCCCAAGCTCAGGGGCCTGCCCCGGGGCCGCGAGTGGTGGCCCATCCTCGCCTATGGCGTCATGTGGTTCGGAGGCTACAACGTGGCCCTGAACGCCGCCGAACACATGCTCGACGCCGGCACGGCCGCCCTGCTGATCAACGTCAACCCCATCCTGGTGGCCGTCATGGCCGGAGTGATCCTGAAGGAAGGGTTCCCGCGCTGGCTCATCATCGGCAGCCTCATCGCGTTCGGCGGCGTGGCCGTGATTGCGCTTGGTTCCGGCCAGCGGTCGACGGCGGACGTGGCCGGCGTGCTGCTTTGCCTGCTTGCGGCCGCGCTGGCCGCTGTGAGCGTGATCGTCCAAAAACCGGTGCTCCGCAAGTTCCCGGCCGCCCAGGCCACCTGGTTCGGCATCATGGTGGGCGCCCTGTGCTGCCTGCCCTTCAGCGGCCAGTTGGTCACCGAGTTGCAGTCCGCTCCCCTGCCGGCCACCCTCGGCCTGGTTTACCTGGGCATCTTCCCCACTGCGATCGCATTCACCACCTGGGCCTATGCGCTCTCGATGATTGATGCGGGACGCCTCGCGGCCACCACCTACCTGGTCCCGGGCACCACAATCCTGATCTCCTGGCTGGTCCTGGGCGAGATTCCGACCATCTGGGGCCTGGTGGGCGGCGCGATCTGCCTTGTGGGCGTGGGGCTGACCCGGCGCCGGTCCCGCTAGAGTTTGCCTATGCCCTCCTCCCTCCCGCCCGGCCTGCCGATCGTTCCGAACGGCGGGGAGGGCAGTGCCGGCGGGGACGGTGGTGACGGCCCGGACGACGGCCCCTTCCCGATGTCCGAGGCCGATTTCGAGGCCGCCGTGAGTGATGCCCTCGACCGGATCCCGCCGGATCTGGCAAAGACCATGAGCAATGTCGCGATCTTCATCGAGGACGACTACACCCCGCAGCCCGGCGAGGATCCAGACACCGTGCTGCTGGGGCTCTATGAGGGGGTGCCCCTGACCGAGCGGGACTCCTGGTGGGACGCCGGCTCGCTGCCGGACCGGATCACCATCTTCCGCCAACCCATCCTGGACATCTGCACCTCCCGGGAGGACGTGATCGAGGAAGTCACCGTCACCGTGGTGCACGAGATCGCCCACCACTTCGGCATCAGCGACGCGCGCCTGCACGAGCTCGGCTGGGGATAGCCTTGTAGGCATGGGACACGACCACAGCCACTCGCACGGCATCACTGCCACCGGCAAGCACCGCAAGCGCCTGGTCGCCGTCCTGGCCATCACGCTCGCCGTGGTGCTCGTGCAGACGATCGGTGCGGTTGTCTCCGGATCCCTGGCCCTGCTCGCCGATGCCGGACACATGCTCTCGGACGCCGCCGGCGTCTTCATCGCCCTGCTGGCCGCATGGATCGCCACCCGGCCCGCCAGCGATCTGCGCACCTACGGTTACCAGCGCGCCGAAGTTCTGGCGGCGCTGGCAAACGCACTGGTCCTGATCGTCATCTCGGTGGTCATCTTCACCGAGGCCATCCGCAGGCTCGGCACCACCCCCGAGGTCCACACCGACGTCATGCTCGCCGCGGCGGTCCTCGGCGCCGTCGCCAACCTGGTCTCCCTGCTGATCCTGCGCGGCGCCCAGAAGGAAAGCCTGAACGTCCGCGGCGCCTACCTCGAAGTCCTGGGGGATCTGCTGGGGTCCTTTGCCGTCATCGCGGCGGCGGTGGTCATCATGGTCACCGGGTTCCAGGCGGCCGACACCATTGCCTCGATCCTCATCGCCCTCATGATCCTGCCCCGGGCCTGGCACCTGCTGCGCGACGTCGTCGACGTGCTCCTCGAGGCCACGCCCAAGGGCGTGGACGTTCAGATGATCCGCGACCACATCCTTGCGGTGGACGGCGTGGTATCCGTCCACGACATCCACATCTGGACCATTACCTCCGGTGTCCCCGTCTTCTCCGCCCACGTGGTGGTGGAAGACGCAGCGCTCGGCGCCAAAGGCGCCGACCGGGTTCTGGACAAACTCACCAGCTGCCTTGGCTCCCATTTCGACACCGAACACTGCACGTTCCAGCTCGAGCCCACCACGCATTCAGAGCACGAGGCCCACCAGCACGCCTGACCGTCGGCAGGACACACCCGTCACGGACGTGGCCAAATGACACTCGTGTTGTTTATGTTATTCATGTGACTCGTGTTGCCAAAGTAGCCTTTGGCACGTAGCCTCATGCCTGCTGGGTGATCCGCAGAGGGCTTTCACGCGCCAAATCCGACCTCGCTCACTCCAGCCTGAGACTTCAGCGAGGTTGCCCATGAGTTGGATCCGATCCGGCCGCAAGACGGCTGTGCTCTGCACCGCCGTCGTCCTCCTCGGAACGCTCGCGCTCCCGGCCCAGGCCGCGCCGCTGATTTCTTCGCAGATTTCTCCGCAGGGGCGCCCGCCGCTGGAGACTGCCGGCCGGGTTCCGGCGTCGCCGGAGATCCCCTCACCGGAAGAGATCGCTGCCGCCAAGTCCAGTGCAAGCTCGACGGCGGCAGAGGTCACCAGGATCGACGGGCTTCTGGCCGACGCGTCGGCCGGCCAGGAAACCAGCCTCGCCGCATCCCTGCAAGCAAACAACGCGTACGGCGAGGCCCTCGTGGAGCTGGCCACACGCCGTGACGCGGCGGCTGTGGCGGCCGCCAGGGCTGCCGCCGCCGGGGCAGAACAGGCCAAAACCCGCAAACAGCTGGGCCAGCTGGCCGGTGACCTGTACCGCAACGGCGGGCTGAACCCGGCCCTCAGCAGCTTTGTCAGCGGCTCCGGGCGGGCCCTGGAGGATGCAGCCACGCTGGAGGCTGTAACGGCCGGACGCGCGCGGGCCTTCGAGTCCGCGGAAAACGCGGCCACGGCCGCGCAGTCCCTGACCGAAGCCGCAGCGGACGCCAACCGCGCCGCCGACGAGGCCGCCGCGACTGCCGCGGACCGCAAGGCCGACGCCGGCCGCGCCGACGCCGCCCAGCGCCAGGTCGTGGCCGATGCCAAAGCGCAGCGCAGCGCGCTCGTGGACCAGCTGGCAAGCCTGAGAAACACCACCGCGGCGCTGGAATCGGCCCGGGTGGACGCCCTCGACCGCCAGCGCCAGCAGGCTCGGCTCGCAGCACTGACCGCGGCGGCAGGCCCAGCGCCGCAGCCTGGCACGGGTTCACAGCCGGCACCGGCAGCACCGGGACGGGACGATTCAGCCGCAGGACAGCCAGCCGCTCCGGCTCCCGCCGACGTGCCGGCCCCCGCTGCAGCGCCCGCACCCGCGCCCGCACCCGCGCCCGCACCGGCCTCCGCTCCGGCTCCGGCGTCCGCGCCGGATCCCGCACCGGTACCTGCTCCGGTCCCCGCACCGATTCCTGCCCCGGTCCCGGCGCCAGTACCCGTTCCGGTTCCGGCGCCGATTTCCGGCGGGTCAAACCAGACCGCGATTTCGGTGGCGCTCGGCAAGACCGGATCGCCGTTCTTCTACCAGTACGGCGGAACCGGGAGCTATGGGTTTGACTGCTCGGGCCTGGTGCAGAATGCGTTCGCCGCCGCAGGGAAGTACCTGCCCCGCACGGCCTCCCAGCAGTTCGCCCAGGCCCCCGTCCATGTCCCGCTCTCCCAGGCGCGTCCGGGCGATCTGTTCGTCTGGGGTTCGGCCCCGGGCTTCTACCACGTGGCCATCTACCTCGGCGGCGGCCGCGTGGTCCAGGCGCTGAACCCCGACGCCGGCATTACCGTGACCGATGTTGCCGCCATGTCCGGGATGCAGCTGTACGGCTACGCGGCCCGTTACTGAGACTGGCGGCTAGGAGAGCACGTCCTTGGTGATGAACCTGCCGTAGGCCAGCGCGCCGAAGACGGCGACGTAACCGCCCTGGAGCAGGGCATTGGCGGCAAAGGAATCCCAGGAAACCGGCTGCCGGAGCAGATCGCCAAAGTCCAGCCAGTAGTGGCTGAAAAGCCAGGGATGCAGCCACTCGAGTTGCGGCAGCGCGTCCAGGACCTGCGCGACGACAGAGAGCACCACGGTGGCCGCCATGGCCCCCACCGGAACATCGGTCAGGGTGGAGATGAACAGCCCGATCGCCGACAACCCCAGCAGCGAAACCGCCAGATAGGCGGCGATCAGCAGGAGCCGGACCAGGGCCTCGCCGGTGCCGATCGTGTCGCCGGAGAGCAGGGTCACCGGCCCCACGGGGAAGAGCGCCGCGCCGATTCCGGCCCCGGTCAGGGCCACCACGAGCGGGGCAACGATCACGAACACGGCCGCCCCGGCATATTTGACGATCAGCAGGCGGATCCGCCCGGCGGGAGCCACCAGCAGGTACCTCAGGGTCCCCTGTCCGGCCTCTCCGGCGATCGTGTCTCCGGCCACGACGCCGACGGTAAGGGGCAGGAACAGCGGAACGGAGACCACCATTGCCGTGACGCCCACGAACAGGCCGTTCTGGGCGATCCGGTCCAGGAAGGCCGGCCCGCGGCCTGCCGGCACGGCCGAGGAGACCCGCACCGCCACCGCGATCAGGATCGGGATGGCCGCCAGCGCGCACAACATGGCCCACGTCCTGCGGCGGCGGAACAGCACCCCGAGCTCGGACGCCAGCAGGTCACCGGTCAGGGACCCGTGCCGGACCGGCGCAGCGCCCGCCCCGCCGTCCCCGCCAGCGCCTGCGGCCGCTTCGTTGGGGCCCGGCGCCGGGGCAACTGACGGGCCGGCTGCCGGATCGCCCGCGGATGAGCTGTTACTGGACAACGTCGAACCCCTCCCCCGTCAATGCCACAAACCGGTCCTCAAGGCTGGCCTGTTCGGTCGCGAAGCCGCGGACCCGGACCCCCGCCGCCACGAGGGCCGCCACCACGGCCTCCGGCTGCACGGCCGCCCGCTCCACGGACCGGGACGATCCTCCGTCTTCCCTGGCAGCCGGAGCCCCAGGCAGGGACGCGAACAGGGCCGCGTCGGTCCCGGAGCCGGCGGCACCGGAAGCAGCGCCACCGGGAGTACGGCCGTCGGTGCCCAGGGTCGCGGTCAGGCCGAGGCCGGCCAGCACCTGCGCCGCAGTACCCGGATCCGGGGTCAACACGCGGATCCTTGCCTGGCCGGCCCCGCGCAGTTCCGTCAGGGTTCCCTGCGCCACAAGCCGGCCAGCGCTCATGATGGCCGCATGGGTGCAGATCTGCTCGACCTCGGCCAGCAGGTGGCTGGAGACGAACACCGTGGCGCCGTCGGCCGCGAGCGATCGCACCAGGCTCCGCACCTCACGGGTGCCCTGCGGATCCAGCCCGTTGGTGGGCTCGTCCAGCACCAGCAGTTCCCGCGGGGCGAGCAGGGCGTTGGCGATCCCCAGCCGCTGCTTCATCCCCAGCGAATAGGCCCGGACCAGCTTGTCCGCGGCGTGCGTCAAACCCACCCGTTCCAGGGCTGCCTGGACGCGGGCACGCCGAGTGGCGCCCGAACCATAGGGGTCCGCGGCGTCCATGCGGCGCAGATTCGCGGCGCCGGAGAGGAAAGGGTAGAACGCCGGTCCTTCCACCAGCGCCCCGACCCGGGGCAGCACGTCATTGAGTTTGCCGGGCATCTCCTCGCCCAGCACGCGCATGGAACCTCCGGTGGCCGTGGCCAGGCCGAGCAGGAGCCTGATGGTGGTGGTCTTCCCCGAACCGTTCGGGCCCAGGAAACCAAAGACCGCGCCTTTCGGCACGGCCAGGTCGACGCCGTCGACAGCCATCTGCTGGCCGAACCGTTTGGTCAGGCCCGTGGTCTCAATGCTCAGCTCGGCCGCCGGCCCGGCGGCGCTCACGCGGCCGTCACCGGATGGTCAGGGAGCAACCGTCGGCCACCGGATACCGCACCGGACATCACTTCTGTGCGGCAGCGGCCTGGAGCCGCTCCAGTGGCACGGAGCCGGCGACGACCCGGCCGTCGTCGAGCACCAACACGTTCACCAGCGCGGTGGACAAGAGCCGGCCGCCCTGGACCGGGACGGTGGCCTGTTCGAGCAGGGCCGTGGCGTCCGACGCCGGGCCGGCCGTTCCCGCCGGGAACTCAACAACCGAGTCCCAGCCAGAGCCGGTGACGGCCGGCTTGCCGGCGCGGTCCTTGGCCGCCGGCGCTGTGGCGTTCCCGGCGTCGTTTCCGTGTTTGTGCTCCTTTACCGGAATCTCCTCGACCGTGGCGCCCGGCGGCGGGGTGAACGTGAAGACCGACGCGTCGGGGGCCCCGAGGGTCAGGCTGGTGTAGGCGACGCGGAAGGCGGGATCCGACTGTCCGCGCGCCTTCACCTCGACGCCCAGCGGCAGCCCGGTCTGGCCGTCAACGGCTACTGCGATGGACCCGACCAGCGTCGCATCGGACTTTGGTGTCAGCACCAGGTTGTAGGCGGGCCGGCCGGCTACCTGGACATCGGCGCCCACCGCCACGTCGGTGCCCGGTTCGATCTTGGCCAGAAGCATCGCGGCGAGCTGGTCGGGGGTGGCGGTGACGTCGGTGCCGGCGCTGTGACGGCCTGTGTCACCGGCGTCGTCGGCCGGGAGCTGGGCATGGGCGGCCGTGTTGTCCTTGGAGTTGTAGAACCACACGTCGTTGCCGTGGCGGATGGCGTTGCGTTCGGCCAGCCGGTCCATCACCTGGACGCGGGCGTTGTCCGGGCCGTCGCGATAAACCCGCGCGGTGTGCGGCCCCGTCAGCAGTTCGAGCCATGCCGTCCCTGACGCGTCCGGGCCGGCACCGGTCTTGGGCAGCTCAGGAAGCCCGAGCGCAGAGGACTGTTCCAGGGTTCCGGAGAGAGCGGGCTGGCGGTGCTGGGCAATCAACTGCAGCACCTGCTCCGGCGTCTTGGGCGGCAGGGGATCCCCGGCGCTGGCGGGCAGGGATCCGGCCAGCGCGCCGGCGGCAATAACGGCAGGAACGGCGGCAGCGGGCAGCCAGCGCAGCCACGTGCGCGTCATCGTGACCGCGCTCCGGAAAGAGATGTTCCAACTATCCGCGCCTGGGGAATGCGCGCTTCAGTGCAGCTCATAGGTCAACAGTACGCCTGGCCCCGGCGGCCCGGTTATCCTACTTCAGCACATTAATGGTCAGTTCCACGGCGCCCAGCAGGAACGCGAGCACGGAGGTGCCCAGGCCCGCCACGAGCAGCAGGCCGGGATGGGCCAGGCCCACCACCACCCGCCTCAGCCGCGGCCTGTCCCGCAGGAACTTCTTGGGCACGGCGCCCGGTTCCGGCGTTTGTTTCCAGCCCCGGAGCCGCCGCAGGAACCAGGCGCAGCGAATGATGAAGGCCAGCCACAGTACTGAGACCACCAGCGGGATCGCGGCCAGCAGGAGGTTGAAGCCCACCGCGGTGACCTCGCGTTCGGACGCCCCGACGAGTGACTGGAGGGTGGTTGAGATCGAGGCGCTCATGACCACGGACACGCCCCACACGAGGAAGGCGGCGATCAGGGCCAGGAAGCGGACGAAGAAGTGGCCCAGGACGGAGTCCCGGCGCGGCTTCAGGTAGCGGCGCGGGGTGGCGTGCAGAAGGGCGATGCTTGCCAGCAGCGTCGGCAGGGCGGCGAGGCCAACCAGCACGTACCAGGACCAGCCGGCCAGATCCAGGAACTCGTCGGCCACGATCAGCACCGCCCAGAACCCGGCCCACGCCCAGCCGGCCGTGAGCGGACGCCCCACGAACCACTCCGGCAGCCACGCGTCCGGGTCCACGGGCGCGGGGGCGTCAGTCGCGGGCGCGGGGGCCGCGGGCGCGGGGGCGTCAGTCGCGGGCGCGGGGGCTCCGGGCGCGGGGCTTGCGGGCGGCCGGGTGTCAGGCGCCGGTATGCCCGCCGCAGGAACTCCGGCGCTCCCGGGCTCCCGGCCCTCGGAGCCGCGCACTTCGCTCATGGCCCCACTGTAGCGAGCCGGCCGACACCATGGTGCGGAGCCCGCCGCCGCGGGCGGCCCGGCACGAATTGGCCGGCGTCAGAGTGGCGGCGTCAGGGTGCCGGCGACGTTGACGGCGTCACGGTGCCGGCGGCGCCGTCGACCGTAATGCTGTGGCCCGTGGCGATCCTCGACGTCGCGTCGGGGACCCCCACCACTGCGGGGATCCCGTATTCCCGGGCGACGACGGCGCCGTGGGAGTTGGGCCCGCCCATTTCCATCACGAGGCCGCCGGCTGTCAGGAACAACGGCGTCCAGCCCGGATCGGTGGACGGCGCCACGAGGATCTCGCCCGGTTCCAGGTGCGCGCCCTGGGGGTCCAGGATCACCCGGGCCCGGGCAGTGATGGTGCCGGCCGAAGCCGGCGTGCCGGAGAGCCGCCCCGCGCCGCCGTCAGAACCCGCCGGCCCCCTTCCGCCGGCTGTGGTCTGCACCGCCTCGGGCTCGGTGCCGTCCGAGAGCAGCACGCGGGGAATGTGCCGGCGGCCCAGTTCGGCCGCGTAAGCCTCCCGGCGCCGTGCCACGAGACCCTGCAGCGCGGCGCCGCCGAGCCCCCGGTGCGCGTCAGCCAGGTCGAGGAAGAAGATATCGTCCGCCGCATCGATGGCCCCGGCCGCGGCGAGTTCGGCCCCGACGGCTGCGAGCTGCTGCCGGACGGCGCCGAGCGCTTCCACGAGGTGGTACTTGGGCAGCTCACGCAGCCCGGCGAACATCCGGGTCCGCCGCAGCGCGGCCCGCGCGAGTGCACCGCGAAGGCGGTTGCGCTGCCCCGCCGCTGCCACCAGCCGGGCCACCTGCGCCTCCGCCTCGCGGGCCGCCTTGCCGAACTGCCGGTCCGGGGCGAGCGCAGGATCATCCATGCGCAGATAGTTGGCCAGAACCCCGAGGATGTGGGTCGGGTCATCAGACCAGCGGGGCATGCCGACATCGATCTCCGCCACGGCGCGGTGGCCGTACCGGCCCAGGAAGTCCCGCAGCTCGGATTGCACGACGCCGGGCAGGTCCGCCGCCCGGTAACGCCGGGCTATCTCGGGCAATGCGGCTTCCCCGAACACCGCCGCCGACGCCGGGTCGTTGCGGATGGCAGTAGCCAGCGACCACAGGTCCAGATCCATCTCGGTGGTCACGTTGTTGGGCAGCCCCCGCAGGACTTCCTGCAGCGCCCCGTTCCCGGGGTTCCCGGCGAGTTTTCCGGCCATGGCCAGCAAGGCGAACCCCAGGGCGGGCAGCGGCAGGATCGCGGGAACCACGGCAAAGACATGCTGGCCAAGGATCCGCTCGACGTGGTCCAGACGCTCCGTGGCGGTGGCGCCGGCGGGCACCGCGAGTGCCGCGCGGAGCTGTTCGCCCACACGGTCTGCCCGGCGCAGTGCCGCCTCGGGCCGGAGGAGGCCGCGGATCAAGGTCTCCGGGACCTTCGCCCGCGCCGCCACCGGAGCGACGTGGCGCAGGAGCGGCCACGGCGATCCTATGGTGACGGAGAATCTGGGATCGTCGAACAGGTTGCGCAGCACGGCCGCGGAGCGCGCCTCCATGATGTCGAATACCCGGGGGACAATGGCGCGCCCGGTCTGGCTCCGGAGAACCGGCGTGAGATCGAAGAAAATGCGCTGGCCTGCCTCGGCGTACGGCGCGGGCCCGTCACGGGGCACCGGCACCGGGAAATGCGCGGCCCCCGCAACCGAGGACGCAATCAGCCGGATGCCGGCGAGTCCCATCGGGGTGAGGGGCCGGGTCAGCCCCTGGGCCAGGCTGAAGCACAAATACACGCGCGGCGTCGGCCCGGAGGGAGGCCGGTCCGGCATCGGATAGAGCGTGGTGATCGGCCTGGACTGCGTCAGCCACACGGCACCGTCCCGGCCGATGGCCCATTCGAGGTCCTGCGGCGAGCCGAAGTGCACCTCCGCGCGTCGGCCCAGGAGCTCCAGTGCCGCCAGTTGCGCGTCGTCCAGGCTGGGCGCCAGCCCGGCGTCAGGTTGCGCCACCCGCTCGGTGCCGCCGCCGGGCAGGGGACGAATGAGCATGCCCTTGTCCCCGATTCGTCGCTCGAGGATCCGTCCCGTGGTGCCGTCGAGCACGAAGTGGTCAGGGTTGACCGCCCCGGACACCACGGCCTCCCCCAGCCCCGGGCTGGCGTCGATGACGGCCTCGTGCCGCCGGCCGGTCACGGGATTGGCTGTGAACAGCACCCCGGCCACGGCCGCGTCCACCATGCGCTGGACCACCACGGCGAGGGACACCGCCGAGGGCTCAATCCCCTGCACCGCGCGGTAGGTCACCGCGCGGTCTGTCCACAGCGAGGCCCAGCACCGGCGGACGGCAGCCAGCACGGCATCCGCGCCCACCACGTTCAGGAAAGTGTCCTGCTGGCCGGCGAAGCTGGCAAACGGCAGGTCTTCGGCGGTCGCGGAGGACCGCACGGCGACCGCCGCGTCGGTGCCCAGCGCCGCGTAGGCGGCGCGCACGGCGGCGTCGATGCCGGCGGGGACATCGGCGTCGAGCACCAGCGCGCGGGCCTTCGCCGCACGCGCAGCCAGCCCCGCCAGGTCGTCGGGGGCTGTTGCGGCGAGGGCGCGGTGCACGTCCGCCAGCGCCGGGGATGCCGTGGCGTCCAGATACGCAGTGGTGGTCAGGCAGAAGCCGGCGGGCACCGGCAGGCCGGCGCGTGCCAGTTCGCCCAGGTTCGCCGCCTTCCCGCCGACGGTGGCGAGCATGTCCGGGCCGAGGCGTTCAAGGGCCAGGACCGGCCCGCCCTCGGCAGGGTCCGGCGTCCCGGGGTGCTCCATCCGTTAACCGTCCTTCCGACGCCGGGCCCGTCGCCTTCTAGGAGTCGCCGAGCATCGGGCCGAAGGTGGCTCTGTCCGCCAGCCGCGGGTCGTCGCGGTCCGGCACCACCATGACCGGCCCCTTGGCGTGGTGGAGGACGCCGTCGGACGTGGAGCCCAGCAGCATTCCGGTGAATCCGCCGCGCCCGCGGGTGCCGACCACCACGAGCTCCACGTGCCGGCTGGCGTCGACGAGGATGTCGACGGGCGAGCCGTCCACGAGCTGCGTCTCCACCTGCAGGGCGGGGAAGTGGCTCCGCAGCCAGGCCACGCCGGCGTCGAGCTGGACCTTGATGTCGGCGAACAGTGCGTCGCGGTCCATCGGGGTGGGCACCCATGCCAGCGAGCCGGTGTACTGCGGCACCGCGCACACCACGCGGAGCCGGGCGGAGAGCCGCTCGGCCTGCGCTGCGGCCTCCAGCACGGCGACGCGGGCCTGCTCGGAACCGTCGACGCCGACGACCACGACGTTCTCCACCGGCTGGCTGCCCGACTTGGCCCGTTCGGCGAGGACGTGCTTGTCGTCTGTGGTTTCGCCCAGGCGGTCCGCGCAGATCAGCGGCACAGTCACGGTGGGGCACTTCGAGTGGGCGGGCAGCGCGCTGCTGACGGAGCCGAGCAGCCGGCCCACGAAGCCACCGCGGCCGCGGGTGCCGAAGACCAGAAGCTCCGCGGTTTCGCTGATTTCCAGCAGCACGCCGGACGCGTCCCCGTTTTCGACGGACGCGTCGACGTCGATGTTGTAGAAGGCGATCTTGTCCATGGCGTGCTTGAGGATGGCTTCGGCGCCCTCGCGGATCACGGAGTCGTCCACCGTGGCGTAGCCGCCGTCGAGCCCGGAAGCGGCGAAGATCGGAACGGAATAGGCGGTCACGATGTGCAGCGGGCGGCGGCGGCGCTCCGCCTCACGGGCCGCCCACACCAAGGCGCAGTGGCTGTGGTCCGAGCCGTCCACTCCCACGACGATTCCGCGGGGCGGCGCCGGCTCGCCACCGGTCTCCCATGCCGGGTCCGGATGCACCTGTTCACGGCCCATAGGGTCCGCCTCCTCGCGATTCTTGCCTGATGTTGCGGCTATTCTGCCAGAAGTACTGCCGCCCGGCGTCCACCGGCGAGGCGACCCGGAATCTGCGTGCAGGAACCCCTGATTTTCCTCACTATTCTCGGTTAATTGCGAACATTCAAGACGGCGGCAAGGCGCCCCCGGCCGCCCGCGGCGGAAGGATTTACGCAGAATTAACACGCCGTTTCCTGACCCGGAAATTCAGGCTTTTGAGCCGGTTTCCGCTGGAGCGGGAGCGCGGAAACCGCCGGAATCCGGCACCACAGCCAATGTCCTACCTCCCCTATCCACGGGCGGGAATCTTAGGTATCCTTCGAGGCATTGCTGAACCGAGACTGGTGTTCCAGAAAGCAGCCGCTGGGGCTGTGGAACCAGGCACGGGTTGGCGTCCGGGGTTTCCCCCGCGACTCGCACCATTTCAAGGAGGTACCCTGCAGTGTCGAGCATGCCTTTGTACGGCGGGATTGAGCGGACCACCGCCGTAGTCATCGGGACGGGGCTCTCGGGCCTGGCTGTGGCCAGCGAGCTCCAGCGCCGGGGCGTTGCGTCCATCATTGTGGACGGGCTCGACCTCCTGGGTGCCGGCCATCCGGCCAACACCTCCTCGCTCCAGCGCTGCGACGCGGCGGACGCCGGCAGCCTGAGGGAGCGCAACGAAATCCTGCGGCACCTGCGCAACTACGCCGCAAGCCACAAGCTCGACGTGCGGAACAACATCCGGGCCCTGCAGCTGGACCTCCTGGAGGCCGGCACGGACGGCTCACCCACGGAGAAGTGGGCCGTCCAGACCCCGGGCGGCGTCCTGCTGGCCGACCACCTTGTCCTGACCCGCTGCGCCCACAGCCAGCTGCGCCGGATGCTCTCGGAACTTGGCATGGCAGCCGGGCAGAATCTCATGGCGGCGATGCATGCCCTGGGTATGTACCTCGTGGGGGTGGGCGAGCTCATTACCCCGACGCCCAAGGAAGTCCTGCGTCAGGCCAAAGTGGTGGGACAGGCAATCTCGGCCAAGGTCCACCCGAACGGGATCCCCGCGCTGCTGCCCGGCGGCTTTGCCCTGGCCGCCCCCGCCTAGCAGCGCTTTGGCCGCGTTGCCGGAGTTGCATTGGCTTGTTTCAGCCTTCGGTGTCGCCGCCCTCGTCCGGTGTGAGGCGGCGTTTCGCCATCAGGCCCAGGGCCACCAGGATGCCGACCCCGACGGCGACGAAGACCATGACGCTCCAGGGAAACTGCTGCGACCCGGCCGGCGCAGGGGCAGGCGCGGGCGTGGTCCCCGGCTGGGCGGTGCCCATCGTGGGGACTGCGGCAGCCGCCGTCGTGCCTGCCGCAGCCGCCGTCGCTGTGAAGGTGAAGCTGCCCTCGATCGGGTGGCCGTCGGAACTGGCCACCCGCCAGTGCACGGTGTACTGCCCCTTAGGGGCGCCGGACTTCAGCTTCTGCGCAGCGACGTTGTCCACGATTTCCACGGGACCGTCCGACCAGTTGGCGCCGGTGGCATCATTGACCACGATCTGCGACCCCAGGGCGAGCGGATTGTGGTTGAACGTGACCGAGACCTGCTCCGGCGGTGCCGCGACGGTTGCTCCGGCAGCCGGGCTGGTGGACTCCGCGGTATCGTGCGCCGACGCCGGGCTCACTGCTCCCAGCAGGACGGCCACAAGGACGACGGCGCCCAGCAGGGCACTGCGAAGCTGGCGGATACGGCGCATGGGCAGGCTACTCCTAGTGTTGGCTTCCTTACAGACTAGGCGAAAACGCAGGGTTGGCCCTCGGGCGCCAAATAAGATATATGCAACACCCATCACTCCCGGAGGACTAATGCAAGACCTAATGCTCAAGCAGGGCTCGGCACTCGACCGGTATTTCAAAATATCCGAGCGGGGGTCGAACGTCTCGCGCGAGATCCGCGGAGGGTTCGCCACGTTCTTCGCCATGAGCTACATCGTGGTGCTGAATCCGCTGATCCTCTCCGGGCCGGACTCCTCGGGCGCCACGCTGGGCTTCCCCGCCGTCGCCGCCGTCACCGCGTTCGTGGCCGGCATCCTGACCATCCTCATGGGCGCGTGGGCCAAGCATCCCTTCGCCCTGGCCACCGGGCTCGGCGTCAACGCGTTCGTCGCCGTCACGGTGGCCACGAACCCCGGCCTGACCTGGCCGGACATGATGGGCCTGGTGATGCTCTCGGGCATCACCATGCTGATCCTGGTCCTCACGGGCTTCCGGACGGCCGTGTTCAAGGCCGTACCCGAGGGGCTGAAGACCGCGATCGTGGTGGGCATCGGCCTGTTCATCGCCCTGATCGGTCTCGTCAACGCGGGCTTCGTGCGCCGCGTCCCCGATGTCGCCGGCACCACCGTCCCGGTCGGCCTGGGCTTCGACGGCAAGCTCCTGGGCTGGCCGACGTTCGTGTTCGTCTTCGGCCTGATCCTGACCATCGCGCTGGTGGTCCGCAAGGTCAAGGGCGCCATCCTGATCGGCATCGTGGCCTCGACCATCCTGTCCGTGATCCTGGAATCCATCCTGCACATCGGGCCCAGCTTTGACGGCAAGAACCACAACCCGCAGGGCTGGTCCCTCGTGGCACCGCAGTTCTCCGAGTGGGCGGCCCCGGACCTGTCCCTGATCGGCAAGGCCAACCCCTTCGGCGCCTTTGAACACCTCGGCTTCGTCGCGGCGACCCTGCTGGCGTTCGTGATCCTGCTCAGCATCTTCTTCGATGCCATGGGCACGATGGTTGGCCTGGCCACCGAGGCCGGCACCATCGACAAGGACGGCAACATCCCCGACGTCGACCGCGTGCTGCAGGTGGACGCCCTGGGCGCGATCATCGGCGGCGGCGCCTCCGTCTCCTCGAACCAGATCTACGTCGAGTCCGGTGCCGGCATCGGCGAAGGCGCACGCACCGGCCTGGCCTCGGTCGTGACCGGCCTGCTGTTCCTTGTGGCGATGTTCTTCACCCCGCTGATCAACCTCGTGCCGTTCGAGGCCGTGGCCCCCGCCCTCGTGGTGGTCGGCTTCATGATGGTCTCCCAGGTGGGCAAGATCGACTGGCAGGACTGGGGCATCGCGATCCCGGCCTTCCTGACCTTCACCCTCATGCCGTTCACGTACTCGATCGCCAACGGCCTGGGCGCGGGCTTCATCAGCTTCGTGCTGATCCGCCTGTTCGAGGGCCGGGCCCGCGAGGTGCACCCGCTCATGTGGGCCGTGGCGTCCGCGTTCCTGCTCTTCTTCGCGATCGGCCCGATCGAGGCCGTCCTGGGGATCCACTAACGCAGCCCCGCCCGCGGTCACGCCGCCGGGTGGGCCACGCCCACCCGGGCGTGGCCCACCCGGCGCTGCTTAACCGTTGTTAAGCTCAGTTTCCGGGATTCCGGACAGTCCGACGGCGGCCCGGCTGGTTTTCCGGCCCGGGCTGCGGTGAGCTAGGGGCATGGTTTCTCCCGCGCTCCCCGTTGATGTCCCGCCCCAGCCCTGGACCGGCAGGTTCGACGGCGACGGCGACGAGCACCGGCGCTGGTGGCAGGGGGTGACCCCCTACGCTCCCGGCACGGTTCCGGCGGGTGTCCCTGCTGCGCGCCCCGCCGTCATCCTCGGCTTCGGCAGCGACGCCGGGGTGCGGCGCAACAAGGGCCGGACCGGCGCCGCGGCCGCCCCCGCCGCCATCCGGGCCGCGCTCGGCCCGCTCGCGTTCCACCTGACGCGGGCCGTGCACGACGCCGGCGACGTCACCGTGGCCGGGGACGCGCTAGAGGCAGGACAGGCACGCGCCGGGCTCGCGATCACCAGTCTGCTCGACGCCGGCGGGCTTCCCGTGGTGCTCGGCGGCGGGCACGAGACCGCCTTTGCCAGCTATCTCGGCGTGGCCGGGTCGGCGGCCGTGCGCGAGGGCCTGAGCGTCGGCGTGCTGAATCTCGATGCGCACTTCGACCTCCGCGATGAGCCGGTGCCCAGCTCCGGCACGCCCTTCCTCCAGATGGCCCGCGCCGAAGCAGCCGCCGGCCGGGAGCTGCGCTACGCCGTCGTCGGGATTTCCGAGCCGAACAACACCCGGACGCTGTTCCGGACGGCAGACGAGCTCGGCGTGGACTATCTGCTGGACGAGGACTGCTCGGCGGACGCCGCGTACGCGTTTGTGGCAGCCTTCCTGGCACAGGTGGACGCTGTGTACCTGACCATCGACCTGGACGTGCTGCCGGCCTCCGTGGCCCCCGGGGTGAGCGCTCCCGCGGCCTTTGGTGTGCCGCTGCCGGTGATCAGCGCCGTGTGCCGCCAGGTGGCCGCGAGCGGGAAGCTCCTGCATCTGGATATCGCCGAGCTGAACCCGGAGTTCGACATCGACGGCCGCACCGCCAAAGTGGCGGCCCGGCTGGTCAATACGCTGCTGGGATAGGCGGCGGCCCGGACGTCAGGGTCTGTGCGAGCAGGGCCTGGGCGGACCAACGCATCGACGCCACAGCCTGTTCCTGCGTAAGACCGCCGATGTCCGTCAGCCAGACGAGGGCCTCAATCCCGATGGCACTGCGGATGGCCAGCGCTAGCGCCCGGATTTCAGGTCCGGACAGCTTCCGCTGGAGCGGCGCGAGTGCTTCCTCAAGCCAAGCGATCGCGCGCCCCTGCCGCAGCGGCAAGTCCGACTTTCCGCGGTCACGTTCCAGGGACAGCCTGAGCATGGTCCGCTGCTGCGCCTCGGTGGAGAGGATCAGCCGTGTGAACTCCAGCACGACGGCGTCGAGCCGCTCCGCTGGATCCTCGGGGGCATCCGCCGGCAGCAGGGACTGCCGGGCCGTTTCCGGGTGGGCTGCGGCGAGCAATTCCCGCTGGCTCGGGAAGTAGCGGTAGGCCGTGCTCCGGGCAATCCCGGCCGCTGCCGCGGTGCCGTCAACGGTGGGGGCGACCCCGTCCGCGACGGCCTCGCGGGCTGCAGCCAACAGGGCCTCAAAAGTGCGGCGCTTCTGCCCCGTCCGGCCGGCGTCCTGATAGGGGGTTGACATGGATCTCATGGTACCCGAGTCTTGTCATGGGACACGCGTCCCATGTAGTCCTCGGCGAAGGGGCGATCTTATGGAAACGGCCAGCAACCCGGCAGCCATCATCCGCGCGGAAGACCAGGGCGAGCGCCGATGGTTTTTCGGCGGCGGAGTCCACACCTGGAAGGCCAGGGCGGAAGAGACCGCCGGGGCCTTCCTGCTGTTCGAGGACCAGATGTCCGGCGGGAAAATGACACCGCTGCACAGCCACCCCGATTCGGATGAAACCATGTACATCCTGGACGGCGAGATCCTCGTGCATATGGACGGGAGAGAGCACCGGATCGGCCCCGGCGGACTGGCCGTGGCCCCGCGGGGCGTTCCACACGCCTTCATGGTGGTCTCCGACTCCGCCCGGATGCTTTGCCTGCACACCCCCGGATGCTGCGAGGCCTTTTACTGGGACGCGAGCATACCCCTCTCCCCCGGCAACGATGCCGGGGACCCTGCCGGCGAATCCGTCGCGCCGGGCCTGGTTGACTTTGGCAGAGTCCAGGAGTCGGCACGTAAAAACGGCGGGATCGTGCTGCTGGGTCCGCCGCCGTTCACTGGGCACTGACAGCACCGCGCCCACATCTGGGCCCTGGGCCCCGAAACGCAGAAAGTCCCCGCCGTGGCGGGGACTTTCTGGTGAAAACGCTCAGCCTAGCTGCGGCGGACCTGCACGCCGTCGGACTGCAGGAAAAGCTGCGTTTCGGACGGCCCCGCGGGGACCAGCCAGAGCACATTCCCGCTTACCGAGACCTCTTCGACCTCACCGGCCGCAATGACCTGTGCGTGCTTGACAATTTCGACGCGTTCGCCGACCCGAAGGCCGCTCCAGTCGGAAACCGTAGCTGCGGATGCAAGGCGCCTGGACAGTACCGTGCCGCGTGCTTTCATAGAACTTCTACCCCTTTGTATGTGTTCTTTGCCACAACTTCGTTGGTGTGGACTCTCCATTTGTACTACAGTTCCCGGGCCCCCGCCGTCCGTGTCGCCAAAGATTTCGGGGGCGCCGGGAATTGTTCAGCTGCCCTGCATTTTGTTTCTTCTCAGGCGAGATTTCCGACGGCGGATTCGGCCGCCGCCCGGACCTTGCCCGAGGCCACGAGGACATCCGCCGCTTCGAGCTCCGGTGACAGGAACCTGTCGGTGCCCGGACCGTCGACGACGTCGCGCAGCGCGGCGATCACGGCCGCGCCCGCAGGTCCCGGCGTGAGTTCGCCGCCGGAGAGCTGGGTGCGGATGTCCAGCGCCCGGGCCGAGGTCACCAGTTCGATCGCCAGGACCCGGCGCAGGTTCTCCACCGAGCGGCGGAGCTTGCGGGCCGCGTGCCAGCCCATGGAGACGTGGTCCTCCTGCATCGCCGAGCTCGGGATCGAGTCCACCGACGCCGGGACGGCCAGCCGCTTGTTGTCCGAGACCAGGCCGGCCTGCGTGTACTGGGCGATCATGAGGCCCGAGTCGACGCCGGGGTCCGAGGCCAGGAAGGCGGGCAGCCCGTGCGAGCGGGCCGGGTCCAGCATCCGGTCGGTCCGGCGCTCGGCGATGGAGCTCAGGTCCGCGACGGCGATCGCCAGGAAGTCCAGCACGTAGGCCACCGGGGCGCCGTGGAAGTTGCCGTTGGAGCTGACCCGGCCGTCGGGCAGGACCACCGGGTTGTCGATCGCGGCGGCCAGTTCGCGGGAGGCGACCAGGGCGGCATGGTCCACGGTGTCGCGGACGGCGCCGGCCACCTGGGGTGCGCAGCGCAGCGAGTAGGCGTCCTGGACCTTGGTGTCGTTGATCCGGTGCGAGGCCACGATCGGGGAGTTGGACAGCACACGGAGCATGTTGTCCGCGGCGGCGGCCTGGCCTGGGTGCGGGCGCAGCGCCACGTGCAGCTCCGGCAGGAACACCTGGTCGGTGCCGAGCAGCGCCTCGACGCTGAGCGCGGCGGTGATGTCCGCCGTCGTAAGCAGCTGGCGGATGTCCGCGATGGCCATCAGCAGCATGCCGAGCATGCCCTCGGTGCCGTTGACGAGGGCCAGGCCCTCCTTTTCGGCCAGCGTGACGGGTTCGATGCCGTGCGCGGCGAGGAGCTCGGCGACCGGGCGGGCATCCTTGCTCCCGTACAGTGTGCCGTCGGGGCCGGTCGCCTCGCCTTCGCCCATCAGGACCAGGGCGCAGTGGGACAGCGGCGCGAGGTCGCCCGAGCAGCCAAGGGAGCCGAATTCGCGGACCACCGGGGTGATGCCGGCGTTGAGCACGTCCACCATGGTCTGCAGCACCACCGGGCGGACGCCGGTGCGGCCGGAGGCCAGGGTTTTGGCGCGCAGGAACATGATGCCGCGGACCACTTCGCGTTCCACGGCCGGGCCCATGCCGGCGGCGTGGCTGCGGATCAGGGATTTCTGCAGCTGGGTGCGCAGCTCGTTGGGGATGTGCCGGTTGGCCAGCGCCCCGAAGCCGGTGGAGATCCCGTAGGCCGGGACCTCGCTGTGGGCGAGGTCGTCGATGTGGGCACGGACCTTGGCGACGGCGTCCAGGGCGTCCTGGGCGATGGTGACGTGGGCGTCGTGGCGGGCGACGGCGACGACGTCTTCGGGGGTGACACCGCTGGAGCCGAGGGTGACGGTGAGCGGTGAATGCGTGGTGATAGTCATGGTGAAGTCCTACTTCGTTTCGTTCATCGGGATGCGGACGCCGCGTTCCTTGGCGACTTCGACGGCGCGGTCGTAGCCGGCGTCGGCGTGGCGGATGACGCCCATGCCGGGATCGTTGGTCAGGAGGCGCGCGAGCTTTTCCGCGGCGAGGTCGGTGCCGTCGGCGACGGAGACCTGGCCGGCGTGGATGGAGCGGCCGATGCCGACCCCGCCGCCGTGGTGGATGGAAACCCAGGTGGCGCCGGAGGCCGTGTTGAGAAGGGCGTTGAGCAGCGGCCAGTCGGCGATCGCGTCGGAGCCGTCGGCCATGGCCTCGGTCTCGCGGTACGGGGAGGCGACGGAGCCGGAGTCGAGGTGGTCGCGGCCGATCACGATGGGCGCCTTGACCTTGCCCTCCTTGACGAGCTGGTTGAACAGCAGGCCGGCCTTGGCGCGTTCGCCATAGCCGAGCCAGCAGATGCGGGCCGGCAGGCCTTCGAACTCGACCCGTTCGGCGGCGGCATCGAGCCAGCGGTGCAGGTGCTTGTTCTCGGGGAAGAGCTCTTTGATGGCCTTGTCCGTGACTGCGATGTCCTCGGGGTCGCCGGAGAGGGCCACCCAGCGGAACGGGCCGAGGCCCTCGCAGAACAGCGGCCGGATGTAGGCCGGGACGAAGCCGGGGAAATCGAAGGCGCGGTTGTAGCCGCCCTTGCGGGCCTCGTCGCGGATGGAGTTGCCGTAGTCGAAGACCTCGGCGCCGGCGTCCTGGAACTCGACCATCGCCTGGACGTGCTTGGCCATCGAGGCCTGGGCCTTCTTGGTGAAGCCCTCGGGATCTGCCGCAGCCTCGCTGTGCCATTCCTCCACCGTGATGCCCTCGGGCAGGTAGCTCAGGGGGTCGTGCGCGGAGGTCTGGTCCGTGACGATGTCGACGGTGAGCTCGCCGGCGTTGTGGCGGCGCAGGATCTCGGGGAAGACCTCGGCGGCGTTGCCGACGTAGCCCACGGACCAGCCGCGGCGTTCTTCCTTGGCCTTCAGGACCTTGGCGATCGCGGCGTCGAGATCAGTTTCGACCTCGTCGAGGTAGCGCTTCCCGGCCCGGCGGCGCAGGCGGGTCTCGTCGACGTCGACAATCAGGCAGGCGCCGTCGTTCAGGGTGACGGCGAGCGGCTGGGCGCCGCCCATGCCGCCGCAGCCGCCGGTGAGGGTCAGGGTGCCGGCGAGCGTGCCGTTCTCGTCCCCGGTGAGCTTACGGGCGATCGCGGCGAAGGTCTCGAAGGTGCCCTGCAGGATGCCCTGGGTGCCGATATAGATCCAGGACCCGGCGGTCATCTGGCCGTACATCATCAGGCCCTCGGCCTCGAGCCGGCGGAACTCGGGCCAGTTCGCCCAGTCGCCGACGAGGTTGGAGTTTGCCAGCAGCACGCGCGGTGCCCATTCGTTGGTGCGGAAGACGCCAACCGGCTTGCCGGACTGGACCAGCAGGGTCTCGTCCTTTTCCATGGTTTCCAGGGTGCGGGTGATGGCGTCGAACGCGGCCCAGGACCGGACGGCGCGGCCGGTGCCGCCGTAGACCACCAGGTCATCGGGGCGCTCGGCGACCTCGGGATCGAGGTTGTTCATGAGCATGCGCAGCGGGGCTTCCGTCTGCCAGCTCTTGGCGGTGAGCTCGGTGCCGCGGGCTGCTTTGACCGGGCGGGCACCGGTGGTGAAATCGGCGGGTGCCATGAGGGTCTCCTTTGTCGCTGGATATGTGGCCGGATGATGTCTGTTCGGACTGGTGTCCTGGTGTATCCGGAGGAATGAGGTTCTGTATCAACTAAAGCCCCTTAGCGGCCGCGGAAACAGGCCTGCCGGAGGGGTGCTGTCCGGGATTCCAGACCCTTCCCCTCCCCCGTTGCGCTATCACTTCCGGTTGCCAAAAAGGGCGAATGGGAGCCCTAGGTGACAGCGCAACCGGGGGTGGGGTGGGGTGGGATGGGGCAACCGGTCAGGCGGGGCGGCCGTGGATCCGGACCGAGAGCTCGTTGGCGACCTTCTGGACCCGGGCGGCCAGGACCGGCCACTGATCCGCGGGCAGCTTGTCCTCCAGGAACGTCACGGCGACGGCGGCGGTGGGCCACCCCACGTGGTCGGTCACGGCGGCGGCGATCGAACCGAATCCGGGCGTGACCTCGCCGTGTTCGGTGGCGTAGCCGCGCTGGCGGACCTGGTCCAGATGCGAAGACAGCGCGGAGTACTTCATGATGGGCGATTCGGTTTCGTGCCGGGCCGTGAAGGCTGCAGCGTTCGGGTACAGCGCCCGCACCTGCGACTTCGGCAGCGCGGCGAGGATGGCCCGCCCGCTGGCCGTGAGATGGCTGGGCAGCCGGACGCCGACGTCGGTCACCAGGGACGGCCGGTTCTTGGCCCGCTCCTCCACGATGTAGAGCACGTCGCGGCCGTGCAGCACCGCCAGGTGCGCGCTTTCGCCGATCACGTCCACGAGCGAGGCGAGCATCGGCCGGCCCAGCCGGGACAGCGGCTCCTGCCGGGAGTAGGCCGAGCTGAGTTCGAATGCGCTGATGCCCAGGCCGTAGCGCTGCTCCTCGTGCAGGTGCAGCACGAAGCCGTTCGCCTCCATCACCCCGAGCAGGTGGTAGACGCTGGAGCGCGGCAGTCCCAGCGCGGTGGCAATGTTCGACGCCGCCATCGGCCCGCGCCGGGAGGCCAGCAGCTTGAGGATGCGCAGCGTGTTCTCGGCGGCCGGCACCTTCGACGCCGCCTTGGTTCCGGCGGCCCGGTGGACGGCCTTGGGCGCGGGTGTGTCAGGCGCTGCGGACAAAGTCGCGGCGGACTGCGCCGGAGTCGCGTCGGTCGCAGCCGACAAAGTCTCGGCGGCGGGGCTCACGGCAGTATTGGTGGGTGGCATGGATCCTCTTCAGGGTCGGTGGTGTCCGGTATCCCGTACTTAAGCATGCGCCCGGCGACGGTCAACCGACAGCCTCGCACAGGAACGGCTGTCTGGAATGCCGGACAAAGGCCACATACCTGCGGCGGGCCTTCCGCCCCTAGCCCGGCCAGCCCCCCGGTGTTCCGATGAATGTGGGCGCCGGCTTCCCCGTGGTATGCCCGGTCATTGGAACCAGCCCGTCGCCGGCTGAGCCCCATGCGGGATGGTTCCGGAGGGAAGGCACAGACGTGGATGCAGCGCTGTCGGGCAGGGTCGCCCTGGTTGCCGGGGCCACGCGCGGCGCCGGCCGCGGCACCGCCGTCGCCCTCGGCGAGGCAGGAGCGGTGGTGTACTGCACCGGCCGCACGACCTCCCGCCACCGTTCGGACTACAACCGGCCCGAGACGATCGAGGAGACGTCCGGGCTTGTCAGCACCGCTGGCGGCACTGGAATCGCCATCGAGGTCGATCACCGCCAGGCTGCGGAGGTGGAAGCCCTCGTGCAGCGGATCGACGCCGAGCAGGGCCGCCTGGACATCCTTGTCAACGACATCTGGGGCGGCGAGGACTTCATCGAATGGAACACTCCGCTCTGGGCGCACGATCTGAATGCCGGACTGCAGATGCTCCGCCTTGGCCTGGACACCCACCTCATCACAAGCCACTTCGCGCTGCCGCTGCTCAACCGCCGCCCCGGCGGCCTGGTGGTGGAGATGACCGACGGCACCCGCGAGTACAACGCACAGCACTACCGGGTCTCCGTCTTTTACGACCTCGTCAAGACCGCGGTGCTCCGCCTGGCGTTCAGCCAGGCGGAGGAGCTGAGATCCTCCGGCTGCGCGGCGGTGGCGCTGACGCCCGGCTGGATGCGTTCGGAGATGATGCTCGAACACTTTGGCGTCACCGAGGCAAACTGGCGGGAGGCCGCCGGGACGCAGCCGCACTTTGCCGCGATCTCGGAAAGCCCGCTGTTCGTCGGGCGTGCGGTCGCGGCCCTGGCGGCGGACCCCCACGTGCTCGGCCGCACGGGCGGCTCGTATTCGTCCGGCGCGCTGGCCCGCGAGTACGGCTTCACCGACACCGACGGCTCGCAGCCGGACTGCTGGAGGTACCTCGTGGAGGTCCAGGAAGCAGGACTCGACGCCGATGCCTCCGGATACCGCTGACATCCGGCCGTTCCGTGTCACGGACAACCGGCGGCGGGAAAGACTACGATCGGGTTCATGAAGCACACGTGGGAAACTTCCGCGGACGGCATCATGGCTCTTCCGTCCGGCCGGCTCATTCGTGGGCGCGGCCTGCACTATCCGCTTCCGGCCGGGCCGTTTCCCGAGTTCGGCGTGTACCTGCTGGGCAAGCAGCCGCCGCCCGTGGGGTGGGAGTCCCGATGGGTGCCCTGGCCCGACCTTCGGCTGCCGGTCGACCAGCCGGATGCCCTCGAGGCGTTCCGGGAGGCCTGGCGCCGGGCCGAGACCGAACGGGTTGAAGTGGCCTGCTGGCGCGGGATCGGCAGGACCGGCACCGCACTGGCCTGCATCGCGATCCTGGACGGAGTCCCGCCCGGCCAGGCAGTGTCCTACGTCCGCCGCCAGTACCGGCGCCGGACAGTGGAAACTCCCTGGCAGCGGCAGTACGTGACCCGCTTCCGGACCGGAACGCCCTAGGCGGCTCCGCCCAAAAACCGTAACGCCGGCCAACCGGCAAGCGGGCTCAAACGGTGACGACGGCCTGCCCGCGGAGGTGTCCATCACGCAGGTCCCGGATTGCCGCCGGCGCGTCCGCCAGGGCGTAGCTCTTGCCGATGACCGGGGTCACCGCGCCCGCCTCGATGAGCCCGGTCAGGAACCGGAGGTCCTCCGCCCGCTCTGCAGCCATGACGCCTCTGAGCCGCTGGCCGACAAACACGGAGAGCAGCCCGGCGCCGAGCGAGCGTTGAAATCCGCCCGTCAGCCGCCCTCCGCCTTCCCCGCCGACGATCGCGAGCGTGCCCTTCGGCTTGAGCGCCCGCCGCAGGACGGTGAGCGGGCGGTTGCCGGCGGTGTCCACAATGAGGTCGAATTGCCGGGATCCGTCCGCGAAATCGTCGTGTGTGTAGTCGATGACGTGGTCCGCGCCGATGGAGCGGACCAGATCGGTTTTCGCGGTGCTGCACACCCCCGTCACCTGCGCCCCGAACGCCTTGGCGAGCTGTACGGCGTACGCGCCGACACCGCCGGCCGCGCCGATGACGAGGACCTCCTGCCCGGCCTGGATCCTGCCGGCGTTCCGGAGCGCCTGCAGGGCCGTGACGGCCGAGATCGGGACGGCGGCGGCCTGTTCGAAGCTGAGGTTTTTCGGCTTCGGCGCGAGCCGGCCTTCTTTTGCACACGCGTATTCGGCGAAGGATCCCTCGCAGGTGCCGTACACCTCATCCCCGGTCCGGAAGCCGACGATATTCCGGCCGACAGCCTCCACCCGGCCGGCCACGGCCCGGCCCCGGATCCGGGTCTTCGGTTTCCTGAGCCCGTAGCCGACCACACGGGTCAGGTACGGAAGGCCCGTCATGAGGTGCCAGACGCCCTGGTCGACGCCGGCGGCCCGGACCCGGATCAGCACGTCGTCGTCGCCGGGCACCGGGGCGTCGACGTCGCGCAGTTCCAGCACCTCAACGGAACCGTAAACATCCTGGACGATCGCTTTCATGGTGCTTCTCCTCTGGGTCAGCTCGCCATTCCGTAACCGCAGGCGCCGGGCGACACCTTGAATGTGAAGAAATCCTGACATGTTGTCAAGCTCTTTCGCCGCTCCCCCGCCGGTTGGGGTTCGACGGCGACGGCGGCCGGCTCCGCGCGCGGGGGCGCCGCACAGTCTGAAATCAAAGACACGAAGTTCCCGTGAGACTCCTCACAGCAAGGCCGGACATGGTCTGCTGGATGGCGATCCCCCTCCCAATGACGAGAAGGTATTCGCATGCAACAAGCCCAAACCGCTACGAAGGCGGCTCCTGCCGAGGCCGGCACCGGCAGCGCTGCCACCGCCGTCGGCGCAGCCGTCGACTCCGTACTCAGCCGGGGACTCAACGTCCGCCACATCCGCTTCATGGCGCTGGGCTCGGCGATCGGCACGGGGCTGTTCTACGGCTCCGCCTCCGCCATCCAGAAGGCCGGGCCCGCCGTCTTGTTGGCCTACATGATCGGCGGCGCCGCGGTCTTCATGGTGATGCGCGCCCTCGGCGAGATGGCGGTGCGGCATCCGGTGTCCGGGTCCTTCGGCCAGTACGCGAGCCGCTACTTGGGACCGCTGGCCGGGTTTGTGACCGGTTGGACTTACGTCTTTGAGATGGCGATCGTGGCCATCGCGGATGTCACGGCGTTCAGCATCTACATGGGATTCTGGTTCCCCGGCGTGGAGCGCTGGGTCTGGATTCTGGCCATCATCTTCTTCCTGGCTGCCCTGAACCTGCTCAGCGTCAAGGTGTTCGGCGAGCTGGAATTCTGGTTCTCCCTGATCAAGGTGGCGGCCATCATCGCCATGATCGCGGGCGGGGCGGCGATCATCGTCTTCGGTTTCCAGGCCGGCGGCGCCACCGTGGCACCAGGGCTCGGCAACCTCGTGGACCACGGAGGCCTGTTCCCGAACGGATTCGAAGGACTCCTTGCCTCCTTCGCCGTGGTGATGTTCGCGTTTGGCGGCGTGGAGACCCTCGGCATCACCGCCGGTGAGGCCGCCGATCCGAAAAAGGTCATCCCCAAGGCCGTCAACACCGTGCCCGTCCGGGTCCTGCTGTTCTATGTGCTGACCCTCGGCGTGCTGATGAGCCTGTTCCCGTGGGACGAAATTGGCAGCAACGGCAGCCCCTTCGTGCAGATCTTCAGCGGCCTGGGCATCCCCGCCGCACCCCACATCCTCAACGCCGTGGTGATCACGGCGGCGCTCTCGGCAGTCAACAGCGACATCTTCGGCGCCGGCCGGATCCTCTTCGGCCTGGCCCGGCAGGGCCACGCACCGGCGAGCTTCGGCAAGGTTTCCCGTCACGGGGTGCCGTGGATGACCGTGGTAATGATGACCGGCATCCTGCTGGTGGGGGTGGTGCTGAACGCCGTGATCCCGGAAGACGTCTTCCTGCTGATCGCCTCGATCGCCACCTTCGCGACCGTCTGGGTCTGGGCCATGATCCTGGCCTCCCATGTCGCCATGAAACGCGAGATCGCCCGCAAGTCCCTGCCGGCGTCGGAGTTCCCGTCGCCGTGGTGGCCCGCCGCCTCCATACTGACGATCGCGTTCATGGCCCTGGTGATCGTGATTCTGGGCGCCTTCGAGGACACCCGGGTGGCGCTGTACGTGGGCGCCGCCTGGCTGGGCGTCCTGGTGCTCGCTTACCGCCTCTGGGTCCGCGGCCACGGCCGGGCGCGGGCGGAACTGGTCGACGAAACCGCCCAGCTCCCGCAGGTTCCCGCCGGGCGGTGATGGTGCCTCGCCCCCAAGGGATTAAGACGCTCCCGGGCGGGCCCTCGCGGGGTTAGGATCAGGCATGGTCCCCGCCACCAACCTCTTGGCCTTTGCCCTTGCCGCCCTCGTACTCATCGCCATCCCGGGGCCCAGCGTGCTGTTCGTGATCGGACGGACGTTGGCCCTGGGACGCAGGGGCGGCCTGTTGAGCGTTTTGGGAAACGCGGCCGGAGAGGTGGTGCAGATCGCCGCCGTGGCCCTGGGCGTCGGCGTGGTGCTGGCGCAGTCCCTGCTGCTGTTCAGCGTGGTGAAATTCGCCGGCGCCGCCTATCTGGTCTACCTCGGGATCCAGGCGATCCGGCACCGCGGCGGCGGAGCGGCGACGGCGTCGACCTCGAACCCGGCCTCGACCGCCCGCGTGCTCCGGGAGGGCTTCATCGTCGGCGCGACCAACCCCAAGTCGATTGTGTTCTTCGTGGCCGTGCTTCCCCAGTTCGTGGACTACTCGGCCGGAGCGATTCCCGTGCAGCTCGCCACCTTGGGTGCGGTCTTCCTGCTCATTGCCCTGGTCTCGGACAGCACGTGGTCCCTCGCGGCCGGGACGGCCCGGCACTGGTTTGCCCGCTCCCCCCGGCGGATCGCCGCTCTCAGCACCACCGGCGGCGTGATGATGATCGGGCTGGGCGGCACGCTGGCCCTGACAGGCACCAAGGACTAGCACGCTGCTCCAGCCGCTCAACTCCAGCAGCACAACGCGGGGTCAATTAGCGCCCATTAATGCCCTCTGAATGGGCCGTAGCTGACCCCGCGTTGGTTTGAGCGGCGACGGGCTACCGCGCGGACCAGCCGCCGTCCATCGTGTAGCTGGCGCCGGTGACCATGCCGGCGTCGTCGGATGCCAGCCACGCCACCAGGGACGCCACTTCCTCGGGCTCCACGAGCCGCTTGACCGCTGATTCGGTCAGCATGATCTTGGCGAGCACCTCGGACTCCGGGATGCCGTGCACCTTGGCCTGGTCCGCGATCTGCGATTCAACCAGGGGCGTGCGGACGTAGCCGGGGTTGATGCAGTTGGAGGTGACGCCGTGCGCCCCACCTTCGAGGGCCGTCACCTTGCTCAGGCCCTCGAGCCCGTGCTTGGCCGAGACGTAGGCGCTCTTGAACGGCGAGGCCCGGAGCCCGTGCACGGAGGACAGGTTGATGATGCGGCCGAAGTTGTTGGCGTACATGTGCGGCAACGCGGCCCGGATCAGCAGGAACGGGGCCTCCAGCATGAGGGTGATGATGCGGCGGAAGTCGGCCGGATCGAACTCCTCGATGGGGCTGATGCGCTGGATTCCGGCGTTGTTCACCAGGATGTCGCAGTCCAGGCTGAGCGTCTGGAGGGATTCGACGTCGAGCAGGTTGACGGCCCACGCGGTGCCGCCGATTTCGTCGGCGAGCGCGGCGGCGGCGGCCTCGTCCCTATCCGCGATCACCACTTTGGCCCCGCGTGCCGCCAGGGCCCGGACGCTCGCCGCGCCGATCCCGCCGGCGCCGCCGGTGACCAGGGCCTTGCGTCCGTTCAGCGTGTTTTCCATAACTCAGCCTTCCGTGTCAAAAATTCGATGAGGCGGCCGGCTCCAGCGTGGCTGGAGCCGGCCCAAAACTCAAGCAGCTCAGCGGGTGGCTGCTACGGGCAGGCCTTCGCGTTCGGCGTCGGCCCGGTCCACGTCCTCCAACGCGATGCCCTTGGTTTCCTTCAGGCTCAGCACTGCGACGGTGGTGATGGCGCAGGCGACCAGCAGGTAGATCGCGGTGGGCAGCCAGGAGCCGGTGTCCTTGAGCCACTGGGTGGCCAGGAGCGGCGCCAGCGAACCGGCGAAGATCGAGGTGACCTGCGAGCCAAGGGAGACCCCGGCGTAGCGCATCCGGGTCGGGAACAGCTCCGACATGAGGGCCGGCTGGCCGGCATACATGAAGGCGTGCAGGCACAGGCCGATCGTGACGGCCAGGACGATGATCACCGGGTTGCGGGTATCGAACATCGGGAAGGCGAAGAACGGCCAGGTGGCACCGGTGACGGCACCGATGAGGTAGACCGGCTTCCGGCCCCAGCTGTCCACGAGGCGCCCGACCTGCGGGATGACCAGGAAGTGGACGACGTGGGCGATCAGCAGGGCCAGCAGCAGCGAGGAGGTGTCGTACTTGTGCACGGACTTCAGGTAGACGATCGCGAAGCTGACCACGAGGTAGTACATGATGTTTTCCGCGAACCGGAGCCCCATGGCCTGCAGGATGCCCTTGGGGTATTTGCGGATGACTTCGCGGACGCCGTAGCTGGCGGACTGATCCTCTTCCAGCTGGGCTTTGGCCTCGAGGAAGATGGGCGATTCGGAGACGTGGGTGCGGATGTAGTAACCGACGAACACGATCACGGCGGAAAGCCAGAACGCCACCCGCCAGCCCCAGCTGAGGAAGTCGGCGGAGCTGAGCACGTTGGACATGATGAACAGGACCAGGGTGGCCAGCAGGTTGCCGACGGGAACGGCGGCCTGGGGCCAGCTGGACCAGAAGCCACGGGACTTGTTGGGGCTGTGCTCGGCGACGAGCAGGACTGCGCCGCCCCATTCGCCGCCGAGGGCGAAGCCCTGGATGAAGCGCAGGAGGACCAGCAGCGCCGGCGCCAGGTAGCCGAGGGTGGCGAAGCCCGGGAGGCAGCCCATCAGGAAGGTGGAGACACCGATGATGATGATGGTGAGCTGCAGGGTGGGCTTGCGGCCGAGCTTGTCGCCGATCTGGCCGAAGACAATGCCGCCCAGGGGGCGGGCCACGAAACCGACGGCGTAGGTCAGGAACGCCTGGATGATGCCGTCCAGTTCGTTGCCCGTGGCGGGGAAGAAGTACTTGCCGAACACCAGGGTGGCGGCGGTGGCGTAGAGGAAGAATTCGTACCACTCGACGACGGTTCCCACCATCGATGCGGCGACGATTTTCTTGAGCCCGGAACCCTTGGATGCGGGTGCTGCGGCGGTTGTTGCAGAGCGTTCGTTTACGCTCATCTGATTCTCCTTAGTGTCCACGGTGACACGCGCTGTGACGCACAGCACTGAAATGGCTTCATTGAGTATTGCCGCACATCCACGGCGATTCAATGGCCAAACCAGCACCCGCTATGTGCAGAATTGCAGATATGAACGCCAATCCCGATGACCTGCTGGTCCTGCTCGCGGTCTCCCGTTCGGCGAAATTCACGACGGCGGCACAGACGCTCGGACTGAACCACACCACCGTTTCCCGCCGGATCGCGGCGCTGGAGAAGGCGCTGGGTGGCCGCGTGCTCTCCCGCGCCTCGGGCGGCTGGGAGCTCACCGAGCTCGGTGCCGAGGCTGTTCGGGTGGCCGAGCAGGTCGAGAGTGCCGTGCGCACCCTGGAGCAGCCCGGGCACACCCCGGACCCCATCACCGGCGTCGTACGGATGACCGCGACGGATGGATTCAGCGCCTACATCGCCGCCCCGGCCGTGGCCCGGCTCCGCCGCGACCATCCCGGCCTCAGCGTCGAGATCATCACCGTGACGCGCCGGGCGCTCCAGCAGCGGTCCGGCCTGGACATCGAGGTGGTGGTCGGCGAGCCGCAGGTGCACCGGGCAGAGGCCGCGCGGCTCGGCGAGTACATGCTGGGAATGTACGCCTCCCGCGGCTACCTCGCCGAGTACGGCACCCCGGCCACCGTGGAGGAACTGACGGCCCACTCGCTGGTCTACTTCGTCGATTCGATGCTGCAGGTGGACGATCTGGACGCCCCGCGGCGGCTGGTGCCCACCATGCGGGACGGGCTGAGCTCCACCAACGTCTTCGTCCACGTGGAGGCCACCCGGGCCGGCGCCGGGATTGGGTTCCTGCCCTGTTTCGCGGCCGACCTGCATCCGGACCTGGTCCGGCTCCTGCCGGAGGAATTCGCGGAGCTGCTGCCCTACTGGATGGTGCTCCGGCCCGATTCGATGCGCCGGCCGGCGGTGGCCGCGCTCGTGCAGGCGCTGCGGGAGCAGACCGCGGCGCACCGCGATGCCCTGCTGGGCCGCGGAGCAGCCCCATCGATTGCTCCGTAGCCGCCTCTATAGTGCCGCAAATATGGTGCCGCAAAAGGGCTGCTACGGAGCAGTCGGCGTCCCTGCGCGGGGCCCA
Organism: Arthrobacter sp. P1_B9; assembly: GCF_056406495.1. Lineage (NCBI taxonomy): Bacteria > Bacillati > Actinomycetota > Actinomycetes > Micrococcales > Micrococcaceae > Arthrobacter > Arthrobacter sp. P1_B9. The sequence continues at coordinate 103,842 of NZ_JBFUAA010000004.1, forward strand.
GCCGGGGGCTCGGCGGGCGGCTGAGCGAGAACGGGCGGTTCCGCGGCCGGCTCAGCGAGAACGGGCGACTTCGGGTCATGCCGGACGGCGGCGCCGGCCGCGAACGCCCGCACCTTTTCGTCGTTCCAGATGTGGGCCGGCACCGCACCGCCGAGCAGGCGCCGCGCGAGGCCGGGGTCGTCGTCGAACGGGACATCGCTGCCGGCCATGACCATGTTGCCGTAGCGCCGGCCCTTCAGCATGGCCGGATCCGCGATGATCACGGTGTAGGCAAAGGCGTCGGCGATGGTCGCGGCGTCCTCGCGGGCATTCTTGAGGTCCGGGGCGTCGCCGGAGTTGACCACATATATCCCGCCGGGGGCCAGGACGCGCTTGGCGTGCTCGATGAATTCCCGGGTGGTCAGCGGCCGCGGGGTCAGCGAGCCGGCGAAGACGTCGCGGATGATCAGGTCCCGGGTCTGCGGGGTCAGGCTCTCGGTGACCTCGCGGGCCTCTCCCACGCGCAGGCGCAGCAACGGCGCCTTGGGCAGGTCGAACCAGCCCCGGACGTAGTCGGCCAGCTTGCCGTCCAGCTCCACCACCACCTGGCGGGCGTCCGGGTAGGCGGCGTGGAAATAGCGCGCCAGTGAGCATGCTCCCCCGCCAAGGTGCAGGGCGCGCAGCTTGGGCCCAGGCTCCCGCGGCCAGCGCGACTCCACCAGGGCTGCCATCCAGCGCATGTACTCGAAGTCGAGGAACAACGGGTCCGCGAGGTCAATGTGCGAGCTCATGACGCCGTTGATGCGCAGGAGCCAGCCGGTGGAATTGTCCTGGTCCGGGATCAGCTCGCAGTCCCCGGTATCGATGTAGTACACCCCGGCCAAAGGACCGGCCGGGCGGGAACCCTTGGGCACTTCCACCACTCCCGGCCCGGCGGTTTGGGCGCCCCGCCCTTTGCCCCGCTTGGCCATCAGCTATCCCCCGCATTGTGCATGTTTCAACCCTAGTTCACCGGCGGCCCCGGAGGCGGCCCCGGGCGCGGCCAGACCGCGGGACCAAAGCCCCTACACATTCCCGGGCCGCAGGGTTCTACTGGGGCTGCACATAGTGCCGGGCGAAGGGGTGCGTCCGACGAGCCGGGAGGAATAATGTCGGCACCCACAGGGCAGCAGGGCGGCACCGTGGCGGTCGGTTACGGCGGGTCCGGGGCCGCCCAACTCGCCGTTCGCTGGGCGGCCGAATACGCGGCCGCGGCCGGGCTGGACCTCCTGGTGATCCATGCCTGGGTGTGGCCGGTTTTCACCAAGAACCTGGGCCCTGTCAAGGGCGTGGCCGGCAGCGGGCTGCGGCATTCCGCGGAAGCCGTCCTCGCCGAGGGCATCGAGCTGGCACGCGGCGCCGCCCGCGAAGCGGCCGGCGGCGCACCGCTGGGGGCCGAGCGCGCCGTTACCGGGCAACAGCCGGAACGTCCGGGCCCCGCCGTCGACGGCGTCATGGAGGCCGGGCTCCCGGCACCCGTGCTGCGCGACGCCTCCCGGGACGCACGGCTGCTGGTAGTGGGCAGCCGGGGCCTCGGCGCCGTCCTGGGCCAGGTGGCCGGCTCGGTCTGCATCGATCTGGCCGGCTCGGCACCCTGCCCGGTAATGATAATCCGGCGCCCGCGCCGACGGGCCCACCCCGTCGTGGTGGGAGTCGATGCCTCGCCCCGCAGCCCCGCCACGGTGGCCGAGGCCATCCGGTTGGCCAAAGTCCTCGGCGCCCCGCTGCACCTCGTCCACGTCGATCCATTGCGCGGCGGGGCACGGGAAGAGCACGGCCGCCATGCCCTGCTCCACGGCCAGGAGCTGCTCGACCGCGCCATCGACGAGGCCCGCGGGATGGCGCCCGGGCTGGAGGTTGCCGGCGCCCTGCGTGAGGGCCATGGGGCCCGGGAGCTCCTCGACGCCGCGGACGACGCCGACGTCCTGGTGCTCGGGACCCACAACCCTGCGGCCGGAGCCGGCAACACGGTCTCCGCCGTGCTGCACAAGGCGCGCTGCAACGTGCTGGTCACCCGCTAGCCGCCGCGAGCGCAACCGATTCGGACCTGCAGACGCTGCAAAGAAGGAGGCCGCGGTGCGAGCATGGCAAGTTGGACTTCCGGGGCCCATGTCCAGCGGCCCCCTCGTGGCCACCGACCGCCCGGATCCTGTGCCGGGACGCGGTGAAGTCCTGCTGAAAGTGCGGGTCTGCGGTGTGTGCCGCACGGACTTGCACCTGGCCGAGGGCGACCTCACGCCGCGGCACGCCGGGGTCATCCCGGGCCACGAGGTAGTGGGTGAGGTGATCGGGCAGGGACCGGGGGCCGCCAGGTTCGGCATCGGCGAACGGGTGGGCGTGGCCTGGCTGGGCGGCACCTGTGGCGCCTGCCGGTTCTGCCTGCGCGGCCAGGAAAACCTTTGTCTGTCCCCCACGTTTACCGGCTGGGACCGCGACGGCGGGTACGCCGAGCTCATCACCGTGGCGGAGAACTTCGCCTACCGGATCCCGGAGACTTTCAGCGATGAGGAGGCTGCGCCGCTCCTGTGTGCAGGCATCATCGGCTACCGGGCCCTGACCCGGGCCGAACTGCCGATCGGCGGACGGCTGGGCATCTATGGGTTCGGCGGCTCCGCGCATCTGGCGGCCCAAATCGCCCTCTACCGGGGTGCCCGCGTGTACGTCATGACCCGGTCCGCGCAGGCTCGCGCGCTGGCCCTGGACCTCGGCGCGACGTTCGCGGGCGGGGCCGAGGAACAACCGCCCGATCCCCTGGATGCCGCGATCCTCTTCGCCCCCGCGGGCGGCCTGGTGCCGGTTGCGCTCCGGGCCCTGGACCGCGGCGGGACGCTCGCCGTCGCGGGCATCCACCTGAGCGATATTCCGCCGCTGCACTACGCCGACGAGCTCTTCGAAGAGCGCCAGCTGCGCAGTGTCACAGCCAACACCAGGGCCGACGGCGAGGAGTTCTTCCGGATCGCCGCCGAGATCCCGCTCCGCCCGACCACTGTGGCCTACCCGTTCGAGGCCGCGGACCGGGCCCTGCGGGACCTGGCGGAGGACCGGATCACCGGAGCGGCCGTGCTGCACATGGACACGACATAGCCCGGAACCATCGCAAGCAAGTCACCACGACAACGCCGGGGACACGCTTCGGCGCGTCAGCCGGGCGTCCCGGCGTCCCGGCGGAACTCGTGCTCCTGGCCCGCCCGGAGCAGCACCTTCTCGACGCCCACCCGCACCAGCACCGGAGCCGCGTCCCCCGGGGCGGCGGACACCCGCAGCCGGTCCGGCCCGAGGTGCACGGACAGCAACTGGTCACGGTAGCGGACCTGGAACTCCACCCGGGACAGCTCGGCCGGCAGCCGCGGGGTGAAGTCCAAGGCGTCCCGGGTGATCCGTAGCCCGGCGAAGCTGCGCTGGACCACGTCGATCGAGCCTGCCATGGCGCCCAAATGGATGCCCGCGCGCGTGGTGCCGCCCTGGGTATCGTCCAGATCCGTGTCCAAGGCTTCCCGGAATGTCGCCCACGCCCGCTCCGGATCGTGCTGCGCCAGCACCGAGGCATGGGTGACCCGGCTAAGGGTGGAGCCGTGCGCGGTCCGGGCCAGGTAAAAGTCCACGGTGGCCGCGATCTGCGCCGGCTCGACGTCGTAGCCCATCCGGCGCAGGAACCCCAGGAGCTGGTCTTCGCCCAGGACATACAGGAGCATCAGGACGTCCGCCTGTTTGGCCAGCCGGTAGTGGTTGGTGCTGTCCCCTTCGGCTTCGAGAATCAGGTCCAGCCGTTCGATGTTGCGGTAGGCGCGGCGGTAGTGATTCCAGTCGAGTTCCCGCAGGGCGCCGTAACCGTCGAACTGGCTGATGATGCCGCCGTCGTGGAAGGGAACGAACATGCGCCGGCTCAGGTGCGCCCAGGCGTCGATTTCCGTGCCCGTGATCCCCAGCCGTGCCCGGAGTTCCTCCATGTCGAAACCCTGTACTGAATGCATGATCCAGACCGCCTGGTCAAATACCCAGGCCGCCATGATGTTGGTGTAGGCGTTATCGTCCAGGCCGCCGCCGGGGTTGCCCGGGTGGCCGGTGTGGTATTCATCCGGGCCCATGACGCCCTTGATGTGGAACCGGTCCTGGGCGGCGTCGTGCTCCGCCAGGGAGACGAACAGCCTGGCGACGTCCACCACAATCTCGGCGCCGTGCCGGGTCAGCCAGCCCCGGTCCTGGGTTGCTTCGAAGTACTGCCAGGCGTTGTAGGCGACCGCCAGTCCGACATGCCGCTGCAGGCGTGAGTAGTCCGGCATCCAGTGCCCGGAGAGCTTGTTGAACAGGAACTTGGGTGTCTGCTCGGTGCCGTCGCTGCCGCTCTGCCACGGAAAAAGCGCGCCGCGCAGCCCGGCCTTCCGGGCCGCGTCCCGCGCGGTTCCCAGCCGCCGCCAGCGGTAGTCAATCAGCTCGCGGGCCACCGCGGGCAGCCGGGAGTTCAGGACCGGCAAGACGAAGAGTTCATCCCAGAAGATGTGCCCCCGGTAGCCTTCACCGTGGAGCCCCCGGGCCGGGACCCCGGCATCGAGCTCGGCTGTGTGGGTGGTGAGTGTCTGCAGCAGATGGAAAACGTGAAGGTTCAGTATCAGCTGGGCCTGGGACGTGGCATCGGATTCGATGATGAACGGTGCCAGCAGCAGGCGCCATGCCGCGTCGTGGTCCGCCAGCAGCGCGTCGAACTCCTGGGGTGCGCGCGACAGCACCGCGAGCGCCCCCGAGAGCGGCGAGGCGACGGCGTGGTCCCGGGAGGTGGCGACGGCCGCTGCCTTGGTGACCGTGACGGGGATACCGTCAGTGACCTGCAGCTCGAAGCGGTGGCTGTACATCCCTCCTGCCACCTCGGGAATTGCGCCGGCCCCGACGGGCACCCCGCCGCCGGAAATCCGGGTCCGCAGTGCCAGGGCGATCCCGATCCTGCTCCCGGACGTCTGCACCTGAACCGTCAGCTCAGCAGCGTCCGAACCGTCCTCCGACGAAGACTCCGACGAGGACACCGCCACCCCTGTCAGGTGCCGGTTGGCCAGTTGGGCGTCCTCGGGCACGTTGGAGTTGGTGACGCCGGTGTCGCACCCGCTGCGGATGCTGATGGACCCGCTCCACCCGACGGCGGTCAGCGTGGTTTCCAGTGCGGCCAAGTGGGGCTCGGCCATGGACACGAGCCGGCGCTGGAGTACCTGAAGCTGCCGTCCGGCGTCGTCCGCCACGAGTGCTTCCCGGCTCAGCAGGGCCCGCTTGAGGTCCAGGGTGCGCCGCTCGCTGCGGAGCGTCAGGCCGCCGCCGGACCACCACGCACCGTCGCCCACCCGGACATCCAGCGGCAGCCAGTCCGGGATGTTAACCATGTGCTCATCCACGGTTTCTACGCCCTGGACGACGCTCGCGACGCTGTTGTAGACGCCCGCAAGGTAGCTGCCGGGATAATGGGCGTCCCCCGCGCGGTGTTCCGGGGCGGCGCCGCGGGTGGCGAGGTAGCCGTTGCCGAGCGTGGTCAGCGCCTCCCGGTGCCCTTCGTGGGCGGGATCGAAACCCTCGTACACCAGCAGCCACGGGTGCGTAATGACCAGCCCGATGTCCAGTTCGCTGACGTCTTCAACCACGACGTCGGCGCCCGCGGCTTCCAGCGCAGCCCGCCGCCCGGCCCGGTCGAGGCCGACCACGAGCCCGAATCCCCCACGTCGCCCGGCTTCCACGCCGGCTGCGGCGTCCGCGATCACCATGGCCCGGGCGGGGGTGATCTCCAGCCGGCGCACGGCTTCGAGGACCAAAGCCGGCGCCGGCATTCCGGCGACATCGTGGTCCAGGGCCGTCTGGCCATCCACGATGTGGTCAAAGACCTCGCCAAGGCCCGCGGCGGCCACGATCGCGGCGGCGTTCCGGCTGGAGGTGGCGAGGACCACGGGGATCCGCCCGGCCCGGAGCCGCTCAAGCAGCGCCACGGTGCCGGGGAAAACGGGCACGGGCCGGCCCGCGAGCATGGCTTCGAAAATTCCGTTCTGGCGCTGCGCGAGTCCGAACGCCGTCCACTCGTCCGGGCCGTCCGCGGGCGAGCCGCGGGGAATGGGGACCCCGCGCGAGGCCAGGAATGCGGCCACGCCGTCCTCCCAGGTCCGGCCCTCGATCCAGCGTGCGAAGTCATCGTCCGTGAAGGGCGCGCGCCGCGCGTCAGCGGGAAGCCGGGGGTCCGTCATGACGTCGTCAAAGAGTTGTTTCCAAGCTGCCGCGCGGAGCTCGCCGGTATCGGTCACGACGCCGTCGAGGTCAAAGATCACGGCATCGACGGGAGCCAGCGCGGCGGCAACTGTGGGCGACTCCGTCATGGCCCTGTCCTATCAGCGATCAGTGCGCCGCGACAGTGGCGTTCGGCCCGCCCCTAGCCCAGGAGTGCGTCGAGGGTGGTGAAGCCATAGCCGGCCTGGCGGATGCGGCTGATCAGCTGGGGCAGGGCAGCGGCGTCCAGCGTGGTGCCGTCGTCGGGGTTGGAGCCGATGTGCATCAGGACAATTTCCCCCGGCTGCAGGCCCGCCAGGACGCGGTCCGCGACGAGCCGCGCCGTCGCTCCGCCGCTGGTGCCTTTCCAGCCCAGGGTGTCGACGCTCCAGCGCACCGGAAGGTAGCCGAGGTTGTTGACCGTGGCGATGGTCCTGGCGTCGCGGTCGCCGAAGGGAAACCGGAAGAGCGGCCGCGGGTCAGCCCCGGCCGCCCGGATGGCCTGTTCGGCCGATCGGACCTGGTCCTTGATGCCGGCGTCGGGCAGCCCGGTGAATGCCGGATGGGTCATGGAATGGTTGCCCACCCGGTGCCCGCCGGCGACGATCGCCGCCACGCCTCCGGGGTTCGCGGCGGCCCAGCTGCCGGTAAGGAAGAACGTGGCCCGCACGTCCGCGGCTGCGAGACTCTGCAGGATGCTCGGCAGTCCGGCAGCGTTGGCGCCGGCGTCGAAGGTCAGGGCCACTACGGTTCCGGCGCCCGGGATGGTCTCGACGTCGTGGCCGGCGAGCGCGGCGGGGAACCGCGCCGCGGGGGGCACGGGAGCGGGAGCCGTCGGTGCCCGGCTCGGCGGGGGGACGGGAACCGGCTCGGCCGGAACTGGCCCGCTGGTGTCCGGGGCCGGCGATGCCGAGGTCGGTTCAGGGGACGGGGAGGCAGGGGGCGCGGTCCCGGAGGCACTTGCGCTGACGGGTCCGGATACCGGGGCGGTGACGGGCGCAGATGGGGGCGGTGACGCCGTCGGCGCCCCCTGAAGCAGCACGACCGCGGCACCGGCGGCCAGAAGCAGCGCAACCACCACGGCCGCGATCACCAACAGCCGGCGGCGGCCCGCGGTCATGGACCCCATGTTTCACCTTGGCTCCACGCACTACGGCAGGCTAGGGCTCAAAGGCCCCGCCCGTGCCGCAGCCTAGGAGGCCGCCGGAATCAGGCCGTCCGCACGGTACCGGTCGAACAGCTGCAGGAAGGCGTCTTCCGTGCGGCGGTACCCGGTGAAACCGGCAAGCCGGCTCTTGCTCATGTCCGTGACCACCTCGAGGTTCCGGCCCAAGTCGCCGTCCGTGTGCCACCAGGAGGCGACCTGCGCGAGGTCGGGTTCGGCCAGCCCATGGCGGGCGGCGATGGCCGACCACACGCCTTCCATGCCGCGCATTTGCTGCTCCAACGGCCGCGGTTCGTTGCTGTAACCTACCGGCTCGACCCCGAAGTAGTCGGCCAGCGCAGGCCACATGCGCCGCCAGCGGAAGACATCGCCGTTGACGATGTTGTAGGCCTGGTCGCCAACGTTGTCCGCTGTGGCCGCCCAGATCATGTGGTCCGCCAGCAGTCCGCTGTCGGTCATGTCCGTGAGGCTGTTCCACTGCGTCTCGGAGCCCGGGAAGATGAACGGTTGGCCCAGTTCCTTACAGATGGATGCCTGAACGGCGAGGGTGAGCCCCATGTTCATGGCGTTCCCGACCGCATGTCCGATCACCGTATGCGCCCGGTGCACGGACCAGCCAAAGCCCTGCTTCGCGGCCGCAGCCCACAACTCGTCTTCCTGGGCGTAGTAGAAGTTCGGCGTCGGCAGCCTCGGCTCGCTCTCCCGAAAGGGGGTGTCCGGCATTTCCCCGGCCGCATACGCTTCAAACGGGCCCAGATAGTGCTTCAGCCCGGTCATGAGGGCGACGTGCTTCACAGGCTTGCCGTTGAGGCTGGCGAGGACGTTCCGCAGCATGCCCGCGTTTGTGTCGATGTTCTCTTGTTCGGTCTTCCGCCTGGACCAGGCGGTGTAGAACACATGGGTGGGCGAAACACCTGCCAGGGCCTCGCGCAGGTTCTCCACGGATGTCAGGTCCGCGCTCACATGGCGCACGTCACGGCGGCGAAGGGGATTGCGGGAGAGCCCCACCACGTCCCAGCCCTCCTCGGCGAGCCTGTCCACCAGGGCGGATCCGGCAATTCCGCTTGCCCCCACCACCAGGGCGGTCCGGGTGTCGACGGTCTCTGAACTGCTTCGCACGTCATTCCTCCTGGCATCGCTTGTGCTGCGCCGCGCCCATTGCATGTATCGGGTCCCTGCGCGCCGGCCCGCTTGATCGGGACGGATGCTCTTCCAGCCTCTCATGCCGAGGTCCGGGGACGGTCCGGGAGGCCGTCCCCGGCAAGCCGGGCGCGGCCGCGCAGTAGGATTCAGGGAGACGCCAAAACTGATACGAAGCTAAGGCGGAACATCCGTGAAATTCGTACTCCGGTATCCGCTCGTGGCCGGGACCCTCGTCGTCCTGCTGGCGGTGCTGGTCTTGCTGCTCTCCGGGCAGGAAGGCATAGCCCGGGCTGCTGCGAGCGTCTATGCCCTGGCTGTGGCGGCCTACCTCGCCGTCGGGATGGCGCGCCGGCTCGCAGGCGGCCAGTTCGGCATCGACATCCTGGCCGTCACCGCAATCGTCAGCACCGTGCTGGTGGGCGAGTACGTCGCCTCGATGATCGTCGTACTCATGCTTGCGGGCGGCACTGCCCTTGAGGACTACGCCGCCGGCAGGGCAAAGGGCGAACTCACCGCATTGCTCGAACGCGTCCCGCAGACGGCCCACCGGGAGCGCAACGGCTCCGCCGCCGCCGGAACGCACACAGCCGGAACCCCAACGGAGAGCCAACACGAGGATGTGGCGGCCGCCGACGTCGAGATCGGGGATATCCTGCTGGTCAGGCCCGGCGAGGTGGTCCCGCTGGACGGCGTCCTGCTCTCCGAGTCCGGCTCTTTCGATGAGTCATCGCTCACCGGGGAGAGCCTGCCGGTGGAGCGGTCCGCCGGGGACGGGCTCATGAGCGGTTCGCTGAACGGTGAGGCCGCGGTCCGGATGCGGGTCACGGCGCGCATGGAGGATTCGCAGTACAGCCGGATCGTCGCCCTCGTGCAGGAGGCTGCGGACAGCAAGGCGCCCATGGTCCGGCTCGCGGACCGCTATGCCGTGCCGTTCACGGCCCTCGCGTACGTGCTCGGCGCCGTGGGCTGGATCATCAGCGGCAGCCCGGAACGCTTCGCGGAGGTCCTCGTGGTGGCCACGCCGTGCCCCCTGCTGATCGCCGCGCCGGTGGCGTTCCTCGGCGGCATGAGCCGCGCCGCGCACTCCGGCGTCATCGTCAAGTACGCCGGGGTGCTGGAACAGCTGAGCCGGATCAAGACGGCCGCCTTCGACAAGACAGGGACCCTCACGTACGGCCGCCCGTCCCTGCTGCGTATCCGGACCGCCGGGCCCCTCGCAGAGGACGAGGTCCTGCAGTTGGCGGCGTCCGCGGAACAGTATTCCTCGCATGTCCTGGCCGCCTCAGTGGTGGAGGCCGCCCGGAACCGGGCCCTGCCCTTCGCGGCCGCCACCGAAGCCACCGAATTCGCCACCCACGGGGTCCGCGCCAGGTTCGACGGCCAGGACGTGGTGGTGGGCAAGCCCGCGTTCGTCGCAGAGTGGGCGTCCGGCGTGGTGGAGGCGGGGCTGGCCAGCGGCGAGCTCGCCATCTACGTCGGTGCCGGCGGAAAATTCGTGGGCGCCCTGGTGATGAGCGATCCCATCCGCAAGGAGACCCGCCGCACCCTCGCCGACCTCAAGGCCCTGGGCGTACGCCGAACGGTCATGCTGACCGGTGACGCGCTCGCCACGGCCCGGCACATCGCGGACGAGGCAGGGCTCACTGACGTCCGCGCCGAGTGCCTGCCGCGGGACAAAGTCGAGGCCATCAGGTCGCTGCCGGACCGTCCGGTCATGATGGTCGGCGACGGCGTCAACGATGCCCCCGTCCTGGCGGTCGCCGACGTCGGAATCGCCATGGGCGCCCGCGGCTCGACGGCGGCCGGCGAGTCGGCCGACGTCGTGATCATCCTCGATGATCTCTCCAAGGTGGGGACCGCTGTCCGGATCGGGCAACGCACCGTGCAGGTGGCCTTGCAGAGCATCTGGATCGGCATCGGCCTGAGCGTGGCCCTCATGCTGGCCGCGGCCGCGGGCTACGTGCCGGCCATCGCCGGCGCCCTGTCCCAGGAACTGGTGGACCTCGCCACGATCCTCAATGCCCTGCGTTCACTCGGCCCCGGCCGCCACGGCGCCGCCAGCCCGGTGCGGTCCCGGGAAAGCGCGCGGCAGGCCCCGCTACCGGGATGACTATTTCCTGGCTGACTCTGTCTCCGCTGCCGCGACGGCTGACTCAGTCTCCGCTTCCGCGATCCGCGGCACGGTCTTGAGGTAGCTGTCCGGGTTCAGGGAGATCGAGTCGATCCCTTCGCGCACCAGGAACGCGGCGAACTCCGGGTGGTTGCTCGGTCCCTGCCCGCAAATGCCGATCTTGATCCCGGCGGCGTGGGCCTTGCGGATGGCCTCGCTGATCATCGCCATCACGGCCTCGTCCCGCTCATCGAAGAGCGCCGCGAGCTGGCCGGAGTCACGGTCCACGCCCAGGACCAGCTGGGTGAGGTCGTTGGAGCCGATCGAGAACCCGTCGAACCGCGTCGCGAACTTCTCGGCCAGGACCACGTTGGATGGGATTTCGCACATCATGTAGACCTGCAGCCCGTTGCTGCCGCGGACCAAACCGTGCTCGGCCATCACGGCCAGGACTTTGTCCGCCTCCTGCGGCGTGCGGCAAAACGGCACCATGACAATCACGTTGGTGAACCCGAGCTTCTCGCGGACCCGTTTGAGCGCGGCGCATTCGAGCGCGAACCCCTCACGGTAACGGGGGTCGTAGTAGCGCGAGGCGCCGCGGAACCCGAGCATGGGATTCTCTTCCGGTTCCTCGAAGGCGGCCCCGCCGAGCAGGTGGGCGTATTCGTTGGTCTTGAAGTCGCTGAGCCGGACAATCACGGGGCGCGGATAATACGGCGCGGCGATCTTGGCGATCCCCAGCGACAAGGCGTCCACGAAGTACTCGGCCGGGTCCGCATAGGCCTGCGCCAGCTCCCGGATCTGGTGCGCCTCGGCGGGATCCGTGACCCGTTCCGGGTGGACAAGCGCCATGGGATGGACGCGGATCAGGCTGCTGATGATGAATTCCATCCTGGCAAGCCCGACGCCGTCCGCCGGCAGCCGCCACCACTGGAAGGCCGCGGCCGGGCTGGCGATGTTGACCATGACGGCCGTGCGCGTCGCAGGCAGCGCGCCGAGGTCCACATCTTCGGTTTCGAACGCCAGGGTGCCGTCGTAGACCCGGCCCAGATCACCTTCGGCGCAGGAGATCGTCACGGACCGGCCCTCGGCCAGGACGGCCGTGGCGTTGCCGGTTCCGACGACGGCGGGGACACCCAGCTCTCGGCTGACGATCGCCGCGTGGCTCGTGGGGCCGCCGTGGTCCGTGACGATCCCGGCTGCCCGTTTCATGATGGGCACCCAGTCCGGGTCGGTCATTTCGGTCACGAGGATGGCGCCGTCGCGGAACGCCGCGATGTCCGCTGCGGTCCGGATGACGCAGGCCGTGCCGTGCGCAATCGAGTCGCCGATGGCCGATCCGGTGGCGAGCACGGGCCCCTGTTCCAGCAGGTGGTGGATGGTGAACTGCGGCCCGGTCCGGCGTGACTGGACCGTCTCGGGCCGGGCCTGGACCATGAAGAGTTCCCCGGTCTCGCCGTCCCGGGCCCATTCCATGTCCATGGGCCGGCCGTAGTGGTTTTCGACCGTGACGGCCCAGCGGGCGAGGGCGAGGATCTCGGCGTCGCCCAGCACGAAGGCCCGGCGCTCGGCCTCCGAGGTGTCCACCATCCGGGTGCGGGCGCTCCCGCCGCGGCTGTAGACCATCTTCCGGGCCTTGGAGCCGAGGGATTTCTCGATGATCGGGGTGATGCCCTCCGCGGCCGCGGACTCTGTCAGGAGCGGCTTGAAGACCAGGTACTTGTCCGGATTGATGGTGCCCTGGACGACTGTTTCGCCGAGGCCCCAGGCCGCGCTGATGACGGCGGCGCGGGGAAAGCCCGAGTCGGTATCGATGGAGAACATCACCCCGGACGCCCCGACGTCGGAGCGCACCATCCGCTGGACGCCGATCGAGAGGGCGACGTCCATGTGGTCGAAGCCCTTGACCTCGCGGTAGCTGATGGCCCGGTCCGTGAAGAGTGAGGCGTAACAGCGGCGGCAGGCGTCCAGCAGTTCCCGCTCACCCGCAATGTTCAGGAAGGTCTCCTGCTGCCCGGCGAAGCTCGCGTCCGGGAGATCCTCCGCCGTCGCGCTGCTGCGCACCGCCACGGCGAGCCGGTCCATGCCGGCCCGGTCCCCCAGCGTCCGGTAGTGGGCGCGGATGGCTTCGGCGATGTCGCCGGGGAACTCGCTGGCCAGGAACAGGTCCCGGATGGCCTCGCCGGTGGCGCGCAGCGTGGCGTCCCCGGCCCGGTAGGCGGCAATACGCGATCGCATGGCGGCGTCGATCCCGTTGGCCACGACGAACGAGCGGTACGCGGCGGCTGTGGTGGCGAACCCGTCAGGAACCCGTATCCCCTCGCTCTGGAGGGTCCGGATGAGCTCGCCGAGCGAGGCGTTCTTCCCGCCGACCCGCGGGACGTCGGCCATGCCGATCTCGTCAAACCACATCACGGGCGATTCAGCCATGTCAGTACTCCTGCGGATTGTCGGTGGACCCATACTGCGCGGGACCGGTGTCCCGGGGTCAGGGGCTTTGGACCCGCGCGCCACCGCCGGCTACTGTGCCGCCTGGGGGAAAGCCTCCTGTTCCCGCGCCGGGCCCGGCGTCGCCGGCGGAACCAGCCCGGCGGCGGCGGACGATCTTGTACAGCCAGTCGGCGAGCAGGACGGCAGGGACGGCGGCCAGCGCCACCGCCAGGCCTCCCGGCGTCGGCGGAGCGTGGCCCAGCAGCGCCGCCAACGGCCCGAGGAACAGGAACACGCACAGCAGCCCCAGCTCGGCCAGCACGGCCCACAGCAGCAGCCTGTTGGTAAACCAGCCCAGCCGCCAGGGCGGGACGGTGGCACTGCGGCAGGCGAAGGCGTTCGCCAGCTGGGCCAGGACAACCGTGGTGAAGGCCGCGCCGGACGCCGCCAGGAGCACGTCGCTAGCCGGCAGCTCGGCGCCGGGCCGCCACCCCGCACCGAGCAGAACCACCGTGTACGCCGTCATCTCCATCAGCGCTTCGACCGGTCCCAGCAGCCCAAACACCCGAAACATGAGGGCGCGGTCCATCAGGTGCCGGCGCTCGGGCGGCCGCTTCAGCGTCCCCTTGCTTGGCGCCTCGCTGCCCAGGGCCAGGGCGGGCAGCAGGTCGGTGCCGATGTCCAGGGCGAGGATCTGCAGCACGCCCAGCGCCAGTGGGAAGTGGCCGCCGGACAAGGCCCAGATAACGAAGGGCGTGAGCTCGGCGACGTTGTCCGTCAGGTGGTACGTCAGGAAGCGCCGGATGTTCGCGTAGGTGGCACGGCCCTGCTCCACCGCGGCCATGATTGTGGCGAAGTCGTCGTCCAGCAGCACGAGGTCGGCGGCCTCACGGGCGACGTCGGTGCCGCTGCGTCCCATCGCGACCCCGATGTCGGCCTGCTGCAGCGCCGGGCCGTCGTTGACGCCGTCGCCGGTCATGGCCAGGACATGCCCGCGGCCCTGCAGGAGCCGGGCCACGCGGAGCTTCTGTTCCGGCGTCACCCGGCTGACCACCACTCCGTCGCAGTCCAGCAGTGCGGCCAGGACGGCGTCATCGCCGGGCAGGTCCCCTCCCTGCAGCACGGTTTCCGTGGGGCCGAGCAGCCCCGTCTCCCGGGCGATGGCGGCGGCGGTGAAGGCGTGGTCGCCTGTCACCATCGCCACTTTGATTCCTGCGTCGCGGGCCGCTTGGAGTGCCACTTTCACCTCGGTCCGGGGCGGATCGTGCAGGCCCATCAGGCCCAGCAGCGTCAGCCCGGCCTCGACGTCCTCCAGCTTGAACGCGGCGCCGGGCGGCCCGGGCAGGCTGCGCTGGGCGACGGCGAGTACCCGCAGGCCACGGGCGGCCATCTCGTCAACCATGTCCATTGCGCGGTTCGAGCCGGGATCAGAAGCCCCGCCTCCGGTGGCCAGACACAGCGGAATCACGGACTCCGGGGCCCCCTTCACGAAGAGGGCGGTGCCGACGATTGCCGACTCCCGCAGCCGGCGGGAGTCGAACGCGAACCGGTGCGACGGCGTCGGCCATTCCGGCTGCTCACCCGGAAGGGCGAGGCGGACGGCGAGCGCGTCGATGGCCGCCTCCATCGGGTCCCCCTCGGCTATCCAGCGGTCTTCGTGGAGGACGGCGCGCCCCACCGAGGCGGCGCGGGCAGCGACGCTGAGCCGCCGGGCTTCTTGAAGGCCGCCGCCCGTCATCTCGGCTTCGGGGCCGTAGCCCTGGCCATTGATGGTCAGCAGCCCGGCCGGGGTCCAGACCTCGACGACGTTCATCCGGTTCTGCGTCAGGGTTCCGGTCTTGTCGGTGCAGATGAAGGTCGTGGAGCCGAGGGTCTCCACGGCTTGGAGGTTGCGCACGAGGGCGTTGCGCCTGGACATGCGCTGCGCGCCGACGGCCAGGGAGAGCGTGACGGTCGGCAGCAGGCCCTCGGGGACCAGCGCGACGGCCACCCCGATGGCGAACAGGAAGGCGTCGCGCCAGGAAATGCCGATCACGAGCGAGAGGACGAAGAACAGGGCGCCGATGCCCAGGGCCATGGTGGCGGTGATGCGGACGATTCTTTGCAGTTCTAGCGACAGCGGGCTGGTGGGGGCTTCGACTTTACCTGTCAGGGATGCGATCTCCGCGAGCCGGGTCTGGCCGCCCGTCACCGAGACCACGCCTTCGGCGTGCCCGTTGACCAGGAAGGTCCCGCCGAAGGCGGTGTCGCCGGGGGTTTTGGCGACTGCCTCGCTTTCGCCCGTGAGCATGGACTCGTCCACCTCGCAGCCGGTGGCCAGGGCCAGCCGGAGGTCCGCCGGAACGCGGTCGCCGGCCACGAGCACCACGACGTCGTCCGGCACCAGTTCGGTGGAGTGGACCTTGATGACGCGGCCGTCCCGGCGGACTGACACCATGGCCGGGAGCAGTTCGCGGAGCTTGGCGGCGGCATGCTGGGCCCGCTCCTGCTGGATGTAGGCGAACACCCCGTTGACCAGGATCACCGCCACGATGGCGATGCCCAGTTCCGGCATGCCGGCAATGATCGCGAAGACGGCCGCCACCCAGAGCATGATCGCGAAGAAATGGGTCAGCTCAGCCAAGAGCCTTCGCCAGCCGGGGACCGGACGGGGCTCGGGCAGTTTGTTGGCACCGAATTGCTTCAACCGCCGGGCAGCTTCGTCGGCGCTGAGTCCGGTGACGGCTGACAGCGAGTCCTGCCCCGGCCCCGGATTCACCCCCGCGCTCCGCCCCTCACGGGCACTGCAGACCGCCGGCCGCCGCCGTCGAAATCGCCGGACAGCTGCGGGATCGCCGGAACTTTCCGGCGGTGTGGCGCGGATCCGGCGAACTCGGGGGTAGGGGGCGGCGTCACGTGCGTTAGTCTTCGGCGGCGCTGATCCCGAACTCGCTCTTGAGCCGCACGCGGGCGCCGCGCTCAACCAGTGTGGGTATGTAGGTCCGGATCCGGCCTGCGTTCAGGGCATCGAATTCCTCGCCGACGATCCCGGCGATGTGCCTCCGCGGTACGTGCGGAAACCTGGCAGCCAGACGCTCGACAACCTGATCAATGCTGGGTTCTTTCGCATCGTCCGTCACTTCTTCAGTGTGGAGCGGCCTGGTCCCGGCGTCAATGAATCTTCAGCTGGCAGGCGGCAGCAGGTGGCCCAAGCTCCGCAGGTAGGTGCCAAAGCCGTGGGGCGCCCGGGCATGGGTCCGGCCGGAGGTCATGACCCTGATGCTGTCCGTCGCGGTGACCGTAAAGGCGCGGCTGCGGAGGCTGTGCACCAGGGTCCGGTCTTCTTCGGACGTGACCCGGGCGAACCCTCCGGCGGCAAGATAGGCGGAAGCCCGGACCCCGAAATTCGCGCCATAGATATGGGGGTGGTCCTCGCGGAAGGGGTGGCGTTCGTGCCAGCGCCGGAGCAGCTCAGGGTCCATCCCGGCGGGGTCGGGTTCCACGGAACCCAGCACGGCGTCGGCCCCGGCCTCGGCGAACTCCAGCTGGCGCACCAGCCAGTTCTCCGGCACCCGGGAATCGGCGTCGGTGTTGGCCAGCCAGGTCCGGCCGGCCCAGGGCGGCGGCGTCCAGCGCTGGCCGGGCGGCCGCCGCCGGGTCACGCCGATGCCGGAGGCCCGGACGCCAGCGGCCCGGCTGGCGCCGGCGCTGTGGTAGCTGACCTCCAATGCGCTGAAACGCGGGTCCGAGGCTGCGAAGCCGGCCATGACGGCGGCGGAACCGTCCGTGCAGCTGTCCAGCACCACCGTCACCCGGGTCTCGACGTCGGACCGGACCCTGCGCAGGGCGTCCGCGGACCGCTGAACGGCCTCCAACGCCAGTTCCAGGTGGTCTTCTTCGTTGTTTGCGGGCATGACGACGGCGACCCGGTCGATGCGGTGCCCGCGCGGCAACGGCAGCGCCGTCATCGGGGTCACCGCATCCGTTCCGGGCCGCCCAGGCCCGGCGCGGCACCCGGTACAGCGTCCGGGGCAAGGAACACCTCGAGCACAAAGTCGCGCTCCTGGTAGGTCCCGCCGCCGGCCCAGCCCAGGTGCCGCCGGGCCGCGGCGTGGACCGCGTCGCCGTCGAGCTCCCAGCCGGAAATGGGGTGCCGCCAGTGGCACAGCGCGAGGGTCCCGCCAGGCATGAGCGAGCCTTGAATCCGGTCGAACAGTCCGGCGAGCTCTGCCGGCGAGAGGTAGTAGCCCACCTCTGAAACCACGATCAGGTCGAACGATCCGTCCGGCCACTCGTTCGGGACGGTCAGGTGTCGCGCCGCCGCCGCGGGCAGGTGCGCGAGCCGCCTGGCGGCACGGTCCAGGGCGGTGCCGCTGGCATCGACGGCGAGGAAGCTTCCGCACCGCGGCGCGAGTTCCACGCTCAGGGTCCCGATGGAGCAGCCGATCTCCAACCCGGACGTGTAGCTGCTGCCGGGCAGCGCGGCGAGCGTGAGGGTGCGTTTGCGCTGCTCGTACCAGCTCGAGGTGTACTGCCAGGGGTCCTCCTCCCGGGCGTGGACGGCATCGAACACGCGCTCCGCGTCGCCCGCGGCGAAGGGCCGCCGGGACCCTCCATCCGCCCCGCCATCGCCCGGGCCGTCGCCCGGCCCATCCGCCGGGGCGACCGCGGGGTGCCAGGCAAACGTCTCCCAGGTCCGCTCAAAGTGTGTCAGGAAGGCCGGGGGCAGGAGCACCTCGTCGCCCGGCAGCGCGGAGAGCGGGCGCACCTGGGACACATGTGCCGCCATCGCGGCGGCCTTGGCCTCAAGCTCTGCCGGGCGCAGCGGCAGCCGGAACCAGCCGCGCCATGCCCCGCCGTCCGGGTCGCCGGGTCCGGTCAGGCCGGCCGCCCCGGCCGGGCCGCCACCGGCGTCCGGCGCGCCTGGTGCCGCCCATAACCAGTACCAGATGGGGTATTCGAGGAGGGCGTGGCCCGCCGCGGCGCTGAGCCCGGCGGCAACGGATCCGAGGACGTCGTGGTCGGTGTGTCCATCGGAGCGGTAGGGCGCCACGAGAACCACCTCGTCGGCGGGGCGACCGAACACGGCCGCCGCCTCCCGGACCGCGTCCCGGACCGCGGCCCGGATCTCTTCCCGGTGCCCGGCGAGGTGACCGTCGGGCAGGCCCAGGCACTGCCACGCCACGTTCCCGGCCCCGTTCCCGGCTCCGGAAAGGCGTTTCAGGGCGTCGCCGAACTCCTGCAGCCGGACCGCGGCGAGCTGTTCCGGCGTCGTCGTTGGCGAGCCGGGGTGGGATCCTTCCCCCGCCGTGCACAGCAGCACGCGGACCGTGGCGCCGACGGCGTGCAGCCGGGCCATCAGCCCGCCAGCCCCGAGCGATTCGTCGTCCGGGTGCGCGGCCAGGACAATGAAGGCCCGGCCGGCGAGCGCCGCGTCATCCAGCGGCAGGTCCGGCAGCCTGGCGGCGGGGCTGCCGGCCCAGGCGGCCTCGGACGTCCCGGCGTCGTTGTGTGTGAAAGTCACCATGGGTTGCTTTCGGCCAGTGCCAGGGCGCCCAGCTGCGCGTCGTCGCGCATCGCGTGGTGCTGGCGGATGTACAGGGCGAGATCGGCCATCCGTTTTCCGTAGCGCTCGTCAAAGGCGAGGGGGGCCGGACCGAGATTTTGGCTCACGAGCGTCTGGACGCGTTCGACGGCGGCGGCCACGCTGCCGCGCACACGCAGGGCTTCCTGCCACGCACCGCGGTCCGAGAGTTCGCCTGCGTCGATCCTTGCGGCCGTGCCGGCCAGGTAGGCGGTGAGGGCGGCAAGCGTTCGGTCAATCTCGCCGAGGTGGGCCAGCGCAATCTGGTCCGGTTCCCGTCCGCCGTCGGCGGCGTGCCGCAGGGAGTCGGCGAAGCTGCGCGCCACGGCGACGGCGCCGCCGAGCCAGCAGGCGGCCACGCCCATGCCGCCCCACGCGAAACCAGGGCGCTGGTAATACCAGCCGGCGCCGCCGAGGGGCACGGCGGGAACGGCCTCGAAGTGGACTGTGCCGCTGGGAATCTCGCGCAGTCCCAGGCTGGTCCACTCCGGATTCGCGAAGCCCACGCCGTTCGCGTGGAGGTCGACGGCGAAGGCGGCCCGGCCTCCGGCCTCCAGATGGGCCGTCAGCACGGCATGGTCCAGTTGGGCGGCGAGCGAGCACCAGGGCTTGGATCCCTGCAGGATCCAGCCGTCTGCGGATTCCTTGGCTTCAAGCCGCAGGCCGGGCGCCTCGGCGGCGAACACACCCCAGGCCCCCTCGAAGTTGGCATCGTCGGGGTCCGGGCAGTCCCGGCCGTGCCGTGCCGCCTCGTCGCCGGCCTGGGCCAGGATCGCCACGGCGTCCAGGTGGGGTTCCAGCACCCGTCCGGCGGCGACATCGACGGCGGTTACGGAGGCCAGAATCTCCCACAGGAACGCGGTCCGGCCGTCCCCGGGTTTGGGCGCCGCCGCCGCGGCCGCCTTGGCCAGCTCCAGCAGCCCCGGGACATCGCGGACGGCGTCCTGCGCCTCGGACAGCAGGGGGCTGATCGTCTCCAGGTCTGCGGCCGCGGAGCTGATCCGGACGGGTAGGGGGTGGTCGGAGATGGGGATCCCGTTCATTTCGGCTGCCTGTGTTCCTTCGGGCTGGGCGGATTCGGGCTGGGCGGATTCGGGCTGGGCCCGGCCACGTGGCTGAAGTCCTGCGCGTCCGCGGCCGCGCCGCCATCGCTGGCGCCGTCGACAAGTAATCTAAGCATACTTAGCACTTGGGGGTGGCCGGGGGCTGCACGGGGTCGGCTGCCACCGGCGCGTTCGCCCCGGCGGACAGTCTCTTGCGCCTAGCGGACGATCGCGAGGGCGAAGCCGTCCCAGCCTTTCGAACCCACGGTCTGGATCACGGTGCCGTCCAGCCGCGGGTCATCGCCCATCATCTGGAGCGTGCTGATGATTCCGGGGGCGTTGACCGGGTCCATCGACGCGTCCAGCACCGCACCCTCCCACACGACGTT
Organism: Arthrobacter sp. P1_B9; assembly: GCF_056406495.1. NCBI lineage: Bacteria > Bacillati > Actinomycetota > Actinomycetes > Micrococcales > Micrococcaceae > Arthrobacter > Arthrobacter sp. P1_B9. Next base: position 123,931 of record NZ_JBFUAA010000004.1, read on the forward strand.
GTCCACCACGATGGTGGTGCCGGGCCGGCCAAGCCGGATGGCCCAGTCCAGGTAGTGCGGGTTGTTTTCCTTGTCGGCATCGATGAACACGAAATCGAAGGGCGGCCCGGCCTCGCTTTCCAGCTCGGGCAGGGTGTCCAGCGCCGCGCCGACCCGGATCTCCACCTTGTGGCCCAGCCCGGCGTCGTCAACGTTGGTCCGCGCGACGCGGGCGTGCAGGGGGAGGTATTCACAGGTGACCAGCCGGCCGTCGTCGGGCAGTCCCTGGGCCATCCAGATGGTGCTGAAGCCGGCCAGCGTGCCGATCTCCAGGACGTGGCGCGCACCGGAGAGCTGGACCAGCAGTTTCAGGAGTTTGCCGGCGTTGGGGGCCACTTCGATGGCCGGCATGCCTGCCTCAAGTGCGCTGGTCACGGCGCGCTTGAGTGAACGGTCCGGGCGGACCACCGCGTCGGAGAGGAAGTTCTCGACGGCGACCCAGCCGGGGGCGGGTTGATGCTCGATCATGCCCCCAGTGTTCCAGCCGCCCGCGCCTGGCGGTACCCCTCCGGGCGCGCCGTTCCCGCCCGCGTTTCGGCGTGCGGTCCGGCTCAGTACGCCTGGTTTCCCGGCCGGGTTGGAATCTGCGGGCCGGTCCCGCCGGCGCCCTGCCCGTCGATGGCGTTTTCCAGCCGTTCCACCTTGCCGGTCAGCTCGCCGCTGTAGCCCGGCCGGATGTCCGCCTTGAGGACCAGCGAGACGCGCGAACCGTAGGCGCCCACCGCGTCCGTGGCCCGCTTGACGACGTCCATGACCTGGTCCCAGTCGCCCTCGATCTCGGTGAACATGGAACTCGTCCGGTTGGGCAGGCCCGACTCCCGGACGATCCGCACCGCGGCCGCGACGGCGTCGTGCACCGACGCGTCGCCGGGCGCTTGCCCGTTGGCGGGGTCACCGGAGGGTGCTACGGAGAATGCGACCAGCATGTGGTGGTTCCCTTCACTCAGTCAGGACACCGGGGGCGAAAACTTCCGGGCTGTCCGGCACCAGTCTTTCACGCGATTCAAGCCCGGCAGCGGCCGGGCGCACCTCCGCCACCGTCACATAAGTCACTACCCGCCGGTAACAGGTTCGCACACCCTTCGCGTTGCTACCCTAGGCAAATGAACCGGGCAGTAGACCGCAGGCCGCTCCGCGCAGATGCCGCGCGCAACGTGGACAAAATCATCGCCGCGGCCCGCCAGTGCTTCCGCGAGCACGGCCCCGAGGTGCCGCTGCAGACCATTGCCGTCACCGCCGGCGTGGGTCCCGCCACCCTTTTCCGGAATTTCGCCGACAAGGAAGAGCTGGTGCTCGCTGCCCTGAACCAGCAGCTCCGGCTGCAGGTGGATCCGGCCATCGATGAGGCCCTGGCCGATCCTGACGCCGCCGCAGGGCTCTTTCGGGTCATCGATGCCACGATGCATGTCGCCAGCGAAGAGGCCAACCTGCTGGGAGCTGTCGCGGGCCGGCGCGGGCTGCTGACCGGGATTACGGGTGGCCTGATTGAATCCATCGCCGTGCTGCTGGGCCGGGGCCAGGGGCAGGGCACCCTGCGCAGCGATATTTCCATGACGGACATGATCCGCCTGCTGGCCATGCTGATCGGCGTCGTGGACACCATGGAGCCGGGCTCCGACGCGTGGCGCCGGCCCGTGGCGCTGGTTGAGGACGCCATCCGGACGGAGCGGCCGGACCGGGCGTTGCCGCCGCAGGCCCCGCTGACGGGCACCGCGTTCGACGCCGTTCTCGGCTAGCACCCATAAGCGCCGGATCCTGCAGGTGCCCCGACAGCCCGGTGCCCGGCGCTAGTCTTCGGCCGGCTTTTCCTTGGCTTCGAGAAGGTGTTGTTGAAGCTTCTCTTCGGCTTCCCGACGGCGGCGGGACATTTCGCGCATTTCCCGGGTGGACTCAGCCCCGCCGGAAACATACGGCTCGTGCTGCTTGGTGCGCTGATCCTTGCGCGGCTCCGCGGCCTGCTGCTCCGCGGCCTGCTGCTCCGCGGCCTGCTCGTCGGCAGCCTCCCGGCCGGCAGCCGGCAGCTCGCCGTCGTGTTCAGTCATGTTCGAATGCTCCCATGCGATCCCGGCACCAAGTAGGGACTAAAGACCGTTCCGGCGGCACCCACAGCCCATCCGCGCTCCAGCGCGGTCAGGCGTTCCACTGGCGGGTCAGTCCCAGCCGAGCAGCCGGAGCCCAGCGGCCGCGGCCGCGCCGGCGATCACCACCACCAGGAACGGCGCGCGCAACCACAAGGCGATGCCCGCCGCCGCCAATGCGCCCAGCCGGGCGTCCAGGACGAGCGACTGGCCGGAGGCGACAGCATTGACCACCGTCAGGGACGCCAGCAGCCCGATTGTCATGGTCCCGGCAATCCTGGACATCCGCGGGTTGCGGAGCAGGCTGGCCGGCACCAGGTAACCGAGCAGCTTCCAGGCGTAGGCGAGCAGGCAGGAGAGCAGCAGCCACATCCAAAGATTCATGCGTCGTCTCCGGGGCGGTCACCGCGGGATTCGCGGGCCGGGTCGTGGTGGTGGTGCACGTGGTCCTCCGCGTACGGATCGACGTCCGGTTCCAGGCCCTCGTCGCTGCGGCCGTGGCTGAACCAGCCGATCCCTGCCGCGACCACGGCGGCGACGAGGATCGGCACTCCCGGGGGCACGAACGGCACGGCCAGCACGGTGGCCAGCGCGCAGACCACCGCGATGGCCACAGGTTCCCTGCCTTTCAGCCGCGGCCAGAGCAGGCCCAGGAAGGCCGCCACGGCGGCGCCGTCCAGTCCCCACTGTTTGGGATCCCCGAGCGCCCCGCCGGCCAGTGCGCCGAGGGCGGTGAACAGGTTCCAGAGGACAAAGACGCCGATTCCGGCGGTCCAGAAGCCGCGTTTCTGCTCGTCGGGGTCCGTCTGCCCTGTGCTGGTGGCGGTGGACTCGTCGATGGTCAGCTGGGCCGCGGCAAACTTCCGCCACCCGCGCGGCTGCAGGAGGGCATTGATCTGCATGCCGTAGATGCCGTTGCGCATGCCCAGCAGCGTCGCGGCGCCCATCGCTGCGACGCCGGACCCGCCTCCGGCCACCACACCGATGAAGGCGAACTGCGAGCCGCCGCTGAACAGCAGCAGGCTCAGTGCCATGGTCTGCCAGAAATCCAGGCCCGAGGTTACGGACAGCGCACCGAAGGAGACGCCGTAGAGACCGGTGGCGATGCTGATCGATAAACCGATCCGCACCGCCGGTGACTGCAGGATTTTCACGGGCGCCGGTTCCGCCGCGTCAAAGTCCAGGCCCATGCGATGAGGGGCGCCTGGAGCGGGAGCCGCAGGGTGTGCACGCGTCGCCGGCGCGGCGAGCCCTCCGGCCCGTAGGCTTTGCGCAGGGCATCCACGTGGCCGGCGAGGAAGGCGGCGAACATCGCCGTGACGCAGCCCGCGGCGGCCCTCCGGGTGGCCGGGACCAGGAGCCCGACGGCGGCGGCGGCTTCCAGCAGCCCGCTCACTGCCACCCATTCCTCACGGGACAGGACGGCCAGGGGCCCGTTCGGCTGCTCGCCGGAGTCGTCCCGGCACAGGAAGTCAGGTACCACCGGGTGGAAAAATTCAGGCTCGCGGAAGTGCTTGGCGGCACTGGTGAGCAGCAGCGCGCTCATCGCTGCCGCGGACAGCGTCTGGAGGTCCGGGACGGGCCGGCGAAATGGCATGCAACAACTCAACCACAGCGGCCACGCCGGCCGTAATCCGCCCGGGACTCGGGGGATGTGAAGATGTCAGCCCAAGATCCGTGTGGCAGCCAGACGGCTACCGTGGGGGCCGGCTGTCCGCCATGAGCTGGGAGAGGACCTGGGCGGGCCAGTTGGTGGTGATCTCCTGGATCCCGAGTTTCCGGCACCGTTCGACGTCGTCCTCGGTGTCGACCGTCCACACCCGGCACCGCAGCCCCGAGGCGAGCCAGCGCTGAACGGCCGGGGCGTGCGTGCGGACGTACCCGATGCCGGGGCCGGCAATGCCGGCCTCGGCCGCCGCCAGGATCCGTTCCCCCTCAGCCTGGGCGGCCTTCATCACGTTGGCCAGCGCCCCGCCGGTCAGGGCACCGAGGCCCAGTTCCTCCCGGATGTCCGCCACATTGACGTCATCCACGAGCTGGCAGACAGCCGCGGCCGGTACGGACTCCAGGAGGTGTTTTACGGAGTCGGGGCTAAAGCTCATGAAGGAAACCGTGATGTTCTCCAGCATCGACGTCCGCGGATCCCAGCCCTGGGCCCTCAGGACCTCGAGGGCCCGGTCCTCGAGTCTGAGCTGGTACGGGCTCGGGTGTTTGAACTCGATCGCCAGCCCGATCCCGCGGCCGGCCGCACACAGGATGTCGAGCAGGTCCGGCAGGGTCAGGAACTGCCCGGACTTGGCGCCGTAGGCCTCCGGGATCCGGGCTCCCTTCCAGGAGGAGAAGTCCAGTTCCTGGAGTTCTTGCAGGGTCCGGTCGGCCACCTGGCCGGTGCCGTCCGAGGTGCGGTCCAGGGTGGCATCGTGCAGGAGCACCACGTGCTGGTCCCGGGTCAGGTGGACATCGCATTCGACGCCGTCGGCGCCGTCGGCGATTGCCTGCAGGTACGCGGCCCGGGTGTGCTCGGCGAATGTTCCGCTGGCGCCGCGGTGGGCATAGACCAAAGGCCGGGCGGCGGCAGGCTCATCAGTGGTCATGGTGCCACGTTAGCGGACCGTCCGTTTCCGTGGCGGGCTAGGCTGGGCTCATGCAGGTCAATACTGAGTCAACTTCCCTGACCGGCGCCGCGGGACGTCCGGGCGGCGCCCGGCCGGGCGGTCCCCCCGGACAGCGTTCCGCTGCCTCCAGCGACGTCGAGAAGGCCGCGGCGCTTCGCCGGATGAAGCTCCTGGCCCTCTCGCTGCTGGTCGTCATGGCGGTGATCTTCATCATCGCGTTCGCCCTGCAGAAGCAGTATCCGGGGCTCGAATACGTCCGTGCCGCGGCCGAGGGCGGCATGGTCGGGGCCCTCGCGGACTGGTTCGCCGTCACGGCCCTGTTCAAGTACCCCATGGGCATCAAGATCCCGCATACCGCGATCATCCCGCGCCGGAAGGACCAGATCGGCGCCTCGCTGGGCGAATTCGTGGAAACCAATTTCCTCTCCGAACAGGTGGTCCAGGAGAAGCTGGCGTCCGCAGACATTGCGCGCAAGGCCGGCGCCTGGCTGTCCAGCCCCGGCGGCCCGGACCGGGTCGCCAAGGAAGGTGCCGCCGTCATCCGCGGCGCGTTCAAGGTCCTCAACGACGACGACGTCCAGGCCGTGATCGAGTCCATGGTCCGCAAGCACCTGCTCACCCCGCCGTGGGGGCCGCCGGTGGGCCGGCTCGCCGAGCGGATCTTCGACGACGGGCACCACCATGCGCTGGTGGACCTGCTGGTGGACCGCACCGTGGACTGGGTGCGGGACAACCAGGAGACGGTCAACAGGCTGGTCACCGACCGGTCCCCGACGTGGGTGCCCTCGTTCGTGGACGGGCTGGTGGGCGACAAGGTGTACGTGGAGATCCTCAAGTTCACCCGCGCCGTGCAGTCCGACCCGCAGCACCAGGTCCGCCTCTCGATCGACAAGTACCTCAAGGAACTCGCGCAGGACCTGCAGCATGATCCTGTCATGATCGCCCGCGCCGAGGGCATCAAGGCCCAAGTGCTCGGCGACCCGGAGGTCCGCGAGCTCGCCTCCCGCACCTGGGAGACCATCAAGACGGCCCTGCTCACCGCCGTCGATGACCCGCACAGCGAACTGACCGTCAAGTTCAAGGCGGCCGTGCATGACTTCGGCACCCGGCTGCTGGTCGATCCCGAGCTCGCCGGCAAGGTGAACGCCTGGATCGGCGACGCGGCCGGCTACCTCGTGAAGACCTACCGCTCGGACATCGCGGGGGTCATCACGGACACCGTGGCCCGCTGGGATGCCGAAGAGACGTCGCAGAAGATCGAGCTGCAGGTCGGCAGGGACCTGCAGTTCATCCGGATCAACGGCACGGTGGTGGGCGCCCTGGCCGGGCTGGCCATCTTTACGCTGGCCACCCTCCTGTTCGGCTAATCCCGCGGCACCGGCTAGGCGGCCGCGACCTTGGCCTTGGTCCTGCCGTGCATGGCGAAGATGGTGAAGACAAGCGCCGCGAACGCTGTGGCGACGAGCAGCAGCAGCCCGATCGCGTAGCTGTGCGCCGCGGCGTCATAGGTGGCGCCCATGATCAGCGGCGGGAAGTAGCCGCCCAGGCCGCCGGCCGCGCTGACCACCCCGCTGATGCTGCCGACCTTGCCCTCCGGCGCGAGGACCCCCACCCAGGCGAACACCCCGCCCGTGCCCAGGCCCAGCGCCGCCGCCATGGCGACGAACGTCAGGCCGGCGGGGACGTCGCCGTCGGGTTGCAGGTTCACCACCCAGGCAAGGACGGCGACGCCGGCGAGGGCAGCGATCACCACTGGCTTGGGACCGATCTTGTCGGCGAGTACGCCGCCCACCGGCCGCGCCAGCACGGCTGCGAGCGCAAACCCCGCGGTACGGGCGCCGGCCGCGCTGGGATCGAAGCTGTAGACATCCCGGAGGTACGTGGGCAGATACGTGGCGAAGGAAACGAAGCCACCGAAGAGGACTGCGTAGAGGAAGCACAGCTTCCACGTGACCGGGGTCTTCGCGGCGTCGATCAGCTTGGGCATCACGGGCGCGTTGCTGCGGGTCCAGCCCGGCGCCTCCTTCAATCGGAACCAGATGATGGCGGCCATGACCGCCAGAATCGCGGCGATCAGCAGGTGGGTGGGAACGTAGCCGATGGCGGCGACAAGCCGGGGGTTCAGGAAAGCGGCCAGGGCCGTTCCGCCCATGCCCGCGCCGAAGACGCCGGTGGCGAAACCCCGCCGGGCGGGCTCGTACCAAGCGCTGACGAAGGGGATCCCGACGGCGAAGACGGTTCCGGCGACCCCCAGCAGCACGCCGGCAGCCAGCACCAGGGCGAAGGAGTCGAGGCTGCCGCCGACGGCCACCAGCAGGATCGGGACGATGGAGGCCAGCAGGACAAAAGTGAACATGGCGCGGCCGCCGTACTTGTCCGTCAAGGCGCCGACGACGATCCGCCCCAGCGAGCCGACGAAGACGGGCATGGCCACGAGCACGCCGGTGGTGGCCGGATTGAGGTGCAGGTGCTGGGTGTAGAACGCGCTCAGCGTGGCGATGGAGTTCCAGGCCCAGAAGCACACCACGGAGGTCGAGGTGGCGAGCGTCAGATTGAGCGCCCGGCCCGCGGGGGCGGCGACGGGCGGGGACACTGCTCCGGCCACGGCGGTCTCCTTCCTTGGTCAACAAGCAGTTCAGCAACGCAGCTTCAGCGGTGGCACCGGGTTACCGGTTCCTGGTGTCCCGGTCCCGGGTTCCGACGGCGGACCAGCCCCGCCGCGCGCCGGCCGTGGAGCTCCGGGCGCCGGCAGCGCCGGCTGTGCCTTTGGCCCCGGCCCCACCGGTGTCCCGGTCCCGGGAGCGGTAGACGATGTAGGGGCGGAAGAGGTAGTGGAACGGGGCCGTGAAGGCATGGACCAGGCGCGTGAACGGCCAGATCACGAACAGCGCCATGCCTACCAGGGTGTGCAGGTGGAAGGAGAACGGCGCCGCGGCCATCGCCGCGATGTCGGGCTGGAAGATGAACAGCGAGCGGAACCACGGGGCCACGGTCTCGCGGTAATTGTGCCCGTGCTCGCCCTCGAAGACACTCGCCAAGGTGGTCCACAGCCCGAACACAATGGCCGCGGTGAGCACCACGTACATGGTCTTGTCATTGCCGGTGGTGGCCATGAAGACCGGCCCGGTGGTCCGGCGGCGGTAGATCAGCAGGAGGATCCCGCCCAGCGTTCCGACCCCGGCGATTCCGCCGACCAGCAGGGCGTTGAAGTGGTAGAACTCCTGGCTCATCCCGGCCGCCTGGGTCCAGCCCATCGGAATGACCAGGCCGAAGAAGTGACCGGCGATTACGGCGAGCAGGCCAAAGTGGAACAACGGGGACGCAATCCTCAGCAGCCTGGACTCATAGAGCTGGGAAGACCTCGTGGTCCAGCCGAACTGGTCGTACTTGTAGCGCCAGAGAAGCCCGCCGACCAAAACCACCACCATGACGTACGGGAGAACGCCCCACAGCACGATGTCCAGTGCGGAGAGTCCGACGGCGGATCCGGGTTCCGCTTCGAATGCCAGCATGCTCAGGCCCCCTTCACGGGCAGCAGGCGCGGATCGTACGGGTCCAGGCCCACGGCCTCGGTGGGCGGGCCGTACCCGGCCATCCGCATGACGGCCTGCTCGTCCGCCGGGGATTTCCCGGGCAGCGTGGCGCAGACGGCCTGCAGGATCCGGGCGTGCGGCAGCTGGTCCCGGAGCAGCCCGAAGCGGAGCATCTCCAGGCTCGCCCGGAAGCGCGTCAGCAGCTCGCGGCCGGCCGCCAGGTCCACCAGCGCGGCGTATTCGAGGACCATCGGGAGGTAGTCGGGCAGTTCGCCGTGGGTGTCCACCAGGATGTCGCTTTGCCGGTAGATCTTCTTGAAGTTGCCCAGAACCTCGCCGCGGCGCCGGGTGTCCCCGTCAGTCCAGTAGGAAAGGTGCAGGGCGTGGCGCTTTCCGAGGTCGAACTCGCGCACGTACTGGGACTGGAGCTGGATCGGCGGCGTGGACTCCAGCTGGTCCAGGACTGCAGCGAAGTCCGCCGTGGCGCCGGGGAACTCGGCCAGCGCGGCCCGCATCAGCGGGACCCGGCCGGTCAGTTCCTCCTCAGGGTAGGACAGGCACCAGGCCGCAGCGAGGTAGAGGACCTGCTGGCGGCGGGTCATGGCTGCTCCCCCGCCGGAGGGGATTCCGCGGGGCCCGCCGGTTTCGGCGGCGGCGGTTCCGCCGGAGGCGGTTTTTCCGGAAGCAACGCCTTTTCCGGAAAAAGCCCGGAGGGTGCTCCGGTGCCGTCCCAGTTCAGCAGGTTCACCCTGCCGCGCAGGGTGGTTTCGCCGGGCGCAGAGCCGGAGGTCTGCCGGTCCCGGAGGGCGTTGAAGGTTTCCACCGCCACGGGGACGGGCCGGCCGCTGGCTTCGCCGAAGTGGGCGGTATCCTGCATGCCGGGGCCGCCCTCGAAGTCGAGCGAACAGCCCATTTCCTCGAGGTCGTGGGCCTGTTCCACGTGGGCCTTCGGGATGACGTAGCGCTCCTCGTATTTCGCGATCGCCATCAGCCGGTACATCTCGTACATGCTCTGGCTGTCCATCCCCACGGCCTCCGGGATGGCGTCGTCCGGGTCGTTGCCGAGGCTGATGCCGCGCATGAAGGAGCGCATGGCGGCGAGCTTCTTCAGCACCGCGGTGACCCGGTCCGCGTCGCCGGCGGTGAAGAGTTCAGCGAGGTATTCCACCGGGATGCGCAGCGCGTCGATGGCGCCGAAAAGGTTGCCGGTGTCCTCGCCGTCGTGGCCTTGGTCGCGCAGCAGGTCCACCACGGGTGAGAGCGGCGGCACGTACCAGACCATCGGCATGGTCCGGTATTCCGGGTGCAGCGGCAGCGCCACCTTGTAGACCTTGGCCAGGGCGTAGACCGGCGAGCGCCCGGCGGCGTCGATCCAGTCTTCGGGGATGCCCTGGGCCCGGGCCTCGGCCTGGACGGCGGGGTCGTTCGGGTCCAGCAGCACGTCCATCTGGGCGTCGTAGAGTTCCCGGGGGTCCGTGACGGCGGCCGCCGCGGTGACGGCGTCGGCGTCGTACAGGAACAGCCCCAGGTACCGCAGCCGGCCCACGCAGGTCTCGGAGCAGACTGTCGGGAGCCCCACCTCCACCCGCGGGTAGCAGAAGGTGCACTTCTCGGCTTTGCCGGTCTTGTGGTTGAAGTAGATCTTCTTGTAGGGGCAGCCGGTGACGCACTGGCGCCAGCCGCGGCATTTGTCCTGGTCCACCAGCACAATCCCGTCCTCCACCCGCTTGTAGATCGCGCCGGAGGGGCAGGAGGCCATGCAGGACGGGTTCAGGCAGTGCTCGCAGATCCGCGGCAGGTAGAACATGAAGGTTTGTTCGTACGCGAACTTGATCTTGTCCTCGGATTCCCGCCGGACCTTCTCCACGATCGGGTCCAGGTGGCCGTTCTCGGCGGAGCCGCCGAGGTCATCGTCCCAGTTCGCGGACCAGGTGATCTTGGTGTCCTCCCCGGTGATCAGGGACTTGGGCCGGGCCACCGGGAAGTCGTCGCCCAGGGGCGCGTCAACGAGGGTCTTGTAGTCGTAGGTCCATGGCTCGTAGTAGTCCTTGAGCTCGGGCTGGACCGGGCTGGCGAAGATCCCGAAGAGCTTCTTCACCCGGCCGCCCGCCTTGAGCACCAGCTTCCCGCGCTTGTTCAGCGCCCAGCCGCCGTGCCACTTCTCCTGGTCCTCGTAGCGGCGCGGATAGCCCTGCCCGGGCCGGGTTTCGACGTTGTTGAACCAGACGTATTCGGTGCCGGCACGGTTGGTCCACGCCTGCTTGCAGGTTACGGAACAGGTGTGGCAGCCGATGCATTTGTCCAGGTTCATGACCATGCCCATTTGGGCCATGACACGCATCAGTACTGCACGTCCTGGGAACGACGCCGGACGGTGGCCACCATGTCGCGCTGGTTTCCGGTGGGGCCAAGGTAGTTGAACGCGTAGGCGAGCTGGGCGTAGCCGCCGATCAGGTGCGAGGGCTTGACCAGCAGCCGGGTCACGGAGTTGTGGATGCCGCCGCGCCGCCCGGTGGCCTCGGACTTCGGCACGTCGATGGTGCGTTCCTGCGCGTGGTGGACGTAGACCACACCGGCCGGCATCCGGTGGCTGACGATCGCCCGGGCCACCAGGACGCCGTTGATGTTCAGGCACTCCACCCAGTCGTTGTCCTTGACCTCGATGGCCGCCGCGTCGGCGGGGCTCATCCAGACCGTGGGCCCGCCGCGGGAGAGCGAGAGCATCAGCAGGTTGTCCTGGTATTCGGAGTGGATGGACCACTTGGAATGTGGCGTCAGGTAGCGGACCACCACCTCCATGGACCCGTCCTGGCCGAGCCTGGGTTCGCCGAAGAGCCGGTGCATGTCCAGCGGCGGCCGGTAGATCGGCAGCGCCTCGCCGATGTCCCGGATCCAGTCGTGGTCCAGGAAGAAGTGCATCCGGCCGGTCAGCGTGTGGAAGGGCTTGAGCCGCTCGACGTTGATGGTGAAGGGTGCGTAGCGCCGGCCGCCGGTCTCGGAGCCGGACCATTCCGGCGAGGTGATCACCGGAACCGGGCCGGCCTGGGTCTGGGCGAAGGTGATGTATTTTTCTTCGGAGCCCTCGGCCAGGTCCGCCAGTTTCCTCCCGGTGCGGATTTCCAGGTCCTTGAAGCCCTGCACGGCCAGCGTCCCGTTGGTGGTGCCGGAGAACGCCAGGATGGCCTCGGCCATCTTCGCGTCCGTATCGATCGCGGGACGGCCGTCCGCGGCGCCGCCAAGCATCACCCCGTTGGAACGGCTGAGCCGGTCCAACGGGCCGGCAAGTTTGTACGTGACGTTCTTGACCGTAAAGCCCAGTTTGTCCGCCAGCGGCCCGACGGCGGCGAGCTTGTCCGCGATGGCGGTGTAGTCCCGCTCGACGACGGAAAAAATGGGCATGTTCTGACCAGGGACCGCCGGGACGGACATGTCCCGCCAGTCCCGCACAATCCCGCCGGGCTGGGCCAACTGGCCGGGCGTGTCGTGCTGCAGCGGCACGCTCACCAGGTCCCGGCGGACGCCGAGGTGGGTTTTGGCCTGCCGGGAGAACTCCTGGGCCAGCAGGTGGAAGGTGTCGAAGTCAGTCTTGGTCTCCCACGGCGGGTCAATCGCGGGGGTGAAGGCGTGCACGAACGGATGCATGTCGGTGGAGGACAGGTCGTGTTTTTCGTACCAGGTGGCGGCCGGGAACACGACGTCGGACAGCAGGGTGGTGGAGGTCATCCGGAAGTCCGCGGAAACCAGCAGGTCGAGCTTCCCTTCGGGCGCCTGCTCATGCCATTTCACATCCTTGGGCTTGAGCCCCTCGGCATGGTCCTGGCCCAGGACATTGTTGTGGGTTCCCAGCAGGTTCCGCAGGAAGTACTCGTTGCCCTTGGCCGAGGAGCCGAACAGGTTGGAGCGCCACAGCACGAGGGTCCGCGGCCAGTTTTCCGGGGCGTCCACGTCCTCGATCGCCGGGTTCAGGGTGCGGCTCTTCAGGGCATCGGCGATGTAGCCGGCGGCGTCCGTCGCGGTGCCGGCGGCGACGGCCGCCCCGGCCTCGTCCGCGAGGTCCAGCGGGTTCCGGTCGAACTGCGGGTAAAACGGCATCCAGCCGAGCCGGGCGGACTGGGCGAGGGCATCCGCGGTGAGCATGCCGTCCAGGGCCCCGGTGGAGAGCGGGGACTTCAGCGCATCCGCGGAGTAGCCGTCCTGCCGCCACTGGTCCGTGTGCATGTACCAGTAGCCTGTGCCGATCATGGTCCGCGGCGGCCGGGACCAGTCAAGGGCGTTGGCCAGCGACAGCCAGCCGGTGACCGGCCGGGTCTTTTCCTGGCCGACGTAGTGCGCCCAGCCGCCGCCGTTGCGGCCCATGCAGCCGGTCAGCATCACCAGGGCCAGCACCGCCCGGTAGGTGGTGTCGCCGTGGAACCACTGGCAGATCCCGGCGCCCATGATGATCATCGACCGGCCCTTGGACTGTTCGGCGTTGCGGGCGAATTCGCGGGCCACCCGGATGCAGGCCTGCGCCGGGACGGAGGTGATCTCCTCCTGCCAGGCCGGCGTGTAGGGTGTCGCTGCGTCCTGGTAGCCGGCGGCCCAGTCCCCCGGAAGCCCGTCGCGGCCGACCCCGTACTGGGCCAGCATGAGGTCGAAGACGGTGGTGACCAGCTGGCCTTCCACCGCCAGGACGGGCACGCCGCGGCGGAGCACGCTGCCGTCCCCGCCGGCGTCCTCGAAGCACGGCAGCAGGATCTCGGCGCTTTCCATTGACACTTCCCGGAGGGACAGCGCCGGTTCGATCGCTCCGAGATCCAGGTTCCATTTGCCCTCGCCGCTCTCTGAGTAGCGGAAGCCCATCGAGCCATTGGGGACCGCCGGCAGCCCGGTCTTCTTGTCGAACAGGACGGTGCGGAACGCCGCGTCCTCGGCCCCTTCAGCGGCGGGAAGGTCCTTGGCGGTGAGGAACTTGGCCGGGGTGAGGGAGCCGTCGTCGCGCCGCTCGAGACGGACCAGGAACGGCAGGTCGGTGTACTGGCGGACGTAGTCGGCGAAGAACGGCACCTCACGGTCGACGAAGAATTCCTTGAGCATGACGTGCCCCATCGCCATGGCCAGCGCGGCGTCGGTTCCGGCCTGCGCGGGGAGCCATTCGTCGGCGAACTTCGTGTTGTCCGCATAGTCCGGGCTGACCGTGACCACCTTGGTGCCGCGGTACCGCACCTCGGCCATCCAGTGCGCGTCCGGGGTGCGGGTGACGGGGACGTTGGATCCCCACATCATCAGATACCGGGCGTCCCACCAGTCCCCCGATTCCGGGACGTCGGTCTGGTCCCCGAACACCTGCGGGCTGGCCACGGGGAGGTCGGCGTACCAGTCGTAGAAGGACGTCATCACCCCGCCGATCAGCTGGATGAAGCGGGTCCCCACCGCGTGCGAGACCATGGACATCGCCGGGATGGGCGAGAACCCGGCGCAGCGGTCCGGGCCGTAGGCCTTGATGGTGTTCACGTGCGCGGCGGCGGCGATTTCGATCGCCTCCTGCCAGGAGACCCGCACCAGGCCGCCCTTGCCGCGGGCCTGCTGGTAGCGGCGGCGCCGCTCGGGGTCGCCCACGACGTCGGCAAAGGCCAGCACCGGGTCACCCAGCCGGGCCTTGGCCTCGCGGTACATCTCGACGAGGACTCCCCGCGCATACGGAAAACGCACCCGGGTGGGTGAATAGGTGTACCAGGAGAAGGCCGCGCCGCGCGGGCAGCCCCGCGGCTCGTATTCCGGGCTGTCCGGGCCCACGGAGGGGTAGTCGGTCTGCTGGGATTCCCAGGTGATGATGCCGTCCTTGACGTACACCTTCCAGGAGCAGGAGCCGGTGCAGTTCACCCCGTGCGTGGACCGGACCACCTTGTCGTGGCTCCAGCGGTCCCGGTAAAAGATGTCGCCCTTGCGGCCACCCTCGCGGAACACCGCCCTGCCGTCGTCGGTCTGGTCCCATTTCGTAAAGAATCGGCCCAGCTTCAACATTGCATCCGAGGCGGGCCCGTCCAGCCCCGCCGCGTCTCCGGCAGTCATTCCTTCAAGCTAGGGTGCCCCCTCTGGCCGGAACAGGGCCTTAGGACACTGTGGCAGGCCCGGGTCCGGGCGGCCCGGGAGCTGCCCGGCCGGCCCCGCAGTTCAGGGCCAGCCGGCCGGCCCCGCGGGTCGGGGCTCGCGGTTCAGGCGAAGCTCTCCAGCTCGACGCCGGCAGCCTCCAGCGCCGCACGGATCGCGGTCGCCGCGGCAACGGAGCCGGCGGTGTCGCCGTGGAGGCACAGCGACTGCGGCTCGATCCGGAGCACGGTGCCGTCGACGGCCTCGATTTCGCCCTTCGTGGCGAGCCTGACCGCCCGCTCGGCAACCTGTCCGGTGTCGAGCATCATTGCTCCCACCTCGGTGCGCGGCACGAGGGTGCCGTCGGGGAAGTAGGCGCGGTCGGCGAAGGCCTCGGAGAAGACGGGGTGCCCGGCTTCCTTGGCGATTTCCAGCAGGGCTGAGCCGGGGAAGCCGAGGACGGGCAGTCCGGGATCGTAGGCCTGGATGGCGGCGATCACGGCGGAGGCCTGCTCGCCGTCGTGCACGGTGCGGTCGTAGAGCGCCCCGTGCAGCTTGACGTAGTCCACCGAGGCGCCCACGGCATGGGCGACGCCGTCGAGCGCCCCGAGCTGGTAAAGGACCGCGCCGAAGAGATCGTCAAAGGTCATGTCCAGCGAGCGCAGGCCAAAGCCGGCCAGGTCCGGGTAGCCGATGTGGGCACCGACGTTGACGTCGAGCTCGTACGCCGCCCGGCAGGTGTCCAGCATGGTCACGGGGTCCCCGGCGTGCATCCCGCAGGCCACGCTGGCGCTCGTGACCAGCGGAAACATCGCGGCGTCGGCGCCCTTGGTCCAGGTCCCGAAGGACTCCCCCAGGTCAGTGTTCAGATCCAAAACGTGCCGCCGTCCTTCGTTGAAGCCTTCGGGGCGCCGCTGCCCTGAGTGCCGCCGCCCTGGGTGCCGCCGCCCGGCTGCGCGTCCAGGGAAGTTTCGTAGAGCGCGGCCGGCCCGGTGGTTTCCGCAAGGGCCTGCAGTTCTCCCGGAATCGTGTCCGGGATGGGCCCGAATGCTTCCTTGGCGTTCGCGACGACCGCATGGCCCATCACCCGGTTGCCCACGCCGCCTACGACGGCGCCGATACCGAAGGGCAGGGCACGGCCCAGCCAGGCTGTGCCCTGGGTCTTGAGCAGGGAGCGCAGGAACATCGTCTGGATCTTGGCCCGCACTGTACCGAAGCCGGCGAGGGGGACGCGGCGGGTGAAGGCCGCGGTCCAGGCCTGGGTGGGCCCCTTGCCCCGGCCCGCCGCTTGTCCGCTCAGCGAGCTCAGTAGCTGGGTGCCTTCCTCGCCCAGCATGACCGCCATGACCAGGGTGCTGGCTCTGTCCGGGTCCACCATCCGGATGCCGTGCAGTTCAGCAAGGGCCGTGGAATACAGTGCGGTGGCTTCGAGGAACCCGACTGCTGCGGCGGCCGAGAGACCCAGTGCGGCCGCAGTTCCGACGCCCGGAATCACGGCAGCCCCGCCGACCAGCGCACCGCCGCCGGTGACGGCCAGCAGGTAGTCGCGCTCCAGGATGGCGGCGAGCTGCGCCGCGGTGGCCTGCGGGTGCCTGCGCTGAAGCCTGCGGATATTGGCCAGCACCAGCGGCCGCTGGACTTCAACCGCCCGCAGGAGCACCTTGTGCAGGCCGGGCCGGGGCTGGCCTGCCGCGTCGAACATCGCGCTGTGGGCTGTTTCCTGGGCAATCTTCATTGCCGGGTTGCTGCGCTTGGCCATGATCGCCTCTCGTCGGAACCATAAAACTAAGTGCACTTAACACTACACACGGGCAGGCAGGCGGGGTCGCCGCTGCGCCCCGGAGGGGTCCAGCCCGGCCGCGCGGCTGGCTACTAGACTGGGCCCATGCCCGCCCTGCGAGCCCTCCGCCCCTTCGCGCACCGGGAGTACCGTGTGCTGATCACGGCGCTGGCCATCTCCATCTTCGGTTCCGGGATGTGGGCCGTCGCGATGGTCTACGAGGTGATCCATCTGGGCGGCGGACCGCTGGAGCTTTCGGTCGTGGCCGCGGCGGGCAGCGTCGGGCTGGTGACGTTTCTGCTCGCCGGCGGCATCGCCGCGGACCGCGTGCCCCAGCGGCTCCTGATCATCGCGGTCGAGGGCGCCAACCTCGCCGTCGTTGCCACTGTCAGCGGGCTGGCCCTGGCCGGCTTGCTCGAGCTGTGGCATCTCGCGCTGGGGGCCTTCGTGCTCGGCGTCGGGGCTGCGTTCTTCTTCCCCGCCTACTCCGCCATCCTGCCGCGGATCCTGCCGCCCGAGGACCTGCTGGCGGCCAACGGCCTGGAAGGCACGATGCGGCCGCTGTTGCAGCAGGCCGCCGGACCGGCCGTTGCGGGCATCCTGGTGGCGGCCCTGTCCCCCGCCTACGCCGTCACCGGAGTGGCGGCCTGCCATCTGGTGGCCTTCTGCATCCTGAACCTCCTCCACCGCCAGCCCGCGGCGGGAGTCCCGGACAGCGGTGGGGCTACCGAATCTGGCCAGCCGCGGGCCAAGACGTCCCTGCGCCACGACCTCCGCGAGGGCGTCAGCTACACCGTTCGGACGCCCTGGCTGCTGTGGACCCTGCTCTGGGCCTGCATTTCGGTGCTGTTCCTGATCGGCCCCATCGAGGTCCTGATCCCCTTCGTGGTCCGGGACCAGCTCGGCGGGGACGCGCGCATGTTCGGCTTCCTGCTCGCCATCATGGGCTTGGGCGGCGCCGCAGCCTCGCTGGCCACGGCTTCTTTTCCCCTCCCGCGCCGCTACCTCACCGTGATGATGGTGTCCTGGGGAGCGGGAAGCCTGCCGATCGCCGCCGTCGGAATCATGGACAGTTTCTGGGCCGTGGCCGCCGCCCTCTTCATCTTCGGCGCCACCGGCGGCGTGGGCATGGTGATCTGGGGAACCTTGCTCCAGCGCCGGGTGCCGCCGCATCTGCTGGGCCGCGTCTCGAGCCTGGACTTCTTTGTATCCCTGGCCCTCATGCCGGTCTCCATGGCACTCGCCGGGCCGGCCGCCGAGGTGCTGCCGGTGTGGCTGATCTTCCTCGTCGCCGGGACCGTGTGCCCGGCGATGGCCGTCGTCGCGATGGTCGTGGCGCGGATGCCGGCCGATGAACTGGCCCACCCCCTCGCCGGCGGTGAGGAGCCCGCCGGCGGTGAGGAACCCGCCGACGCCCCGGCCCCTGCCGAATCCTCCGGACCAGGGCAGCCCGGCCCAGACCAACGCGGGGTCACCTAGCGCCCATGTCCGGGGGGATCATGGGCGATAAGTGACCCCGCGTTGCTTCGGCGGCGGTTTAGACTGCGGCGCGCACCACCGGGATCGACGACGTCGGAAGGCCGCTGGGGAAGATGGTCGGTTCCGGGACGGTGACGGGCGCCAGCGGGACCCGGACCGGGCCGCCGTCGACCGTGAGCAGTTCCCCGCGCACGTCGACCTCCAGCGGCGCGCCGTCGCGGACGGTCAGGCTGATCGAATCCGGTTCGAGTCCGACGTGCAGGAGCCTGCCCTGGATCTTCAGGTGGAACTCGAGGCCGTCCCATTCGGCAGGCAGCCGGGGGTCGAAGTACGGCACAGCGCCCTGGTCCCGCAGCCCGGCGAAGCCGCTGACCAGCGAGCTCCACACCCCGCCGGTGGAGGCGATGTGGACGCCGTCGATCGTGTTGCCGTGGGTGTCGTCGAGGTCGATGAACAGGGCGTGGGTGAAGTGGTCCAGCGCGGCCTTGCCGTAGCCGACCTCGGCCGCCATGATGCCCTGGACGCAGGCGGACAGCGTGGAGTCGCCCGTGGTGATGGGGTCGTAGAAATCGAAGGCGCGGCGCTTTTCCTCGGCGGTGAAGTCCTGCCACTGCAGGAACATGGCCAGCACGGTGTCGGCCTGCTTAAGGACCTGGTGCCGGTAGATCACCAGCGGGTGGAAGTGCAGCAGGAGCGGGTACTTGGACCGGGGAGTGGTCCAGTCCCACGGTTCCAGGGTCATGAAGTCGTTGTCCTGGGAATGGACCTGGAGGTCCTCGTCGTAGGGCAGCTGCATGCGGTTTGCTGCCTGCTCCCAGAGCTGGCGTTCGGCGTCGTCGATCTCCGGGTGGTCCAGTGCCGCCGCGGCGCGCAGGTTGAAGCGCGCCATGACGTTCGTGTACAGGTTGTCGTTGACGACGGCGGTGTACTCGTCGGGGCCCGTGACGCCGTGGATGTGGAACAGTCCGTCCTTGCCGAAGAAGCCGAGTGAGACCCACATCCGTGCAGTCTCGATCAGCAGATCGGAGCCCAGGGTGGCCTGGAACCCGGTGTCCCCGCTGGCCCAGATGTACCGGTTGGTCGCGAAGGCGATCGCGGCGGCGATGTGGAACTGTGCGGTGCCGGCCGCGTAGTAGGCGCTGGCCTCGAGTCCGTTGATGGTGCGCCAGGGGAAGAGGGCGCCGTCGACGCTGAGTTCCTTGGCGCGGATCTTCGCCTCGGGCAGGAGGTCGTGGCGGAATTCCAGGACCTGGCGGGCGTTGCCCGGGTTCGTGTAGGTCAAGTAGGGCAGCAGGTACACCTCCTGGTCCCAGAAGTAGTGGCCGTCGTAGCCGGAGCCGGACACGCCCTTGGCCGGGATGCCGGCCACATCGGCGCAGGCCGTGGCCTGCGCGAGCTGGAAGAGGTTCCAGCGCACGCCCTGCTGGAGCTCGGTCTGGCCCGCAAGGACGATGTCGCTTGTGCTCCAGTAGGCGCGGTAGTGGTCCTCGCTCTCGGTGAAGATCTCGCTGACCGGCTTGAGGCTGGCTTCGGCGTTGTCGGCGAGGTCCTCGGCGGCCTGACCCACGGCGTAGCTGACGCTTTTCTCCAGCACGAACGGTGCGTCCGCGCTGACGGCGAGCACGTAGCGCACGCTGCTGTCGTCCTGGTCCACCTGGGTGTCGAACGGCTGCACGCCGGCCGAGGTCCAGTGATCCACGGCCATCCCGAGCCGCTGCTTGGATTCCGAGGCTTCCCAGGACAGGCGCAGGGAGCCGTCCCCGCCGTCGAGCCGCAGGGGCAGCAGCACACGGCCGGCGTGGCGGCCGGCGCGGCGCGGATCATGGGCGGAGTGGTCCTCCACCGGCTGGTCCTGGCGGTTGATGACCGAGGACGTGACGTCCGCGGAGATATCCCGGTCGGCCGCCACTTCGAGGCTGATGCCCAGCGCCCCGCGGGTTGCGTAACCGACGGCGCGCCGTTCGGTGGTGGTCACGGTCGCGCCGGAACGGCACTGCCAGGTGATCCGGCACTCGTAGATACCCGTGGCGAAATCCACCGAGCGGCGGTAGTCCAGCACGGTGGACTCCTCCAGGCTCAGCGGCTCGCCGTCGATGATGACGGTGAAGTTGTTGGCGTCCGGGACGTAGAGTATCCGCTGGCCGGTGCGGGCGAAGCCGTACGCGTTTTCCGCGTGCTTGATGTCCCAGGTCTCGTGGAAGCCGTTGATGAAGCTGCCCGGAAGTTCGGCGTCCGCGGCACCCCAGTGCGCGCCGCGGATGCCCAGGTGCCCGTTGCCGAGGCTGAACAGGGTCTCCAGGGTGCCGGCATTGCCGGGGAGGTGAACGGTCTCGACCAGCTGCCAGGGATCGTTGGGGAACCGGGCGCGGTCCGAGGTGATGAGAGCCATGGTTTAGGGGGTTCCTTCGGCGGGAGTGGGCAGTGGGCTGGGCGGTGGGGTGAGCGGGCCGGGCTAGAGCAGTTCGGCGAGGTCGTTGACCACGACCGTGGCCCCGGCGTCGAGCAGGGTCTGCCGGCCGGCGCCGCGGTCGACGCCGATCACCGAGCGGAAGTCTCCCGCGCTGCCGGCCTGGACGCCGGAGACGGCGTCCTCCACCACGACGCACTCCTGGCTTGGCAGGCCCAGAAGCCTCGCGGCGTATTCGTAGGTGGCCGGGCTGGGCTTGCCGGGCAGCCCCTCGGCGACGGCGACGACGCCGTCGACCACCACCGGGAAGTAGTCGGACAGGCCGGCAGCCTTCAGCACGGCAGGGGCGTTGCGGGAAGAGGAGACGACGGCGAGCTTGAGTCCGCGGGCCAGCGCGGCCTCAACCAGCCGGACGGAGCCCTCGTACGGCTGGACTCCGCCGGCCTCGACGATGTCGTTGAAGACCTTGTTCTTGCGGTTTCCGAGTCCGTGGACGGTGTCATGCGCGGGCTCGTCGTTCAGCGGGCCCTCGGGCAGCACAATCCCGCGGGAGGCCAGGAAGTCCCGGACGCCGTCAAACCGCGGCTTGCCGTCGATGTGGTCGAAATAGTCGCTCTCACGGTAGGGCTCAGCACCGGGGACCGAGGCCAGGAAGCCGTCAAAGAGCTGCTTCCAGGCGTGCTCGTGCACCACGGCGGTGGGGGTCAGGACGCCGTCGAGGTCAAAAAGGATGGCGGTTGCACCGGAGAGCGCACCGGCGAGGCCGGAGGTGTCGGGAACTACAGTCATGAGTCGAGGTCCTTTCAGACGACGGGCAGGCAAGACGGTTTGGTCAAAGCGATGGTCTAAGGCAGGCAGTTCAGGGCTGCTCTGTTGGGGGCCGTTCCGGCGTCGGACGCCGTCCGGATCAGCGTCGGCGCGTGCTGGTGCGCTCTACCAATTTGGTGTCCAGCAGATGGTTCGAAGGCGGACTGGCAGGCGGCGTGGCAAGTCCTGAGCGATGAAGTCTTTCAATCAGCAGGTTGGCCGCGAACGCGCCCTGGCCGGCCAGCGGCTGGGCAATTATGGTCAGGCCCAGGAACCAACTCATCTGATGATCGTCTATTCCTATGATGGACACGTTTTCCGGCGCTGACAAACCGAGCTCCCGCATGGCCATGAGCGCACCGCAGGCTGTCTCGTCGCAACCGGCGAAGACCGCGGACGGCATCCCGGGGTTTTCCACAGGCTCCACCATGGCCAGCCGGCCGCCTTCGATGCTGGAGCCGGCGTCGAGCACGAGGTCCGGAGGAGACGGTGCAGCTGGAGAGTCCGGGGAGCGCGGGGACGTGCTGGATTCTCACGCGCGGGGTATTGGCCTGCGGCACGGACTCAGCCCTTTCTTCCCCCCGAAGTAGTGGGCCCGGTGTTCATGGCCGAGGTCGATTGTAAGCGCTTACATATTTGGCATGCAAGTGGATGATTCTGAGTTTGGCAGCGGAGCGGGAACGGGTTGGCAGGCCTGCTTGGCCGTGGGTTGGCGGGACCGGCGGGTGTCTTGGTCAGCGCCTTGGTCAGCGCCCGGTCAGCGCAGGACGTAATGCCTTGGTCAGCGCCCGGTCAGCGCAGGACGTAGTGCCGCAGGAACGCGCTGACGTCCACGAGTTCGGCCTTCGAGATCGTGTGACCCATGCCCGGATAGGTCCTGGCTGTGAGCTGGGTATTCCGGTTCAGCCACGCCTCGGTGTGCTCGGTAGCGGCGTCGTTGATGACGACGTCGCCCTTGTCCCGGCCCCAAAAGAACGGCGGCCGGGCGGTGAACGATTCACTCATCGCCAGCAGTTCGTTGTCCAGGACAAAACCCGAGAGCCCCACAGCTGCGCGGAATTGTTCCGGCCGGAGCCGCAGGAGCGTGCTGGCCATCGCCATCCCCTGCGAAAATCCGAACAGGCTGACGCTGCTGTGCCGGGCTTTGACCGACTCGATCCAGGCGAAGACCGCGTTCGTGGAGGCGATGACGTCGGCAAAGTCATGGGTGAGGAAATAGTCCAGCAGGAACCAGCCGTAGTGGTCTCCAATGTCCTTGGGTCCACGCAGGGCGGCGCAGCTGAACTCGGGCGGCAGGGAAGCGAACAGCTTGGACATGCGGAATTCGTCCGTGCCGTAGCCGTGCAGCATCACCAGCAGCGGGGTGCCGCCGCGTTCGTGTTCGGGTTTTGACCAGATCACCGTCTCCATTGGCTCAGCCTATCCAGCACCGCCACGCGTCCCGCCCCGCACGGGGCCGCGCTCCGCGGCCCCGTGCGGGGCGGGACGCGTGGCACGGGGCCGCGCTCCGCGGTTTCCGCGGCGGAAGCGGACCTCCGCCCCCCGGATCCGTGGCGCATCCGTCTGGAAAAGGCGCGGCTGGCCGAAACCGGCGCGGAAATTTTCCCCGCGGGGCGGAGGGTGCTTCATTGAAACAGTAGGGGCGGGGTTGTAGCGTGACGCTGGACAGCATGCTTACCATCATCAGTCCGCCCCCCGGGCATCAAGGAGCACGTTATGAGAATCGGTTCCGCAATCTTCCTCATCGCCATCGGCGCCATCCTGGCCTGGGCCGTCGTCCCGGGGCTGATCCCCAATGTGAACCAGGCCATGATCGGCTACATCCTGATGGCGGTCGGCGTGATTGGACTCATCGCTTCTCTCGTCCTCGCCGGCCCAGGACGCGGCCGCACGCGCCGGGTCAGCGAAAGCCGCACGGTAGTGGACCCCAACACCGGCGAGACCATCACCCGCAATGAGAGCCGCGACGCAGGCATCTGAGATTTCCCCGCACCCACTGAGCGGCGCGGAATCAAACGACCCGGAAGCCGGGCCGGACCTCGAGGTCGGGCCCGGCTTCCGCCATCCCGGCCCGCAACCACCCCAAGCGCAGCACATGCCCAGCCCCCGCGGCAGCCCATGGACACATTCCCCAAATGCCCACTCCCCGGCCCGAACACTGGACATGTCCCCTCCGGAACCCGGCCCGCAACCACCCCAAGCGCAGCACATGCCCAACCCCCGCGGCGGCCCATGGACATATTCCCCAAGTGCCCACTCCGCGGCCCGAACACCGGACATGTCCCCAGACGCCCGGCCCGACCACTGGACATGTCCCGCGGCGAAGCCCACCCTTCTGCGTTCATGTGGTTTTTCATTGACAAACCAACAAGAACAAAGATAAAGTCAAATAATTCCACTTCATGTGACGGGAGTCACCGAGGCGGCCAGGGCGCAATTCCAGCTCAACGCACGGCAAGAACAAGAACCAAGTCAGACGCAGTACGCAATGGAGGGTAAGTGTTCGCCGAAGAACGCCAGCAGCTGATCGTGGGGCTCATCTACGCCAGCGGCCGGGCCAGTGTCACGGACCTGGCCGAGCGCTTCAGCATCACCACCGAAACCATCCGCCGGGACCTCGCCGCCCTGGAAGCCTCCGGAAGCGTGCGCCGGGTGCACGGCGGCGCGGTCTCCCCGGACCGCTTCAGCACCACGGAAGAAAGCATCCTGGAGCGGACCGTCCAGCGGCAGCCCGAGAAGACCCGGATCGCCGAGGCCGCCTTGGCCCTCATTCCC
This sequence comes from Arthrobacter sp. P1_B9, assembly GCF_056406495.1. Classification (NCBI taxonomy): domain Bacteria; kingdom Bacillati; phylum Actinomycetota; class Actinomycetes; order Micrococcales; family Micrococcaceae; genus Arthrobacter; species Arthrobacter sp. P1_B9. The sequence continues at coordinate 147,513 of NZ_JBFUAA010000004.1, forward strand.
CAGGGCCTCACCGGCAGCATCCTGATCGACGCCGGCTCCACCACGGAGGCCCTCGCCGAACTCCTGTCCGCCCGGGCCGCCGGAGCCGCCGCGCAGGGCACCGTTGCGGCGTCCGGGTCCTACGCCGAACTCGTCGTCATCACCCACTCGCTGCCCATCGCGTCCCGGCTGTCCGGCGGACCCGGGATCGCCCTGCACCTGCTCGGCGGCAAGGTCCGCGGCCTGACCCAGGCCGCCGTCGGCCAGTCCACGGTGGAAGCCGCCCGCCGGATCCGCCCGGACATCGCCTTCATCGGCACCAACGGCATCCATGCAGCCTTCGGGCTGAGCACACCCGATCCTGAAGAAGCCGCTGTCAAGGCTGCCTTCGTCCAATCAGCGCGCCGCATTGTGGTGCTGGCTGACTCCTCCAAGCTGGACGCGGAAACGCTGGTCCAGTTCGCCTCGTTGAAAGATCTGGACACCGTGATCACAGACTCGCAACCCAGCCGGGAACTCGCCGACGCCCTTGCGGAAGCCGGAGTGGAGGTGGTGGTCGCGTGATTGTCACCCTCACCGCCAACCCCAGCCTGGACCGCACCGTGGCGCTGCCCGGCCCCCTCCTCCGCGGGGAAGTTCAGCGGGCCCTCTCCGTCCGCCAGGAATCCGGCGGCAAGGGAGTCAACGTCTCCCGCGCCCTCGTCGCGTCGGGGCTGAAGACAGTCGCCGTTCTCCCCGGCGCCGAGGCCGACCCCGTCCTCACCGGCCTGCGGGAGACCGACGTTCCGTTCGCGGCCCTGCCGATTGGCGAGCCGCTGCGCAGCAACGTGGCCCTCACCGAGCCCGGCGGCGTCACCACCAAGATCAATGAACCCGGACCGGCCCTCAGCGAGGACCAGCAGGAGGCCCTGATCAGCCTGCTGCTGGACCACGCCCGCGGTGCCGCCTGGGTAGTCCTGGCCGGCTCGCTCCCACCCGGGGTCCCGGCCGACTTCTACGCAACCGTCACCCGGCGGCTGCGGTCCATGTTCGACGGCGAGGCCGCACCACGGGTCGCCGTCGATTCATCCGGCGAACCCCTCGCCGCAGCGGTCTCCGGCGACACCTCGGGAAAGCCGGACCTTTTAAAACCCAACGCCGAGGAACTGGTGGAACTGGCTGCCGCAGCCGGTTTCGCCACGAACAAGTCCGCCGAGGAGCTCGAAGCGGACCCGGAGGCTGCAGCAGCTGCCGCCTCCGCCGTCGTGCGATCCGGAGTGGGTGCCGTACTGGCCACCCTCGGCTCCAAGGGTGCCGTTCTTGTGACGGCCGACGGCGCGTGGCTGGCCACGCACCCGCCGGTCACCGCGGTCAGCACTGTCGGCGCCGGCGATTCCTCGCTGGCCGGATACCTGCTCGCATCCAGCCAGGGCGCCGCCCCGGTCGATTGCCTCCGTCAGGCGGTGGCCCATGGTGCCGCCGCCGCTTCCCTGCCTGGCTCCACTGTCCCGGCAGTCAACCAAACCACCCCTGATGCCGTAACCATCACGGCCCTCCGGAAGGATTGACAGTGACACAGCTCATTACTACCGAACTGGTCGAGCTCGACCAGAATCTGGGCAGCTCGCCCGAGGACGTGATCCGGCATCTGGCAGGCAGGGTTGCAGCCACCGGACGCGCCACCGAGGCCGAAGGGCTTTTCGCCGACGCCTTCGCCCGGGAATCCAAGACCGCCACGGGCGTCCCGGGCGGCATCGCGATCCCGCACTGCCGCTCGACGGCGGTCACCGAACCCACGCTGGCGATGGCGCGGCTGTCCCAGCCGGTCGACTTCGGCGCCAAGGACGGGCCCGCTGACATCATCTTCTTCATCGCCGCTCCCGAGGGCGCGGACCAGGACCACTTGAAGCTGCTTTCGAAGCTGGCGCGGTCGCTGATCAAGAAGGACTTCACGGCCAGCCTGCGCGCCGCGACCTCCGAGGCGGAAATTGTCGACCTCGTCGACGCCGCCCTGGCGGACAAGCCGGCCGCCCACACCGCTGCCGAAGCGACCGGCGCCGCATCCGCGGCCGGCGCCTCAGCCGCGGCGGCCGCAACCGGTGAAGGTGCCGGCGCGGCGAAGGCCAAGGGGCCCAAGCGCCTCGTCGCCGTCACCGCGTGCCCCACCGGCATCGCCCACACCTACATGGCCGCCGACTCGCTCGTCGCCGCGGCCAAGGAGGTCGGCGTGGACCTGCAGGTCGAAACGCAGGGATCCTCCGGCGCCAAGGCACTTGACCCCGCCGTGATCGCCGCCGCCGATGCCGTGATCTTTGCAGTGGACGTGGACGTGCGCGGCAAGGAGCGCTTCGCCGGCATGCCGGTGATCAACGCGCCGGTCAAGCGAGGCATCGACGAACCGGACAAGATGGTCGCCGAGGCACTCGCCGCAGCGGACAACCCGCACGCCCACCGCGTGCCCCACTTCGGCGCCGAGGAGCAGGCTGAGATGGCCGCCGAGGAAAAGAGTGAGCACATTGGCACGAAGCTGAAGAAGGCCCTCCTGACCGGTGTCAGCTACATGATCCCGTTCGTGGCTGGCGGCGGTCTGCTGATCGCCCTCGGCTTCCTGCTGGGTGGCTACAACATCACCGCCTTCGCGGACAAGATCCTGGCGGAGAACAGCCTCACGAACTTGCCTACCGTGTACCCGGAGCTGGCCTGGGGCCCGCTGGGCGCCTACCTGGGGGCCGTGCTCTTCAAGATCGGCGCCCTGTCCCTGGGCTTCCTCGTACCCGCGCTGGCCGGCTACATCGCCTACGCCATTGCTGACCGGCCCGGCATCGCCCCGGGCTTCGTTTCCGGCGCCGTTGCCGTCTTCATGGGTGCCGGGTTCCTCGGCGGCATCGTGGGCGGCCTGATCGCCGGCTACGTGGCCCATTCGATCGGCAAGCTTAAAGTGGCCCGCTGGCTGCGCGGCCTGATGCCGGTGGTCGTTATCCCGCTCGTGGCGTCGCTCGCGGCGTCGGGCCTGTTGTTCGTGTTCCTGGGCGCTTACATCGCCCGGGTCACTGTCGGGCTCAACGAGTTCCTGTCGGGCCTCACCGGTGCCAGCGCCATCGCCCTGGGCGTCATCCTGGGCCTGATGATGTGCTTCGACCTCGGCGGTCCCGTCAACAAGGTTGCCTATTCCTTCGCAGTCGCCGGCCTGGGCGCAGCCTCCATCACCAACCAGGCCCCGTGGCAGATCATGGCGGCCGTCATGGCCGCCGGCATGGTCCCGCCGCTGGCCATGGCGTTGGCCGCGACCGTGCTGAACAAGAGGCTCTTCAGCCTTGCGGAACAGGAAAACGGCAAGGCTGCCTGGCTGCTGGGGGCCTCCTTCATCACCGAAGGCGCCATCCCGTTCGCCGCCGCGGACCCGCTCCGCGTCATCCCCGCCAGCATGCTCGGCGGCGCCGTGACCGGTGCCATCTCGATGGCGGCCGGTGTGGGCTCGAAGGCCCCGCACGGCGGAATCTTCGTCTTCTTCGCGATCGATTCGTTCCTGTGGTTCTGCATCGCCATTGCGGCCGGTACCGTTGTCGGCGCCTTCGCCGTGATCGGGCTCAAGCGCTGGGCAGTCAAGAAACCGGTTGATACGGTGGAAACGGTTCCCGTAGCCGCCTGAACCGGGACGATTTTCCAAGCAGATACTCACAGCTGACAAACACCCAAGCTGACTTCAAGGAGCAGAAATGACCGAACGTAACGCCACCATTGCCAGCCGGGTCGGGCTGCACGCCCGTCCGGCCGCCATCTTCGCCGAGGCTGCAGGCGAGTTCGACAACCTCGAGATCACGATTGCCCGGCTGGGCGAGCCCGAGGACGAGGCGATGGACGCCGCCAGCATCCTGTCGCTGATGAGCCTCGGCGCATCGCACGGCGAAGTTGTGGTGTTGCGTGCCGAAGGTGAGGGCGCCGACGCCGCACTTGACCGCCTCGTGCAGATCCTTGAGACGGATCACGACGCCGAATAGCCCCACCTTCCGGCCCCGCGCCGGAACACCGGCAGCTTCAGTTGGCCCGGCCGGCCCCGATCAGGGGCCGGCCGGGCCTTCGCGTTGCCTGCCGCTTCGTTCAGAAGCAACGCGGGGTCATTTACGGCCCATTCCGGTGGGGTACTTGGGCGCTAAGTGACCCCGCGTTGCTCTGGCGGCGGACCGTCGGGGCAACTTTTATAAGCGGCCTTAGCAAATGCTTGTCACGGCCCCGCGGCGCGGCTAGTTTGGAATCCCCCGGCGGCACCGACCGCGGGCCGCCGCCCATGTGGTTCCCGGCCGAAGGAGATGATCGCGCAAGCCATGCCAACGACGAAAGGCAAGCCACAAGGCTCAGAGAGCCCCAGCATCAAGGACCCCGAGCTCTATGAGAAGTTGCTCGAGGACGGCGCCTCCAAGCAAAAAGCCGCCAGGATCTCCAACGCCGCCGCCAAACGGGGCCGTTCCTCGGTCGGCCGCAAGGGCGGCAAAGCCGGAGACTACGAGGACTGGACAGTGCCGCAGCTGAAGGCACGCGCCAAGGAGATCGGCCTCAAAGGCTACTCGGCCAAGAAGAAGAACGAGCTCATCTCCGCCCTGCGGAACTCCTGATTAACGTGCACGACGGCGCCAGCCGGCATCCGGGCTCAGGCACGCTTTCGCGCCGTCTTCGACGCCGTCACTTTAGGCGCCGCTTCAGTCTTGGAAGCCGCCGCAGTCTTGGAGCCGTTCCTGGCTGCCGCCGTCTTGGTGGCCGTGGATTTAGTGCCTGTGGAATCGGCTGCCACCGTCTTGGCGGAGGTCCTCGGGGCGGCCTTCGCAGCAGAACCGGAGCCCCCGGCAGGAGTCTCCGCCGGCCCGCCGCCGCGCTTTTTCTCGATGCTGCGCTTGAGGGCTTCCATCAGGTCGATAACTTCGCCCTCGCCGGCCTCGGCGGGGGCGCCGAAGGTCTCCTCCGTGTCCAGCGACTCCCCCTTGTCCAGCTTGGCCTCAATCAGCTGGCGCAACTGCTCCTGGTAATCGTCCGTGAACTGGTCCGGCTCAAAGTCGGAGGCCATCGAGTCAACCAGGGCCGCGGACATCTCGCGTTCCTGCGCCGAGATCCGGATGGAGGTCTCGAGTGCGGGAAAGCTGGCCTCGCGGACCTCGTCGGCCCACAGCAGCGACTGCAGGACCAGGACCTCGTCGCGAATCCTCAGCGCGCCAAGCCGGGTCTTGTCCCGGAGCGCGAACTGCACAATTGCGACCCGGTCTGTGTCCTCGAGGGCGCGCCGCAGCAGCACATACGCCTTGGGCGACTTGGAGTCGGGTTCAAGGTAGTAGCTCTTTTCAAACATCATCGGATCGAGCTGGTCGACCGGAACGAACTGGACCACTTCGATTTCGTGGCTGTTTTCCGCCGGGATGGACTTGAGCTCGTCGCGGGTCAGGACCACCGTGCGGCCGTCGTCCTCGTAGGCCTTGTCGATGTCCTCGTAGTCGATGATCTTGCTGCAGACCTCGCAACGGCGCTGGTAGCGGATCCGGCCGCCGTCGGCGTTGTGGACCTGGTGGAGGCTGATGTCGTGGTCCTCGGTGGCGCTGTAGACCTTGACCGGCACGTTGACCAGCCCGAACGCTATTGCGCCTTTCCAGATGGCTCTCATGGATCAAGTGAACATCACAGTTGCGCGGAGGTGAAGGGTTTTGCCCAACGGTAAGGAACGCGTCCGCGTGGACGGGCGCGAACTGGTGCTCACCAACCTGGAAAAAATCATGTACCCGGAGACGGGCACCACCAAGGCCGACGTCTTGGCCTACTACGCCGCCGTCGCGCCGGTGCTGATCCCCGCCGCCCGCAACCGGCCGGCCACGCGGAAGCGCTGGGTCCACGGCGTCGGGACCGCAGATGCCCCGGGAGAGATGTTCTTCCAAAAGAACCTGGACCATTCAACGCCCGGCTGGGTGCCCCGTGCCGCCATCACGCACAAGGACCGGACCATCCAATATCCCCTGGTCAATGATCCCGCCACCCTCACCTGGCTGGCCCAGATCGCGGCCCTGGAGATCCACGTGCCGCAGTGGCGGGTTGACTCCCACGGCAACGCCATGCCGCCCGACCGGCTGGTGCTGGACCTGGACCCGGGCGAAGGCGCGGGACTGGCGGAGTGCGTGGAGGTGGCCAGGCTGGCCCGCACCATCCTGCAGGACGTTGGCCTGGACCCCGTACCGGTGACGAGCGGCAGCAAGGGCATCCACCTCTACGCGGCCCTGGACGGGTCCCAGACCTCGGACCGGATTTCCGACTTCGCCCGCGAACTGGCCCGCTCGCTCGAGGCAGACCACCCGGATCTCGCCGTCAGCGACATGAAAAAGACCCTACGCACGGGCAAGGTGCTGGTGGACTGGAGCCAGAACAACGCGGCCAAGACCACGATCGTGCCGTACTCGCTGCGCGGCCAGCTCCGGCCGACGGTGGCCGCCCCGCGGACATGGCGGGAACTCAGCTCCGCGTCGCTGCACCAGCTGGATTTCCAGGAGGTGATGAAGCGCGTCGCAGCCGGCAAGGATCCGTTCGCCCCGGTTTCCGGCGGCCGGCACGGCGCCGGAGCCCCGGCGGCGCACGCGCCGGACCGCCGGGTGGACCACCGGGACGTCCACCTGCCCGGAGGGCGGGCCGAAATCTCTCCCGAGCCGGCCGGCGACGGCGGCGACACCGATCCGCGGCTGGAAAATTACCGCACCAAACGGGACAGGTCGTCCACTCCCGAGCCCTTCACCGCGGACCGTCACCACGCCGGGGACGACGGCGGGACACGGCGGGAGAAGTTCGTCATCCAGGAGCACCACGCCAGCCGGCTCCACTACGACTTCCGGCTGGAACGCGACGGCGTGCTGGTGTCCTGGGCGCTGCCCAAGGGCGTCCCGACCAGCAAAACCAAGAACCACCTCGCGGTCCAGACCGAGGACCACCCGCTGGACTACGCCGACTTCGAGGGTGACATTCCCAAGGGCCAGTACGGCGCCGGGACGGTCAGCATCTGGGACCACGGACACTACGAATGCGAAAAATGGATCGCGGGCAAGGAGGTCATCGCCACCCTGACCGGCGCGGAGGGCGGCGGCCTCGGCGGAGCGCGCAGGTTCGCCCTGATCCACACCGGCCGGGCCGATGACCAGTGGCTGATCCACCTGATGGACCCTGCGGGCCCGCAGGGCCGTCCCGGCCCGCGGCCCCCGGCCGGCACGGCGGACAACCCGGCCGACACAGCGGAGCATACCGAGAAGGACACTGACGAGGCAGCGGACGGCCGCGGCCACCGCGAGGGCGGAGCGGAAACCGCCGCCGGCACCGAACGTGCCCCCGACGCCTCAGGGTTCAGCCCGATGCTGGCCACATCAGGGACCCTGGCGGACCTTCCGGACCTGGACTGGCAGATCGAGCTCAAGTGGGACGGGGTGCGGGCCCTGGTGATCGGCGACGCAACGACAGTCCGGCTCATCAGCCGCAATGGCATCGACATGTCAGTGAGCTACCCCGAGCTGACGGACCGGTCCTCCTGGCCGGAGCAGGGCTTCGTCGCCGACGCCGAGATCATCGCCGTCGGCCGCTCCGGCCGGCCCGACTTCGGGCTGCTGCAGGGCCGCATGAAACTGAGCAGGGCCGCCGACGTCGCCCGGGCGCAGCAGTCGACGCCCGTGCGGCTGATGCTGTTCGATCTGCTCTTCGACGCCGGCGAGGACCTGCGGCGCCAGCCGCTGAGTGAGCGGCGCCGCCGGCTGGAGCAGTTTTTCCGCCCTTCCGCCGCCCCGGTGGAGCTTTCCGGCGTGATCGATGGCGACGTCGCGCACATCCTGGAAAGCGCCGCCGAGCTCGGACTCGAGGGGGTCATGGCCAAGCGCACGGACGGGCGCTACGTCGGCCAGCGCAGCCGGTCCTGGCTCAAGCTCAAGGTTGAACGGACCCAGGAGGTGGTGGTGGGCGGCTGGCGGCCCGGAAAAGGGGGGCGCCGGGAATCCGTGGGCTCGCTGCTGCTGGGGATTCCGGACGGCTCGAAACTACGGTATGTGGGCCGGGTGGGCAGCGGCTTCAGCACCCGTGAACTCAAGGAGCTCAGGCAACAACTCGACGCCCTGCCACGGAAAACCTCCCCGTTCCGGGACGTGCCGGACGCTGACGCGGCAGACGCCAACTGGGTGAGCGCAAAACTCGTCGGCGAGGTCACCTACGGGGAATGGACCGGCAGCGGGAAGCTCCGGCACCCGGTGTGGCGCGGCTGGCGCCTGGATAAGGCGCCAGCCGACGTCGTGGCAGACCCTGCCGCCGGCCCCTAGTCGTGTGGGGCCAGCGGTGATGGGGCTAGTCGTGGTGGGGCAGCTGCGGACGGCTTTGCCGGTGCATGGCGCCGGCGGCCACCTGCTGGCCCTGCCGCCCGCGGGCGGTGTCGCGGTCCTTGGGGTGCCGCTGCTTGCCGCTGCCGTCCGGCCATTGCTGTCCCTGGCCGGGCCCGGGGGGAGCGTGGTGCAGGGCCTCGGGTCCCGGGGCTTCAGCCATGGACTGCGCCAGATGGCTCGCGACCTCGGGCTCGATTTCTTCTCCGAACTGATGATCCGCCATTGATCTTCCTTCCCGCTGTAATTAACCGCTGTGAAATGAAGTGTCCATCAATCGTAGGACTGCCCCGGGGAGATGTCTGTAGCGCCCGCCGTCGGACTTTCCGTCGGCCCGAATCCCGTCGGAAACCCCCGCAATCGAGGGCTGGCGCGGAAAATTTTGGGCGCGGCGCCGCCCGGATGGCCGGTTCCCAGTATCCGCGCGGCGAAAGCGGGCAAAAGAAATTAGTGAATTGCCCCCAATTTGCACGCGAAATGGGCGATCATACGGCACGCAACTCGGAAACTCCAGAGAATTCCCGTAAAATTGAAAGCCTGCCCAGAGCGGGGCAGCTACAAGTCGCAAGCAAATGATCTCCCTAGGAGCTTCCCAAATGCCCACAGACCGAAGCACGACCGACTCTTCAGCAGGCGTCATCGACGCCAGCAGAACCAACCAAGGCGCACCCAAGGGTGTGAAGAAACCGAAGCTACGTCGCCGTCGACTCCGCGAGTCCGACGTCAACGTTGTCGACCAGCCGATGCTCAAGAAGGCACTCGGCGGCACCATCGTGGGTAACACCATGGAGTGGTACGACGTCGGCGTGTTCGGCTACCTGATCACCACCATGGGACCCGTATTCCTGCCGGAGGCGGACAAGTCCGTCCAGACCCTGTTCCTGCTCGGAACCTTCGCCGCCACCTTCATCGCCCGCCCCCTCGGCGGAGTCGTGTTCGGCTGGCTTGGCGACAAGATCGGCCGCCAGAAGGTCCTCGCCGCGACCCTGATGATCATGGCCGCCAGCACCTTCGCCGTCGGGCTCCTGCCCGGCTACGCACAGATCGGCATCTGGGCTGCGGTCCTGCTGGTCCTGTTCAAAGTTATCCAGGGCTTCTCTACCGGCGGTGAATACGCCGGCGCCACGACCTTTGTGAGCGAGTACGCCCCTGACAAGCGCCGCGGATTCTTCGCCAGCTTCCTGGACATGGGCAGCTACCTCGGTTTCGCCCTTGGCGCGGCCCTCGTTTCGGTGCTGCAGCTGACCCTCGGCCAGGACACCATGGAGCAGTGGGGCTGGCGCATCCCGTTCCTCCTTGCCGGCCCGCTCGGCCTGATCGCCGTGTACTTCCGGAGCAAGATCGAGGAATCCCCGCAGTTCCAGGCAACCCTGGATGCCCAGGAGAACCTCGCCAAGGACGCAACCGCCTCGGACACCACAGCCTCCAAGGGCCCGGTGGGCATCGTGAAGGCGTACTGGCGCTCCCTCATCGTCGCGATGATCCTGGTCGCGGCAGCAAACACCGCCGGCTACGCACTGACCTCCTACATGCCGACGTACCTGACGGAGTCCAAGGGCTACGACGAGCTGCACGGCACGCTGCTGACCATCCCCGTGCTGGTCATCATGAGCCTCTGCATCCCGCTGACCGGCAGGCTTTCTGACCGGATCGGCCGCCGCCCCGTACTGTGGATCGGCGCCATCAGCACCGTCGTCCTCGCCACCCCCGCCTTCCTGCTGATCGGCATCGGTGAAATCTGGTCCACGCTGGCCGGCCTTTCCCTGATTGCCTTCCCCGTGACGTTCTACGTGGCCAACCTGGCGTCGGCCCTGCCGGCCCAGTTCCCGACGGCCAGCCGCTACGGCGCCATGGGCATCGCGTACAACTTCTCGGTGGCCATCTTCGGCGGCACCACGCCGTTCATCGTTGCCGCCCTGATCAGCGCAACCGGCAACGACATGATGCCGGCCTACTACCTGATGGCCACCTCGGCGATCGGCGCAGTAGCGATCTACTTCCTCAAGGAATCCGCCCAGATGCCGCTGCCCGGCTCCATGCCGAGCGTGGACACCCAGGCTGAGGCCCGCGAACTGGTCGCGACGCAGGACGAGAACCCGCTGATCGACCTCGAGCACATGGACATGCCCATGGTCGCACCGGCCGTCGATTCCACCGCAGGGCGCGGGGAAGGCGAGAAAGTCCCGGCCACAGCCTAAGCCTGCCGGTCCGCCCGGACCGGCAGCAGCAGTCCAGGCTACGTAGCTGACAGCCCCGCCCTTTGAGGCCTGTTCCGGATGCTTACCCGTCGGGGGACGCATCCGGGCAGGCCTTAGGCGTGTCCGAACCACTATCAGCACCCGGGCCCCGCGAACCCCGCAAACCCCGGGCCCGGGAAAACCACAGGAACCACAGGAATCGGAGAGGCAGTTGTGAAGTCCCTGCTGCACCACATCCGTTCGCTGCACAGCCTGGCCCCGGCCAACAAGGACCACGTGTCGGCTTGGCGGGTGGCGATCAGCGTGGCCGTTCCGTCCCTGGCGCTCCTGGCGGCCGGTCGCCCCGGGCTGGCGGGCTACGCTGTTTTCGGCGCGCTGACCGGCATGTACGGCCGCACCGAGCCTCACCAGCTCCGGCTCCGGCATCAAGGCCAGGCGGCTGTCCTTTTGGTTGCCGGCGTAGGAGTCGGCGTCTTCCTCTCGGCCCACCACATTCATTCGTGGGCCCTGGTGATCATTGAGGCCGCGTTCGCCGGCGTGGGCTCGCTGTTCACGGACAAGACGGCTCTGAAACCCGCCGGTCCCTTCTTCGGGATCCTGGCCCTGGGCGCGTGCGCCTCCGTTCCCGCCGCCGTCCCCTGGCACACGGGCGTTCTCATCGCCGCGGGATCGGCCGCGTTCTCCATCATGGTCGGCTTTGGCGGCTGGTTTGTCGGCCGCACCTGGCAGCGCGGGAGGCGGCGGGACGTCACAGTGCTGCGCGGGGCCGGGCGCCGGGCGGCGTGGCTGCATGCCGCCCGCTACGTCACCGCTGTCGGCGGCGCCGGGACCCTGGGGGTCCTCAGCGGCAGCGGCCACCCGCACTGGGCCATGGCCGCGGCGGCGGTGCCGCTTGCCGGTGCGGACCTGCCCAGCAGCGTGTACCGCGGCGTCCACCGGATCGTCGGGACACTGGGCGGTCTCGTGGTGGTCGCGGCGGTCCTGTTCCCGTGGCCGGGGTCACCGCTGCTGGCCTTCCCCGGGCAGGAGGCCGCCGTCCTGGTCTGCCTCGTGATCGTGTTGCAGTTCAGCACCGAGCTGTTCATGACCCGGCACTACGGTCTTGCCATGGTCTCCTTCACCCCGGTGATCCTGCTGGTCGGACAGCTTGCCGCGCCGGCCGATCCCGCCGTGCTGGTGACCGAACGGGCCGTCGAAACACTCGTGGGCGCCGCCGTCGGGATCGCCGTCGTCGTACTGATCCGCCGACGGCGCCTGGCCGTCCGCTGATGTACCCGGCGGCTACTTGGCGCGCCGCGCCGGCCCGGCGATGAGCTTTGAGGGCAGCACCCGCGAAACCGAGGTCAGGACTTTGTAGCGCTTGCTGGGGATCGAGACGGCCTTGCCCTTGGCGTTGTCCGCCAGTCCCTCGCTGACCACCTGCCGGGCCTCGAGCCACATCCAGCGCGGCGTCGCCGTCTTGTCCATCCCCATCCGGTCGTGGAACTCGGTGTGGGTGAAGCCGGGGCACACGGCGGTGACCTTCACCCCCCGCGCCGCATAGGCCATGTTGGCCGAGCGCGAGAAACTCAGCAGCCAGGCCTTCGCTGCGGAATAGGTGCCGCGGGGCAGGAAGGCCGCCACGCTGGCGACGTTGATGATCCTGCCGGACTGGCGCCCGAGCATGCCTTGCAGGGCGGCGTGGCTGAGCTCCATGGCGGTTTCGACATGGAGCTTCAGGTGTTTCTTCTCCTCGGCAATGTCGTTGTCCTCGAAGGGCCGCAGCAGGCCGATTCCCGCGTTGTTGACCAGGATTTCCACCGGCCGCGCGGGGTCGGTCAGGCGCGCGACGACGGCGGCAATCCCTGCGTCGTCGGTCAGGTCCGCGGCGATCGTCTCCGTCGCGGTCCCGTAGCTGTTCTCCAGCTCCGCAGCGGTGGCCGCGAGGCGGCCGGCGTCGCGGGCCACGAGCACCACGCGGTGGCCCTGCTCGGCGAGCTGGCGGGCGAACTCGGCGCCAAGGCCTGCCGTCGCGCCCGTGACCATGGCTGTGCTGCCGGATGTAGAGGCTGTTTGAGGGTTCATAGCGACAGCCTAGTCTCGTCCCGGCTCAGGCCAGGGCCGTGTCCTGCGCCAGTTCGTCCCCTGCCGGGTCACCGTCATCGAGCAGGTGGCGGTTTTGAAGCTCTTCGGCCGCAAGCTCGTACCAGGTGTGCGCCCCGAAAGAGGGGCTGCTGGTGTCGAGGTGGCGGTAGAGAGCGTCCGCGAGCCGGCACAACGCCGTGTCGGACAGTGCCCGGACCGTGGCCACAGGATCCAGCGTTCCCTCGAAGTACTCCGAAAGCGCCAGCCCGTCGATGGAGCCAAGGTCGCTGGCGCCGCCGGTTTCCGCGGCCAGCGGGCTGTTGGCCTCCCCCAGCCCGGAGCCGGATCCGGAGCCGGGCCCGACGTCGAGCAGTCCGGCAGCTTCGCTGTCTCCGTTCCCGGCGACGGCAACGGGGGCCGGGCGGTCGTCGGTGTCGAGTCCGGCGAGGACTTCGGCGTCGGCGCCGACGTGCACGAGGCAGATTGGCAGCACCGCCGGCTCGTCGAGGGTGAAACGAAGCGGTCCGGACTCTGCGGAGCCCCCGGCATCGGGAGAGGGCAGGTGTCCGGCATCAGCGAGACGCCGGAGATCCAGCAGCACCTCAGGGTCCAGGTGGGAGGCGCCGTGGAGATCGATGACCACGGCGGCGCCCGGTTCGAGGCGGCAGGCGCGGCGCACAATGTGCAGGAGGGTTGCTGAGTCAGACTGGGTAACGCAGCCGGTAATTTCGAGGGTGACCTGTGCGGGATCGACATCCACCCGGACAAGCACACGCAGTTTATGGTTCATGGGGTACTCCAAAGTCACCTGTCCAAGAGCCAACTGCATAACTCTGGTCAAACTTTACGAGGTTGGTCCGCTGCCCACAAGCGGGCAGGCCGATGACTCCGTTCCGGCTCCCGTGCCAGGCGCTCAGGCTCCCTCTGGGACCCGTTCCGGCCAATCCACATACTGGTGGTACGACTCATGTTTGCGCAGGTAGCGGTACATGAACGGGCAATTCGGGATGATCCGCTTGCCGGAGGCAACCACGTCATCGAGGGCGAAGTGCGCCAGCACTTTGGCGAGCCCTTGGCCCTGGAACTGCTCTGCGGTATCCGTGTGGATAAAGTCGATATGGCCCGGCCTGTCGATGAAGCGCACCTGGACGGCGAGCTTGTCGCCGACACGGAGTTCGTAACGGTGCAGCTCGTCGTTCCGGGTGGTGGAGACGTCCGGGGTGAAGGTGTCTTCCGTGGTTGCCGAGTTCTCCGTCATGGTTCGACATTGGCACTTAATGGCGGGCGTGGCAATGGCGGTTCCGATCCGCCCTGCCCGTCAGGTGGCGTCGTGAGCCGAACCGGAATCCGGCCCAGGAGCACGACGGCGAGCGCGAAGCAGGCGGCACCCCCGCCGAGGAGCCCGGGCGTGAGCCCGGTGAGCGCGGCGTTGACTGCCGGGACAAAAACGGCGACTGCGGCCAGCAGCACGGCGGCCGCCGGCCGGCTCGGCGACGGGCCGGACGCCGTCGGCCGCTCCTCCAGCCTGCCAAACAATGCCACCACCGGCAGCAGCAGGGCGATGACCCCCAACAGCACCAGGGGCCGCCCCCACCACCAGGCCGCACTCCCTCCGGCGGGCTGCGGGAAATCCGTCAGCAGCAGCAACCCGGACATCGCCGCCAGCAGGGGCAGATGCCACAGATAAACAGTCATGGACCGCCGGCCGGCCACGCCCATCATCCGGCGCACCCCGGCCACGGACGCGATCCGGGACAGCACCGGCCGGAAGAGCTGGAGGGCGGCGGCCTGCGAGATGCCCAGGAGCAGCAGCGTCACATTGGGCGGATTGAGGTTCACCAGCATGTTCCCGGAATACAGCCCCAGCAGGACTATCAACCCCAGCAGCATGTTGCTGGCAACCATGATGCCCAGGTGCGCCGGCCGGCCCGGCAGCAGCCGCGGGCCATCCGCCACGATGAATCCGAGCTGCTGCACGGCGCACCACAGGAACAGCATGTTCAGGTATGCCAGCAGCGGCAGCACTCCCCGCAGGCAATCGACCGTCACCACCAGGGCGGTGAGGCCGGCGAAGGTCAGCCATGGCGCGCGGGTGTGGAGGGCCGCCAGCCAGGGAAGGTTGAGTTGCGCGGCGAGGTACGCGGCCAGGAACCACAGCGGCATGCCGGCTCCGCTGGTGAGCAGCTCGATGACCTGAGGGTCAACCCCTGCGAGGCGGGCCGCCGACAGGCCAACGAACATGACCGCCAGCAGGACGGCGGCCGGCCGGATCAGGCGCAGCAGCCGGGCCTGCATGAAATCGAAGGCGTTGCCGCCCCTGGCGCGGAGCCGGCGCCAGGACTGCAGCCCGGTGATGCCTCCGGCCACAAAGAACAGCGGCATGATCTGGAAGACCCACACCACTGGTTCAAACCAGTGCTGATCGCCCAAGGTGTTCTCGGACGTCACGGTGCCGTCCGGGTGCAGTACGGGACTCACCATCATGGTGTGCGCGACCACCACCAATGCCAGGCAAAAGAACCGGACAAGGTCGATCACCGGGTCTCGGTCCGGCATCGGCGCCGGGTCGCCGGTTGGCCGCTGCTGCGCAAGCATGGCACCCCTCGGGAAGACAGGCTGTGTTGCCATCATTGTCGGGCCGCGGCGCCCTGGCTGCCAGAGCAGTATGGCCCGGATGCGCGCCGGCTGCGGGCCATACTGCTCTGGCAGTCACAGTGTCAGCGCGAGAGTGTGGCCAGGGCGGTGGCCGCGAAGGTCCTGGCCGAGGCATTCCACAGGCCCAGCAGTGCCTGGAGGTTCTCGCCGTCGGCCCGGTGCGCTGTGGTCTGTTCCTCAAGGACCGCCAGGACGCCGGTGCGCAGCTCCGTGTTGAAGTTGACCTTGCCCACGTTCATCGCGGCGGCCTTGACCAGTTCCTCGGCCGGAATGCCGGAGGCGCCGTGCAGGACCAGCGGGATCCGGGTCCGCACGGCGATGTCCTGCAGCACGTCCCAGCGCAGCCGGGGCTCCCCCTTGTACTTGCCATGGACATTGCCCACAGCCACGGCGAGCAGCTGCGCCCCGGTGCGGGCCACGAAGTCCTCCACCTGGGCGGAGTCGGTGAGCCCGGCGGGGGCGTCCGCCACTGTGCTGCCTGCGTTATCCGCGGCGTCGGTCCCGAAGGCCCGGTCCTCGTCGCCGGCGAGTCCGCCGAGTTCTGCTTCAATGACGACGTCGGCCCGGCCCTGCGCTGCCAAGGCCGCGCGGACGTTCCGGACCAGGGCGATGTTGTCCTCGTACGGCAGCGAGGACCCGTCGACCAGCACCGAGTCGGCCCCGGCACTGACGGCGTCGGCGATCACCTGCGGGTCGGTGGCATGATCCAGCTGCACCGCAATCGGCACGGAGGCTGCGTCGGCGAGTCCGCGCAGGGCGGCGACCAGCCGCAGCCCGTTGGGCGTTGCCGCGGTCTTCGGTGCGACCAGCAGGATGGCGCCCCGGCCGGATTCCTCGGCCGCCCCCACAACGGCGAGCGCGGTGGTGAAGTCGTAACAGGTGAACGCCGGAACGGCAGAGCCTTGCTGCAGGGCGCCGGTCACCAGGGTGTCCAGTTGGGTACGCATCAGGCGCTCAGTCCCCCCACCAGCATCCAGGCGACGAATGTCAGGGCGAAGCCTGCCAGTCCCAGCACGGTGGTGAGCACGGTCCAGGTCCTGAGGCCGTCGGCGACGGTCAGTCCGTAGTAGCGCACAACCACCCAGAAACCGGCGTCGGTCACGTGGGAGAGGCCGAGGGCGCCGAATCCGATGGCGATCACGATCACGGCGGTCTGCGCCGGCGTGTAGCCGCCGCCGGCGACGGCGGAGGAGAGCAGGCCGGCCGTGGTGACGATCGCGACGGTGGCCGAGCCCTGGGCTGCGCGGAGGGCGAGGGAGATGATGAAGCCAAGCAGCAGCAGCGGAACGCCGAGCGTGTCGAGGGATTCGGAGAGAGCCTTGCCGATTCCGCTCACCTGCAGGACGCTGCCGAACACGCCGCCTGCCGCAACAACCATCAGGATGGACGCGATCGGAGGCAACGCGCCTTCGAAGATTTCGCCGGTTTCCGTCAGCGACCACTGCCGGCGGACGGCCAGAAGGAAGAAGCAGAGCGCAACGGCCACCAGCAGGGCGAAGACGGGGTTGCCCACGAACGCCGCGACGCCGTACCAGAAGTCGTTCTTGTCGATCACCAGGGTGCCGACGGTGCCGAGGAGGATCAGCACGATCGGGGTGGCGATGAGGAAGATGATCAGTCCCGGACGGGGCGGGGCGATGGCTTTGCTGCCCGGGCCCTCGTGGCCAACGCGGACCATGGTGGCGGAGCCGAACTCGTCCACCTGGGTTTTGACGGCCGGCAGCAGTTCGAAGGTCTTGCGGTTCATGATGGACGCGACCCAGTAGGACAGGAAGCCCAGCGGCACGCAGATCGTCAGCGAGATCAGGGCGATCAGTCCGATGTCGGCGCCGAGCACGCCGGCACCGGCAACAATCCCCGGGTGCGGGGGCACGGCCACGTGGATGGCTAGCATGATGCCGGCCATGGGCAGGCCGAACTTCACCGGGTGGACGTTGGCAATTTTAGCGAAGGCGTAGACGACCGGCACCAGGACAATGATGCCGACCTCGAAGAACACCGGAATCGCCACCAGGAAGCCGACTGCGGTGAGGGCGACGGCCACCCGGGTGGCCCCGAGCTTGGCGGTGAAGTGGTCGGCGAGGGACTGGACGCCGCCGGATACCTCGATCATCCGCCCCAGGATCGCGCCGAGCGCAATCAGGAGGGCGACCTTGCCCATGGTGCCTCCCACCCCGGCGGCCACCACGGTGAACACGTCCTTGAGCGGGATCTGCGCGGCCACGGCCACCAGGATACTGACGGTCAGCAGGGCCACGAAGGCCTGGATCTTGAAGCGGATGATCATCACCAGCAGCAGGGCGACGCCGGCCGCCGCGATTGTCAGCAGCAGCGGAGTTCCCAGCTCCACGGCCGGCTTGATGACGGGCGCGTCGGCTGCGCGCACCATCAGGGAATTGAGCAGGGGGGTCATGAAGAGGTGTCTCCTTTGACAGGAAGGTCGCCCAGCGAGTCAGTCGCCGGGAACAGTGGGGTGGGGACCCGGCGACGGCGGAGGGGGGGGAACGCCGTCGTCGGGGATGGGGGTGGCTGGTTAGGCGGTGCGCCTGGTGGGCGCGACGACCTTGATGACGGCGGAGTCATCGGCGGCGGCGAGGCCCTGGGCCTGGCCGAGGAGGTAGAGCTGCTCGGCGGCGGCGGCCACCGGGGCGGCGAGGCCGGCGGCGCGGGTGGCCTTGCCGACGATCCCCATGTCCTTGACGAAGATGTCCAGCCGGCTGAGGACTTCGGCGCCGTCCTCGGTGTAGGCCTCCAGGATGCGCGGTCCGCGGTTGGAAAGCATGAAGGAACCCGCCGCGCCGGCTTCAAGGGCGGCGAGGGTCTTGGCCTGGTCCAGGCCGAGGGCGTCGGCCAGGGCCATCGCCTCGGCGGCGGCGGCGATGTGGATGCCGCAGAGCAGCTGGTTGACGGTCTTGAGGGCCTGGCCGTCGCCGGGCTTGTCGCCGACCACGGTCAGGGTGGAGGCGAGCAGCTCAAGGGCCGGGCGGGCCTTTTCCTGGGCCTCGGGCGAGGCGCCCACCACGATCAGGAGGTCGCCCTCGCCGGCACGCTTGGGGCCGCCGGACAGCGGGGCATCAACCAGTTCGACGCCGTATTCGGCCAGGCGGTCGACGGCGGCCGGGATGGCCTCGGTGCCCACGGTGCTGCCCAGGATCACGACGGCGCCCGGCTTGAGCACGGAGGCCACGCCGTTCTCGCCGAACAGGACATCGTTTAGCTGTTCACCGTTGCGCACTGCCAGCAGCAGCGCGTCGGCGCCTTTCGAGGCTTCCCGTGCGGAGGCGAAGGTGCGGATGCCGGCCTCTTCAGCCAGCTTCAGGCGCGGTTCGGCGATGTCGAAGCCGTGGACGGTGAGCTCGCTTGCCAGGCGCGTGGCCATGGGCAGGCCCATGGCGCCAAGGCCAAGGACGGTGATGGTGTAGTTGCTGGTCATGGTGTTCTCCATCGAATGACGTGTGGTGCTGGGGGGATTAGAAGGTGTTGCTGAGCTTGCGCGTGACATCGGCGAGGGACTGGTCGTCGCCCACGTTGCCGGCGAAGACGATGTACGGGATGCCCTTGGCGGGACCGTCCACCGGTTCCCACAGGCTGACGATGCCCGGCAGCATGGGCCCGCGGACTATCGCGTGCCGGATTTCCAGGCCGTGTGCGGCCACGTCCGAGGACGTGATGCCGCCCTTGGCGATCACGAAGCGGGGCGGGAAGGTCTTTAGCGTGCGGTTCACCACGGCAACGACGGCGGCAGAGACGGTGCGGGCGATCCGCAGGCTTTCGGCGGCGTCGGAGGTCTTGATCAGGAGCCGGCTCGTGTGCACGATCACGTCGCCGCCGCGGAGGGCAGCGACGACCGTGTCCACGGTTTCGTCCAGGTACTCCCCCGCGTTGTCGCCGAGGAGCTTCTCGACGTCGATCTCCACGATCCGGGCCGCGCTGTGCTGCTCGGTGAGGGCGTTGAGCTGGCGGGTGGTGACACCGACGTGCGAACCGACCACGATCAGGCCACCGGCTTCCGTGGGGATGTTGCCCGCATAGGCTTCCTCGCCGCTGAGTTCGGTGCGGATTTCCTGGCCGATCCGTGCCCGGACAAACGGCGGGCCCACGCGGTAGAGCAGCTTCTTGCCGCGGCTTTCCGCTTCTTCCAGGCCCAGGGCCAGCGCCCGCAGGTCGTTTTCGGTGACGATGTCCGCCACGATCGGAGTCGAATCCGTGGCGGCGTCGATGGCATCGGCAATGGCCTTGGCGGAGATCATCGGATCGGCGGACGCCCGGATGATGTCCAGATCCAGCACGATCACCGAATCCGCGGGGAACCGGCCGTTCGACTTCTCCTCGACATACTTGGCCATCTCCGAGTTGGCGAAGCCGAAGCTGGCGTCCCGGGCGAATTCGGTCTCGGCCACGGGGGTGAGCTGCCCGGAGTCCGTGCCTGTGCCGCGGGTGAAGTGCACGCCGCCGACCGTGACGCGGCCGGCGTCGGGGAACGCGGGAACAATCACGACGCCGTCCGTCTTCTCGCCGTTGACGGCGGTGACGGTGGCTGCGATGACGTCCGGTTCGAGCGGGTAGTGTCCGCGGAGGGTGGAGTCGCTGCGGCTGACAAAGCTGAGCCGAAGCGCGGGTTCAGCGGACGCTGCGGCCGCGAGTGCGTTGCGGACGATCTCCTCGTTGCGGGCAGCCGCCTCGGCAGGGTCAAGGCTGCGGGTGTTGGTGAGCACGTAGACCGCGCGCTGGCGCTGGCCGTCGACTTCGTAGGCGAACGCCCAGGCAAAGTCCGCCACTTCCCAGCGGGTGAGGACCGGCAGGTACGCCACGGACTGGGTGCCGGTGGGGTCGTCGTCGAGTACGACCAGGACACGGGGGGATGCCTCGGAGGAGGCGGCCACGCTGTCTGCCACCAGCCGGGCGGGGATCTGTACTTCCGCGGGGAAAGCGGCCAGCACGTCTGCTTCGAGGGGCACTATGCACTCCATTGTGTGTGGATCTGTCAGTGGAAAACTGCGGTTCTCCGCGAGCCGCAGCAGGAACAAAATGTAAGATGTCAGACATCTTGCATATGAATGCTAGTGTGGCATATGGCACAACGACGCGCAAGTAGACTTGGCCATCACGGAGCACACCATCAGGCAACAAGTCGCTGGACGGGGAGAATTGGCTAGGAAATCGCTGGTCGGCGTTGTGGCCGACGAACTGCTGGATCGGATTATTGGCGGCGAGTTCCCGCCCGGCGCGAGCGTCCCCGGCGAACTGGAGCTCAGCTCCCGGCACGAAGTCAGCCGCATGACCGTGCGCGAGGCCATGAAAACCCTTGAAGCCCAGCGGATCCTCAGCGTGGAACGCGGCCGGGGCACGTTCGTGAACCCGGTGAACCGCTGGGGCTCCCTGGACGCCGTGCTGCGGGCAGCCTCGGAGGGCACAAACGACGCCTCGGCCGCCATCCAGCTCATCGAGCTCCGGCGGATGCTGGAGACGGGCGCCTGCGAACTGGCTGCCGGGCGAATGTCGGACACGGACATCCAGGCCCTCCGCGCGCACGTCGACAGGATGCGGCTGGCCCACGAGAGGAATGATCTCGCGGCATTCGTGGAGGAAGACCTCGCTTTCCACGACCTCATCCTGCAGGCCTCGGAAAACGTCTTCGTCGCCGTGTTATTCGAACCCTTGCACCGCGTGCTGGAAAAACGGCGGACGGAAACTTCCAAGGTGCCGGAGATCCAGGAGCACGCCATCGGGCACCATCAGAACATCGCTGACGCCCTGGCCTCCCGCGACCCGCACCGCGCCCGCGACGCCATGGACGCCCACATGCAGCAGACCCTTGACGATCTGAAGACCTTCGTGCTGGCCGGGGGCCCCGCCTGACGCGGACCCGCACTTTGCCCGGATGATGAGCTCAGGCGAGCGAGAGGAAGAGCTTCTCGAGTTCGGCGCGGTCCAGGCTGGGGTCTTCCTGCTGCATGCACTGCTGCAGGCCCGTGGCAATGATGGAGAACCCAGCCTTGTCCAGGGCACTCGACACGGCCGCCAGCTGGGTCACGACGCTCTTGCAGTCACGGCCCTCCTCGATCATCCTGGTGACGGCCGCGAGCTGGCCCTGGGCGCGGCGAAGCCGGTTAATGACAGGCTTCATGTCGGTGGGATCGAGTTCCATTGGTTCCTCCGGTTCGATGCGTCAGGCTCCACATTATACCCCCCTGAGTATTTCGCCTCCCGGGTGGCGGACGGCCAGGGGTGGCCGCTGCGGCCGCATGCCGCCCCGCTAGGGGCATAAGTACCTAGCGAGGCATGGAATATCGGCGTATTGCTGGTGATGTGAACGCCGCCAGGTTCCTAGAGCCGGACGCCGGCGGTACCGGCGTCAACCTCCCCGCCGCGGGGCCGTGGCACCCAGGGGATCAGAGCTCCGCACGCGGGCGTGCCGGTGACCTGCGATCCCGGCCCTGGAGCCGGTATGTCGCCTTGGGCGACTCGTTCACGGCAGGCGTCGGCGACCCGGAACCGCTGAGCCCCGGGGGCATTCGGGGGTGGGCGGACCGCATCGCCGAGGAACTCGGCGAGGGCCGCCGCGAGTTCGGGTATGCAAACCTTGCCATCAGCGGCCTGGTCCTGCGCGAAATACTCGAC
Organism: Arthrobacter sp. P1_B9; assembly: GCF_056406495.1. Classification (NCBI taxonomy): domain Bacteria; kingdom Bacillati; phylum Actinomycetota; class Actinomycetes; order Micrococcales; family Micrococcaceae; genus Arthrobacter; species Arthrobacter sp. P1_B9. The sequence goes on from NZ_JBFUAA010000004.1 coordinate 169,378, forward strand.
CAGCAACTCGGACCGGCCCTGAACCTGAAGCCTGACCTCGTCTCGCTCTCCGCCGGCGGGAACGATCTCGTGTTTCATCGCGGCGATCCGGACCGGATGGCCGCGGCCCTGGACGACGCCGTGGCAGCCCTCTCTGCCACCGGGGCCACGGTGGTCCTGTTCACCGGGCCGGACTGGGGCGAGACCGCTGTGTTCGGACACATCCGGGGGAAGGTCGCGGTATTCAACGAGAACATCCGTGTCATCGCCGCCCGGCGTGATGTCGTCATCGCCGATTTGTGGGCCCTGCGGCAACTGAGCGATCCGCGGATGTGGGATCCGGACCGCCTGCACTTCTCGCCGCTGGGACACCACACCATTGCGGCTATGGTCCTGGACACGCTCAGCGTGCCACACCGTCTGCGGCCGCTGGAACCGAAGCCGATGCCGCCGGGCAACTGGCGGGAGACCCGGGCCGGTGACCTGGCATGGATGGCGCACTACATGCTGCCCTGGATGGTGAGCCGGATCAGGCCGCGCGCAGACACCCCGCCCCGGCAGGCCAAACGCCCGCTGCCCGGACCGCCTCCCGGGGTCCCGGACTCCGGGCACAAACCCCTAGTCCGGCCGGGTTCGGTCGGCTAGTCTGCAGGAACGGCCCACAGCCGGGCATCGATGGCGATCACGAGGAGCGAAGTTGCCTAATCACACTTACAGCATTTCTGAAATTGTCGGAACCTCGAACGAGGGCGTCGATGCGGCCGTCCGGAACGGCATCGCCGAGGCCGCCAAGACCCTCCGGAACCTTGACTGGTTCGAAGTCAAGGAGATCCGCGGCCACCTTGAAAACGGGCAGGTCGCCGACTGGCAGGTCACCATCAAGCTCGGGTTCCGCCTGGAGCGTTGACGCCAGACTCCGGAGCGGGCCGGCACGCACCGTCCCGCTCCGGAGAAACCCGCAACCCGTCAGGGCAGAGGAGGCCAGGGCGGAGAGGAAAACTTCATGCGCTATACGCATCTGGGCCGCTCGGGCCTGACAGTCTCGCGCCTTTGCCTGGGCACCATGAACTTTGGCCCGCAGACCGAGGAGACGCAGGCCTTCGCCATCCTGGACACCGCGCAGGCCGCCGGCATCAACTTCGTCGACACGGCCAATGTGTATGGCGGGTCCAGCCACCGCGGCTGGACGGAGGAAATACTTGGCCGCTGGTTCGCCCAGGGGGGCGAGCGCCGCGAGCGCACGGTGCTTGCCACCAAGTTGTTCGGCACCATGACCGACCGGCCCAACGAGTCCAAACTCTCGGCACTGCACATCCGCCGGGCGCTCGATGCCAGCCTGAAACGACTGCAGACGGACTACATCGATCTGTACCAGTTCCATCACGTGGACCGGAACACGCCCTGGGATGAGATCTGGCAGGCTATCGAGGTCGCCGTCCAGCAAGGCAAGATCCTGTACTCCGGCAGCAGCAACTTCGCCGGCTGGCACATCGCCCGGGCCCAGGAAACCGCCGGCCGCCGCAACTACAACGGGCTGGTCAGCGAGCAGTCGATTTACAACCTGCTGACCCGGGACGTGGAACTGGAGGTCATCCCGGCCGCCCAGCAGTATGGCCTGGGGATCCTGCCATGGTCGCCGTTGCACGGCGGCCTGCTCGGCGGAGTGCTGAAGAAGGAGAACGACGGCGTCCGGCGCATCGCGGGCCGGGCCCTCGAGGCGCTCAAGTCGCACCAGAAACAGATCCGGCGATACGAGGAATTCGCCGCCGAACTGGGTCAGGAACCCGCGGACGTGGCACTCGCGTGGCTGCTCCACCAGCCGGCAGTCACCGCCCCGATCATCGGCCCGCGTACCCTCGAGCAGCTCGAAGCCTCCGTCAGGGCGCACAAATTGAAGCTCGACACCGATGCACTCAAGCGCCTCGACGAGATCTTCCCGGGCCACAGGACGGCTCCGGAAGACTACGCATGGTAGGGCGCAGTCGGCTGTTTTGGCACCCCGCCCGGCGAACCCACGGGTGTCGGGTGGCTCTTTGATACTAAGCATGATTAGTATTAGGGCAGAAGGATGTAGCGCACCCGGCGATCCGGGTGCCTCCTCTATGAAAGAAGAAGGAACGAAAAATGGGTTTTCTCGCATTTCTGATTCTGGGCCTCATCGCCGGCGCCATCGCTAAGGCTATCCTCCCGGGACGTCAGGGCGGTGGCATCATCATCACTCTGATCCTGGGCGTCGTCGGCGCCCTGCTCGGCGGATTCATTGGCAGCGCACTGTTCGGCGTGGGCATCAACGAGTTCTTCTCGCTGTCGACTTGGCTGCTGGCCATCGGCGGTGCGATCATCGTCCTGCTCGTTTACGGCATGATCAGCAAGCGCTCAGCCCGCTAACACGGAAGCTGACCGGAAACCGGCCCTGGGTTATTCCCGGGGCCGGTTTTTTGCACTATTTTGACAGCAAGGCGGCCCGCCGGCCGCATGGTCCGGCACTGCCACCCACTGTCCACGAACTGTTCAACAACGTCTACTTTTCACCTACGTCAGGGAGCAGGAGCACAGCATGAAGGGCAAATTTCTTTTCGCCACCGGACTGGCAGCAGGGTACGTCCTGGGATCGCGGTCAGGCCGCGCAGCCTATGACAAGCTCAAGGCCAGGTCGGCAGAGCTCTGGCACAGCAAGCCGGTCCAGGACAAGGTGGCCGCGGCAGCAGAAACGGTCAAAGACAAAGCCCCCGAGGTCTCCGAGCATCTCGGCGAAGCCGCGCGCCGCGCTGGTACCGTCATAAGCTCCGCTGTCCACCGCGATGCCGGCCACGGAAGCACGTCTGCGGCCACGCCAGGAAAACCGGGAGCAGCCACGCCCGGAACGCCGGCACCCGCGGCCCGCGACGTCCATTCCGACCCTGCGCTCACCGACCAGACGGGCCAGGACTGGTCGGACGAGGGCGGTGCCACCCCGGCGGGCCCCGCCACCAACGTGGACGGGGACAAACTGCCCTAGGGGTTCTTTGAGGGGCCACCGTCGCCGCCCCTGCCGGCTACCGCCCGCCGGAGGGCGGCAGCTCGCCGGCCACCACGGTGGCCCCCAGTTCCTCCGAGCGCAGCACCCGGGCCGCCAGTCCGTGCCCGCGGAGGATTCCGGCCGTCTGCGCGGACTGCCGGCGGCTGGTCTCTATCAGTACGTGGCCGCCGGGCGCCAGCCACTGCCGTGCGCCGGCGGCGACCCGCCGCTGCACCTGAAGCCCGTCGGCGCCGCCGTCGAGGCAGGCCCGCGGCTCGTGGACGCGCGCTTCCTGCGGCATGGTTTCGATGTCTGCCGAGGGAACGTAGGGGGCGTTGACGGCCAGCAGCCGGACCCGGCCCCGGAGGCCCGCCGGGAGGGGAGCATAGAGATCACCCTCGTGGACCTCCCCGCCCAGGGGCAGGACGTTGGTGCGTGCACAGGACACAGCCGCGGGGTCGATATCGGCGCAGTGGAGTTCGGCGGGGCCGGCGAGGGCCGCGAGCGCCGCACCGACAGCGCCGGACCCGCAGCACAGATCGACCACGACCGGTGCCGGGGCGTCGCCCCGCGCCATGCGGCTTGCGTCCAGCAGCGCAGCGGCCTGCCGGACGAGGAATTCCGTCCGGCGGCGGGGCACGAAGACTCCGGTGTCGACCGCGATGCGGAGTCCGCAGAATTCCGCCCAACCGAGAATGTGTTCAAGGGGAAGGCCGGCGACCCTCCGGCCGGCCATCCGTTCGAGCGCCTCCGGGGTCGGGGCCGCGTCGATCAGCAGACGGGCCTCGTCTTCGGCAAACACGCAGCCGGCTGCCCGGAGCCTGGCCGTGAGTATCTCGTGCGGGGAAAGATGGCGGATTACTGGCATGGGTGCGCCTTTCGGTCGGGTGTCAGACGCCCTCACCGTGAGCTGGCCGAGGCCGGCACTGCTGGGCGGGCATCCTTTCTGGACTTGCGTGAACGGGACCCACCTCCTTTTGCTGCAGTTGCTCGATTGCCCCATGCTACCGAAGCCGCCCGCGGCCAGCTGTGATTGGGTCTGCTGTGATTAGTCCGGGTTTTGCGGCGGACTGCGGCGGCGGATTGTGACGCCTGCTTGGGATGCCTTGGCGGCGGCGGCTGGCAGGATGGCAGCATGGACTCCCTCCCTGCCCACGATCTCATCTGGACCGGCTCCTACACGGCAGATTCCGGCGGCCGCGGCACGGGGATCGGCGCGGTTGCCGCGGCGGCCGACGGCACATTGCGCTGGTTGGGTGTTGCGGCGGCGGCCGACTCGCCGTCCTTCCTGGCGGTCCACCCGTCTCTCCCTGTGGTCTATGCCGTGGCCGAGCAGGCCAGGACCGTCCGGGCCTACCGCCGGGCCGGCGCGTTTGGACTGGAGCCCGCGGGCCCGGCGTGGCCGGCCGGTGACGCGGCCTGCCATGTCGCCGTCGAGCCTTCCGGCCGTTTCCTCGTTGTCTGCTGCTGGGGCGACGGCCGGGTGCTGTTCTATGAGCTCGACGCCGACGGCGGCATTGTTGACCGGACGGCCGGCGTCGAATCGCGCGACCCGTACGGTGAGACTCCCGGCGGCGGCCCCGGCGAACGGGAAAAACGGCCGAGCCGCGCTCATGCGGCACTTATGCTGGCCGACGGCAGGGTGATGACCACCGACCTCGGCCACGACCTGCTGCGGATCTGGAATGTCGGATCCGGACCGGGGCTGGCTCTGGGGCCGGCCCTGGACCACGAGGTGGTCCTGCCGCGGGGCAGCGGCCCCCGGCACCTGGTCCAGCATCAGGGCGGCCATGTCTTTGTGGTGACCGAGTATTCAATCGAGGTGGCTGTGGCCGGGTTGTCGCCGGACTCCGGGGACTTCCGGCTCGGATTCGTCGGGCCCGCCGGCGCCGCCGGGGCGCAGCCGGATGATTCGGCGGCAGAGATCGCGTTGGCGGCCGACGGCAGGTACGCCTATGTGGGCGTCCGCGGTTCGAACCGGGTCTGCGTGCTGGAGGTGGAGGCCGGGGGCGCGGCGCTGCGTCCGGTGGCCGACGTCCCCAGCGGCGGCGACTGGCCCCGGCACCACGTGGTCCGCGACGGCTTGCTGCACGTCGCCCACGAACGCTCCGGCGACATCGTGACGTTTCCTCTGGACGCGGCATCAGGGTTGCCGGGTATCCCTGCGGACCGGCTGCAGGTGGCCTCCCCCACGGCGCTGGTGCCGGCCCGGCCCCGGCTGGCGCACCGGGGGTGAGGAGCCGGCGCCCGGCTGACGCGGTGCTGCGGCGAAGAGCAGGCCGCCGGGTCAGCAGGCCGCGGCAAGCCCCGCAGCAGCCTGATGGACGCCCTGTTCGCCCCCATCCAGCTGGATCCCGCCCAACTGAAACCCTCCCTCCGGCTGGAACACGCTCTCCGCCTGGAAACCGTCGGCGAAGTGGAGTCCGTCCCCCGGCTGGATACCGCCGTCGAGCTGGAAGCCACAGGGACAGCGCCACAGGGCCGGAAGATCGAGGGACGGGTCCGCGGGCCCGAACGAGTAGGAGGGCATCGCCGGCTCCGGCGAGGTCCACTGCATGGGTGCGCCGCAGTGCAGCGGGGCGCCGGGCGGGAGCACTGTCGCAGGGTCCCCGGTCAGGGTTGCGGATTCAGCCACGGCGCCTACTCTCGTTGAGATCTAAAAAACAAGTAGTAAGCATACATATAACTAGTTAAACGAGCTAGTTATGCCGCTCGGCGCCGATGGCCGCGCTCATCCGGCGGAGGAAAGTAATGACCACGCGGGCGTCCTCCGCGCTCATGGACTCTGCCACCTCCATCATGCGCCGGTGCATGTGTCCAAGCGTGGCGCGGACTTCGGAGTCCGTCGCCACCGTCGGCACGATCACAAGGGAGCGCCGGTCCGTCGGGTGCGGCTCCCGCCGGACATGCCCGCTTGCTACCAGCCGGTCGATCAGGGACGTTGTGGAAGCGGTGGTGATGCCCAGGACGCGGCTGAGATCCTTCGGGCCAACCCGTTCGCCTGTCGCCTTAGCCCGCAGCAGGTAGCGCAAAGCCAGCAGGTCCGTCTCACCCATGCCCATCGAATCGCGGGTGGACCGCCTGGTCGCCACCTCCGAGATCCGATAGTCGCGGAGGGCCTGCAGGATCGCCGCCGGAGGATCCAGGCTGTCATCGGGGCCATACCAGTATCCGGAGGCGCCGTGGGAGTCCATTCGCCAAGCCTAGCGGAACTGGTAACTAGCCAGCCGTGCAATCCGGGTGGCTGCAGCCACACGGCCCCAGGGCCCCGGAGCCCTGGCGGCTAGGGCCCCGAACCGCCCGGACTGGACCCCGGCGGCGGGCACAAAAAAACCCCGGCCTCCTGTTGCCAGGAAACCGGGGTTTTTCCACTCTTCGCTAAAAGAGTGGGCCCTGTGGGGATCGAACCCACGACCCACGGATTAAAAGTCCGATGCTCTACCAACTGAGCTAAAGGCCCCAGCCGACAGCCCCGAACCAGCGGATAAATCCGCTGATGCAGCGCGTTTCGGCCCAGTCCATTTCTGGACGTTAACACTGTACCCCAGACCCGGGCCGGCTTTTTTCACGTTGGCCGCACCGGCGGCGTCGGCCCCCGGCGTCTGCGGCAGCAGCGCGCACCGATCCTCGATTCCCTTGCGGCACTGGAGTAGCGTGGGGGCATGAGCGAGCAAGCAGGATCAAGCGCCCCCGGCCCGCGGCACCACAAGCCGAAACCCTTCGCACCGATCGACTTTGAGCCTTTCGCCGGAGGGGCCGATCCTGCCCGCGTCTCGGAGGCGGCCCATCTGGCCGCGCAGGCTCTCGTGCGCCGCGGCCGGGACAGCGACGATCCTAAAGTCACCAAACGGCTCGTCAAACTCGCCGATGAGCAGGGCCTGGAAGCAATCGCCGAAATGTGGGCCGAAAGCCCCGCCCGGTCCCTCCCCGGCGCGCTGTGGCGTCTGTACGCCCTGCGGGCCGCCACCATCCAGGATCCCGAGCGGATCTCCGTCTACTTCAAGGCGGGCAAGGACACGGCCCAGGTTTCGCATGTGGTCGCCGGCGCGGCCGAACCGCCCGGCGCCGATGAGATGAAATCCATGGCGGACGCCATCCTCTCCGGGGCGTTCGACGGCGAATTCGACGTCGCCCTGGAACGCTCCGCAGCGTTCTGCCGCGTGGTGGCCCTGGGCCAGGCAACGCTTGCGGATAACGCCGAGCACAGCAACGAAAACCACGCCAGCAAACTCACCCGCAACTCGCATCTGCTCGTCAAGACGGCCGAGGACCTCGAGCACGCCGCCAACGCGTGGCGGCTGGGCGAGCTGGACTGAGGGGCCTGGCGGCAGGGGCCCGGATGACGGGCCCGCAGCACCCAGGACACGCACGACGCGGGCAGGCTGTCAATGTTGACTTGCATGAACCTACGTAGAAAACTAAAAGCGGTGCCGAACCGCGAAACCCCCGGGCTTCAACATTTAGCCGCCTAGAGCGGCCTACCGCCGAGAGGCGTATCCGGTTCGGCACCATTTTCATGCCTTCTTACCCTGATGTTCGCCCGGTTTTCACCTGCGCCGTCACACGCCGCGTCGGGCCGGGCCGGACCCGCCGGGGACGGTAAAGTGATGCGTATGCACTGGTCACCGTCAAGTCACACGGCCGGCCGGCTCCACCCGCGAACCTCCTCCCGGAAGACCGGTGACACCACGTGAAGCTGCGCCTGTTCCCCCAGGAGTCCGCCGGACTGAACCTGCTCTCCCAAATGGCGCGCCAGATCGTGCTGGGGACCGGAACACTCTCGGAGATCCTCGGCGCCCCGGCCAGCGAGCATGCCCGGCTGGTGGAGGACATGCACAACCACGAGGCCAAATCCGCGGAGCTGCACTTTGCCCTCCTGACCCACATGCGCACCAGCTTCGTGAACCCGCTGCCGCGCGAGGACATGTACACGCTGTCCCGGTTCCTCAACGAGGCCATGGAGAAGCTCGACGCCGCCGCCGAGCTCGTCTCCCTCTACAAGCTCGAACGGCTGCCCAGGCGGGCCGCCGACCAGCTGGAAATCATCAGCCGCCAGGCCGAACTAACGGTCGATGCGATGCGGCGGCTGAACAATCTGGACGACCTCGAGGACTACTGGATCGAGATCCTGCGCCTGGCCAAGCGTGCCGAGCGCACGCACCGGGTCTGGGTCGCGGACATGCTCCACGAGATGAAGGCCATGCAGTACGCGCGCAACCGCGACGTCGCGAACCAGCTCGTGGAAGTCACGAAGGACATGCGCCGGATCGCCACCCAGGTGGGCAGCATCATCGTCAAGGAATCCTGACGTGGTGCTCTTCTTCCTTGCCCTGGTGCTGCTCTGCGCCGGGGCCTTTGCATTCCTCAACGGGTTCAGGGACGCGTCCTCGTCGGTGGCGCTGGCCGTGCGGACGCGGGCGCTGACCCCAACTGTGGCGGTGATTCTGGCCAGCCTGTTCAACTTCATCGGTGCCGGGCTGAGCGCCGTCCTGGCGCTGGCCGTCAGCCAGGCGTGGCTGTCGCTGCCGCCGGGCACAAACGGCCTGACGATTCTGCTGGCCGCGCTGCTGAGCGCCATCCTCTGGGGCGTCTACTTGTGGTGGCGCGGCATTCCCTCGTCCTCCACCCATGCCCTGGTCGGCGGCCTCGCCGGGGCGGGGGTCGCGAGCGTCGCCGTCGGCGGAAACCCCGTCATGGGCGTTGACGCCTCGCTCCTGTCCCAGGTGGTGCTCCCGCTGCTGATCTCACCGGTGATCGCCTATGCGGGGTCGTTCCTGCTGGTCTGGCCCGCGGGCTGGGCGGCCCGGTACACGCCGCCCAATGTCGTCAACACCCGCTCCCGGCGGGCCCAGGCCATTGCCGCGGGCGCCGTCGCCTTCGGGCACGGGCTGCAGGACGGCCAACGCACCAGCGCCGTGGTGATCCTGGCGCTGCTGGCGGCCGGTCTCTCCGACGGCGGTTCAGTGCCGGCGTGGGTGGCCCTGCTGACGGCCGTCTTGCTGTCGGCGGGAACCCTGGCGGGCGGGTGGCGGATTTCCTACACCATCGGCTACCGGCTGACCCGGGTCGATCCCCTGCGCGGATTCGTCGCGCAGATGTACAGCGCGGTGATGCTGCTGGTGGGCGCGATCGGGCTGCACTGGCCCGTCTCCACCACGCACACGGTGACGGCGGCAACCCTTGGCGCCGGCGCCAACCAGAGTTTCCCGGGCACCGACCGGCGGCTGGTGATCCGCATCCTGGTGTTCTGGGTAGCGACCCCGGTTGTCACCGCCGCCGCCGCGTTCGTCCTGCAGTTGGCGCTCTCGACGGTGGCCGGCCTGTAGGACTCGGTTGGTTATCCGAAGCGGCCGGAGACGTAGTCCTCGGTGGCCTTCTCGGTCGGGTTGCTGAAGATCGTGGGGGTGTCGCCGAACTCGATCAGCTTGCCCGGCTTGCCGGTGCCGGCAATGTTGAAGAAGGCCGTCTTGTCCGACACGCGGGCCGCCTGCTGCATGTTGTGCGTCACGATCACCACCGTGTACTGGTCCTTGAGCTCGTTGATGAGGTCCTCAATGGCCAGCGTCGAGATCGGGTCCAGGGCGGAGCAGGGCTCGTCCATGAGGATCACTTGGGGTTCAACGGCAATCGCGCGCGCAATGCACAGGCGCTGCTGCTGGCCGCCGGAGAGCCCGGAGCCGGGCTTGGCCAGACGGTCCTTGACCTCGTTCCAGAGGTTGGCCCCCTGCAGGGACCGCTCCACCAGGACATCGGCCTCGCCCTTGGAGATCTTCGTGTTGTTCAGCTTCACGCCGGCCAGCACGTTGTCCCGGATGGACATGGTGGGGAACGGGTTGGGGCGCTGGAACACCATGCCGATCTGGGACCGGACGGTGACCGGATCGACGCCGGGGCCGTACAGGTTGTCCCCGTCCAGCAGCACTTCGCCCTCAACCCTCGCACCGGGAATGACCTCGTGCATGCGGTTCAGGGTGCGCAGGAAGGTGGACTTGCCGCAGCCCGAGGGGCCGATGAAGGCCGTGACGGACTTGGCGTCGATGTTGATGTTGACGCCTTCGACGGCCAGGAATTTGCTGTAGTAGACGTTCAGGTCCTTGACGTCGATGCGCTTAGACATGGTATTCCTTCACTTGCTGGAGGTAGGGGCGGCGGACGCGGCCGTGGCCTAGCGGCCTGTCTTGGGGGCGAACATGCGGGCAATCAGGCGGGCGCCAAGATTGAGCAGCATCACCAGGATGATGAGCACGAGGGCCGCGCCCCAGGCCCGCTGGGAGGACGGATCCGGGTTGGACGGCGAGGTGGGGTTCAGGATCTGGGTGTAGATGAAGGTCGGCAGCGAGGCCATCCAGCCGCTGAACACGTTGGTGTTGATGGTGGTCGCGAATCCGGCGGTGACCAGAATCGGCGCGGTTTCGCCGATCACGCGGGCGATCGCCAGGGTGATGCCGGACGCGATGCCGGAGATCGCCGTCGGGAGAACCACCTTGAGGATGGTCCGCCACTTGCGGACGCCGAGGGCGTAGGCGGCCTCGCGGAGTTCGTTGGGCACGATCTTGAGCATTTCCTCGCTGGAGCGGACCACCACCGGGATCATCAGCACCGACAGTGCGACGGCGGCGACGGCGCCGGTCTTGGTGCCCGGGCCGACCACCGCGAAGAACGCGGCGGCGGCGAACAGGCCGGCGACAATCGAGGGGATGCCGGTCATGACGTCCACGAAGAAGGTGATGGCCCGGGCCAGTGCGCGGTCCTCGCCGTATTCCACGAGGTAGATCGCGGTCAGCAGGCCCACGGGGACCGAGATGAGGGTGGCGAGCACCGTGATCAGCAAGGTGCCCATGAGCGCGTGGTAGATGCCGCCCAGCAGGGGGGCACCTTCCTCGACCGTCTTGTTGTCAAAGGCGCCGGTGACACCGTTCATGGAGGTGGTGAGGAAACCGGGATCCAGGAGCCCGGGGAGCCCATTGATCAGCACGGTCCAGATCACCGAGAACAGGGGCAGCAGGGCAACCAGGAAGGCCCCCACAACCAGGCAGGTGGCCAGCTTGTCCTTGGCTTTGCGGGCGCCTTCCACAATAAGGCTCCAGCCCACCAGGCCGGCGGCGAAGAGGATGGCGGAGACGATTCCCCAGCCGAAGGCATTGAAGCCGATCAGCGCGAGGATCGCGGCGCCGAGGATCAAGGCAACGGCCAGGACGATGTACGGCGCGGCCTTGGGCAGTTGGCCCCTGGTCAGCGCCGAGCGCTTGCGTACCGGAGTCAGGGTGGAGGTCATTTAGTTGGCTCCCGAGAATTCTTTGTGCCGGCTGATGATTCCCCGGGCAATCATGTTCACTCCGAGGGTAATGACGAACAGCACCAGGCCCGCGGCGATCAGCGTGCTGACCTTGAGCCCGCTGGCCTCGGGGAAGTTCAGGGCGATTTCGGCGGCGATGGTCTGGTTGCCGGTCTGGATCAGGCTGGCGGTCAGGGCTCCGGAGGACAGCACCAGCGCGACGGCCATGGTCTCGCCGAGGGCCCGGCCCAGTCCCAGCATCACGGCGCTGATGATTCCCGGCCGGCCGAACGGCAGCACGGTCATCCGGATCATCTCCCAGCGGGTGGCCCCGAGCGCCAGCGCGGCCTCTTCGTGCAGCTTGGGGGTCTGCAGGAAGATTTCGCGGGTCAGGGAGGTGATGATCGGCAGGACCATGACGGCGAGCACGATGCCGGCCGTCAGGATGGTCTTGCCGGTGGCGGAGGCGGGGCCCTGGAAGATCGGCAGCCAGCCCATGTTCTCGGCCAGCCAGTTGTACGACGGCGAGATTTCCTTGGCCAGGAACGCGACGCCCCAGGCGCCGTAGACAACGGACGGGATGGCGGCGAGGAGGTCAATCACGTAACCCAGGCCGGAGGCGAGCTTGCGCGGCGCGAAGTGCGAAATGAACAGCGCGACGCCGATCGCGATCGGCGTCGCGATCACGAGAGCGATCACCGAGGCGATGAGGGTGCCGATGACGAGCGGCCAGATGTAGGTGAAGAATCCTTCGCCGCCCTGGATCTTGTCCGCCGGAGCCACGAGGGCGGGAAGCGCCTGGATCACCAGAAACAGTGCCACGCCGAAGAGCACGACGAGGATCAAACACCCTGCTGCCAAGGTGGCTGCGGAAAAGACTTTGTCACCGGCGTGGCCTGCGCCCCGGGACTTGGTCAGGGAGGTGGTGGTCACTTCACGGTCCTTCGGTTTGGATGGGATCCGGGCGCCGGGTGCGGAGGCCTCCGCGGCCGGTGCCCGGCAAATCTTGATGTATGGAACAAACGCGTCAGTTCCCTGCTCCATGGCGGCCGCCGGTGACGGCCGCCATGATGCAGGGAACCTCGATCAGGCCTGTGTTTCCACTATGCCTTTTTCCACTTCGCCTCGCGGCGCAGCGTATCCCTAGGCCTTGGCCTTGACGGTGTCGACGGCAGCCATTGCCTTGTCCTGAAGGGTCTTGGACAGCGGCGCCGACTTGGCGGCGTCGGCGGCGGCCTGCTGGCCCGCGTCGGAGGCGGCGTACTTGACGAAGGCCTTGACCAGATCAGCGGTGGCCTGCGTGTCGTAGCTGGTGCAGACGATGTGGTAGGACACCAGGACGATCGGGTAGGCACCCGCGACCGTGGTGGTGCGGTCCAGCTTGATGGCGAGGTCGTTGGCGTTGCGGCCCTCGACCGGCTTGCCCTGGTCGACTGCCTTGGAAGCTGCCTCGGCGGAGATCTTCGTGAAGGAGTCGCCGACCTTGATCTGCGCGGTGCCGAGCTTGCCGCTGACAGCGGAGTCGTCGGCGTAGGTCACGGCGCCGGGGGTGTCGGTGACAGTCTTGACGACGCCGGAGGTGCCCTTGGCGTTCTCGCCCTTCAGGCTGGCGGGCCAGACGCCGGCTGCCTTGTCGGTCCACACGGAGGGGGCTACGGCGGACAGGTAGTCGGTGAAGTTGGTGGTGGTGCCCGAGTCATCGGAGCGGTTCACCGGTGTGACCTTGAGGTCCGGCAGCTGGACGCCCGGGTTCATGGCCGCGATGGCGGGGTCATTCCAGTTGGCGACCTCGCCGCGGAAGATCTTTGCGACGGTGGCGGCGTCGAGCTTCAGGTCCGTGATGCCAGGGACGTTGAAGGCGACGGCGATCGGGGAAATGTAGACCGGAATGTCAATGGCTCCGTCGGGACCACACTTTTCCTTGGAGCTGGCGAGTTCGTCATCCTTGAGGTAGGCATCGGAGCCGGCGAACTGGGCCGAGCCGTCGAGGATCGCCTTGCGTCCGGCGCCGGAACCGTCGGGGGAGTACTGCACAGTTGCGCCCTGGTTCGCGGTAGCGAAGTTGGTCTTCCAGACATCCATGGCTGCGCCCTGGGCGGAAGAACCGATGCCGGTCAGGGTGCCGGTGACCGCGGGACCCGAGGCGGACGGCGCCGCGGTCTGGGCCGTGTTGGTTGCGTTGTCCGAACCGCAGGCGGTCAGCGCAAGTGCGCCGACGGCGATTACAGCGATAGCCGCGTTGCGGCCGAAGCGGAGAGCCTTCACTGAGTTGTACCCCTTCCAGGGCTGTGAGTGCCGGGCCTGGAGAAGGCCCGCAGGGATGCGTACGGGTTTGTACCTTTACCGACCGTAAGTGGCCCAGGTGAAGAGAATTGCGGACCAAAGTGAACGGCCGGTGAACGACGCGGGACTATTGGCTTACATATGCCGGGCCGCCATTGTGTTCTGTGCGTCACAGTCGTATCAGCCACACAGTGCCCGCGGCCCGCGGCCCGTGCCGTGTCCTGCCGTGCCGGCCGTCCCGGCGCAGCAAATAGACTGGAGGGCATGGCCTCCGCGACTGGACTCTCCGCAAGCGCACGATTCCTGCGCGGCCGGGTCCGCACCGGCTTTGTCCGGAGCCGGAACTCCCTGGGCCCGGCCATCCAGATGACCACTTGCGCCGTGGGCGCTTACGCTTTCGCAGAATACGTCCTGGGTCACAGCGGGCCGTTGTTTGCGGCCACGTCATCCCTTATTGCGCTCGGTTTTTCCCGCGACCCCAGACTGCGCCGCGTCATCGAGGTGGGCTTGGGCTGCACGCTCGGAATCGTGGTCGGAGACCTGCTGCTGCACTGGCTGGGCTCCGGAATCTGGCAGGCCGCCGTCGTGCTCCTTTTCTCCATCCTGCTGGCCAGGTTCCTGGACAGCGGGACGATTTTCACGACGCAACTGGGCCTGCAGTCGGTCCTCGTGGTGCTCCTGCCCGCACCGATCGGGGGCCCGTTCACCCGCAGCATCGACGCCGTGGTGGGCGGAGTGTTCGCGCTGCTGATGACCGTCCTCGTTCCCAAGGATCCGCGGCGTGAACCCCGCAGCGACGTCAAGAAGCTCCTGCACGAGCTCGCCGAGGTGCTGCGGGAATGCGCCTCGGCGCTGAGCTACAGCGATTCCACCCAGGCCTGGCATGCCCTCATCCGGGGCCGGAACTGCCAGCCGCTCGTCGACGCCATGCGCCAGTCGCTGCGTGCCTCCGGCGAAGTGGCAACCCTGGCCCCAGCCTACCGGCGGCACCGGGACGAGCTGGACCAGATGGAGCAGTCGCTGGACTACATCGATCTTGCGCTGCGCAACAGCCGGGTCTTTGCGCGCCGCCTGACCAGCGCCATCAACCATGCGGCGCTCTCGGACGAGGCCACCCAGAACATCGCCGAGGTCCTGCAGGAGACGGCCGCCGCCGTCGACGAACTCTCGCTCGGCCTGGCGGAAGTCCACGACGGCGCCCGCCGCGCCCACCTGCGGACAGCACGCTCGGAGCTGCGCGAGATCGCCGTCCGGCTGCATCCGCGGATACTGGACGTCCAGCGGCTGGAGGGCGAAACGGTGGTCATGTTGTTCCGCCCGCTCATGGTGGACCTGCTCGAGGCCGCGGGACTGGATTCCAAGGAAGCCCGGGACATCCTGCCCCCGCTGTAGCTGCTGCAGCTGGCGCACGGCGCGCTTGTTGTCGCTGGCCCCCGATAGTGTGGACCAATGGCTACGAAGACTTCCCGGGGGCCGAAGGCGCCCGGCTATAAATGCGCCGAATGCGGCTGGACGACGGCCAAGTGGGTGGGCCGCTGCGGCGAGTGCCAGGCGTGGGGCAGCGTGGAGGAGACCGGCACCGCCGTCGCCCGGACGACGGCGGCCACGACGGTCCTGGAACCGGCCCGCCGGATCGCCGACGTCGACGCCACTACCGCCGCTTTCCTGCCCACCGGCGTGGATGAACTCGACCGTGTGCTCGGCGGCGGGCTGGTGCCAGGCGCCGTGATCCTGCTGGCGGGCGAGCCCGGGGTGGGCAAGTCGACGCTGCTGCTGGACGTTGCGGCCAAGTTCGCCCGCACGGCGCAGGACGTCCTCTACATCACCGGTGAGGAATCCGCGGCCCAGGTCAAGCTCCGCGCGGACCGGATCGACGCCGTCGCCGAATCCCTGTACCTGTCCGCCGAAACTGACCTGGGGCAGGCCCTGGGGCAGGTGGAGAAGCTGGAGCCGCGCCTGCTGGTGGTGGACTCCGTGCAGACCCTCAGCAGCGCCGACGTCGAGGGCAGCGCCGGCGGCGTGTCCCAGGTGCGCGAGGTGGCGGCGTCCCTGATCGCCGCGGCCAAGCGCCGCAACATGACCACGCTGCTGGTCGGGCACGTGACCAAGGACGGCTCCATCGCCGGGCCCCGGCTGCTGGAACACCTCGTGGACGTCGTCTGCCAGTTCGAAGGCGAACGGCACTCGCGGCTGCGGCTGCTGCGCGCGGTCAAGAATCGCTACGGACCCACCGACGACGTCGGCTGCTTCGATCTGAACGAGGACGGCATCGAGGGCCTCGCCGATCCCAGTGGGCTGTTCGTCTCCCGGACCAAGGAGCCCGTTTCGGGAACCTGCATCACGGTCACGCTGGAGGGCCGCCGGCCGCTGCTGGCCGAGGTGCAGGCGCTGCTCGCCGAGAGCGCCAGCTCCCAGCCCCGCCGCGCCACCAGCGGGCTCGACAGCTCGCGCGTCGCGATGCTGCTGGCCGTCCTGCAGCAGCGCGCCGGCTGCCTGCTGAACAAGGACGACTCATACGTGGCAACGGTCGGCGGGGTCAAGCTCAGCGAACCCGCCACGGACCTCGCAGTGGCCCTGGCGGTGGCTTCGGCCAAGGCCAGGAAGCCGCTCCCCCAGCGGCTCATAGCCTTCGGCGAGGTGGGCCTGGCGGGCGAAGTCCGCCCGGTGCCCGGCATCAACCAGCGCATCCAGGAGGCGCACCGGCTCGGCTTCACCCATGCCGTGGTACCGGCCAGCCCCAACGGGCACGGACCGGTTCCGGCGGGCTTCTCGGTCCGCGAGGTCGGCCACCTGGCCGAGGCCCTGGGACTGCTGATCAGCTGACGCCGCAAATGCCGGGTGGTCTGGTGGTCTGGGACCTCGGGATGATGGGCGTTATCGAGGTCCGCTGAGGCTGGAAATGCCCTCTTGCCAAAGATACCCCCCGGGGGTATGTTTGGCGTAGCCGCAGATGACTGAGCATCCGTCAGGAGCACACACCATGGAACACCGGCACAGCAGCCCCGGCGCGGACCAGGGCCTCAGGAACCACAGCCCGGGCGGGACGCCGCACGGCAACCATGCCGTGGGCTCCGCCGCGGATGAGCACACGGTACACAGCCACGGCCAGCATGCCGGGCACAGCGTCGCGATGTTCAGGGACAGGTTCTGGCTGTCACTGGCCCTGGCCGTGCCGGTGGTCTTCTTCAGCCCCATGTTCGCGGAACTCCTGGGCTACGCTCCTCCCGCCTTCCCCGGCTCAGCGTGGATCCCGCCGGTGTTCGGCACGGCGATCTACCTCTACGGCGGCCGTCCGTTCCTCAAGGGCGGACTCAATGAACTGAAGACGCGAAAACCGGGGATGATGCTGCTGATTGCCATGGCCATCAGCGTCGCCTTTATCGCCTCGTGGGTGACCAGCCTCGGCATCGGCGGTTTCGATCTCGACTTCTGGTGGGAGCTGGCGCTGCTGGTCCCCATCATGCTGCTGGGCCACTGGATCGAGATGCGCGCCCTCGGCTCGGCGCAGGGTGCGCTGGATGCCCTGGCGGCGCTGCTGCCCGACGAAGCGGAACGCGTCACGGCCGCCGGCACGGAGACCGTCAGCCTCGCCGAACTCCGCGCCGGGGACACCATCCTGGTCCGCCCCGGCGGCCGGATGCCGGCCGACGGCACCGTCAGCGGCGGGCAGGCCGAATTCGACGAATCCATGATCACGGGCGAATCAAAAACCGTCCTGCGGGCCCCGGGGGATCCCGTGGTGGCCGGAACCATCGCCACTGACAACTCCGTGCGGGTCCGGGTGTCGGCCATCGGCGAGGACACGGCCCTCGCCGGGATCCGGCGCCTCGTGGCCGAGGCGCAGGCGTCCTCCTCCCGGGCCCAGGCCCTGGCCGACCGGGCTGCGGCCTTCCTCTTCTACTTCGCAGCCGGCACCGGCGTCCTGACGTTCATCTTCTGGACCCTGATGGGCAGCATAGGAGACGCGGTCACCCGCACCGTGACGGTCCTGGTAATCGCCTGCCCCCACGCCCTCGGCCTTGCCATCCCGCTCGTCATCGCCATTTCCACCGAGCGCGCCGCCCGGGCGGGCGTCCTGATCAAGAACCGGATGGCGCTGGAGCGCATGCGGACAGTCGATGTGGTGCTGTTCGACAAGACCGGAACCCTGACCAGGGGCGAACCGGAACTCAAGGAAGTCGGCGCCGCAGACGCGGGAACAACCGGCCAAGACGCCGCGCAGGATACGGTGCTGGCACTCGCGGCCGCCGTGGAGGCCGACAGCGAACATCCCCTGGCCCGCTCAATCGTTGCCGCCGCCCGGGAACGGGGACTGAAGCTTCCGACGGCGGACGGGTTCACGTCGCTGACCGGCCGCGGAGTCCGCGCCACGGTCGACGGCCGCACGGTCCAGGTGGGCGGTCCGGCCCTGCTCCGGGAGCTGGGTCTGCAGGAGCCGCCGGAGTTGGCCGCCACGACCGGCGCCTGGCTGAAGCGCGGCGCAGCGGTGCTCCATGTCGTGGACGGCGGCAGGGTCCTGGGTGCTGTCAGCCTCGAGGATGCCGTGCGGCCCGAGTCCCGCCAGGCCGTCCGGGCCCTGCAGGCACGCGGCATCAAGGTGGCCATGGTCACCGGCGACGCCCGGCAGGTGGCGCACGCCGTCGCCGCCGAGCTCGGCATCGACGAAGTGTTCGCCGAGGTGCTCCCCGCCGACAAGGACAAGAAAGTGGCGGAGCTCCAGGGCCGCGGGCTGAAGGTGGCCATGGTGGGCGACGGCGTCAACGACTCCCCCGCGCTGGCACGGGCGGAGGTGGGGATCGCGATTGGCGGCGGCACGGACGTGGCCGTGGAATCCGCCGGTGTGGTCCTGGCCGGCAACGATCCGCGGGCCGTGCTGTCAATGCTCGATCTTTCCAGGGCGAGCTACCGGAAGATGTGGCAAAACCTCGTGTGGGCCACCGGATACAACATCATCTCGGTGCCGCTGGCTGCCGGTGTCCTCGCCTTCGCCGGAATTGTCCTGTCCCCCGCCGCGGGCGCCGTGATGATGTCGGCGTCGACCATTGTGGTTGCCCTGAACGCCCAGTTGCTGCGCAGGCTCAAGCTCAACCCGGCCGCGGTCAGCTGAGCTGGCGGAGGCCCCCATGCCGGAAACCACCCGCCGTGAGTCATCATTCGGGAGATCGTATGCCCGGGTGGGTCCGCGGATGGACGCCCGCGGCGCAGCAGAGCACCGCCGCCGGCTCGTCGCGCCGGCGCACGGCTTCGTCATCGAAATCGGGGCGGGCTACGGGGCCACCTTCCCGTTCTACCCTTCCACGGTGTCCGGCGTGCTGGCCCTCGAACCGGACCCCACGCTCCGTGCGCTGGCCCTCGCCGCCGCCGGAAAGGCGCCTGTGCCCGTCACGGTGAGGGACGGCGTGGCGGAAGCGCTGCCGGCGGCGGATGACTCGGCCGACGTCGTCGTCTCCAGTTTGGTGCTTTGCAGCGTGGCGGACCCGCCCCTCGCCCTGGCGGAGGTGGTCCGGGTCCTGCGCCCCGGCGGCCTGCTGCTGTTCTACGAACATGTCCGCTCAGCGCACCGCCTGTTGGGGGCCGCCGAAGACCTGCTCACACCGCTGTGGGGCCGGATGGCAGGCGGATGCCACCCGAACCGTGACACCGCAGCCATGATCGCCGCGGCAGGCCTGAGCGTGCAGGGCATCGAGCGCTTCGGCTTTTCGGTGCTTCCCGGCAATCCGCGGCTGGCCCACGTCCTCGGCATGGCGGGCAAATCCTGACCCCGCCCCGGCACAACGAAGAGGGGCGCCTGCCCCGATGGCAGACACCCCTCTCATGATTTCGCTCCGGCTGAGCCGGCCTGGATTTGCTAGGCCTTCTTGGGCGGCAGGGCCAGCTTGAAGATCTTCGCCCACGTGGAGCCGACCTGCTTCAGCAGCGGACCCGTGGTGTACGGCAGTCCGTAGCGCTTGCAGATCTCCTGCACCTTCGGCTGCACCTCCGCGTAGCGGTTCGAGGGCAGGTCCGGGAACAGGTGGTGCTCAATCTGGTGCGAGAGGTTGCCGGTCATGAGGTGCATGAACTTGGAGCCGGAGATGTTGGCCGAGCCGATCATCTGCCGCACATACCAGTCACCCCGGGTCTCGCCCTCTACCATTTCCTCGGTGAAGGTGTCGGTGCCTTCGGGGAAGTGGCCGCAGAAGATCACTGCGTGCGCCCACACGTTGCGGACGGCGTTGGCGGTCAGCGTGCCGTAGAGGGCCTGCTTGCCGGAACCGGTCAGCATGGCGACGGCGGGAGTGGCGGCGTAGTCCTTGGTGAACTGCGTCAGTGCCTTGCGGCCGAGGGCCTTCAGGTCCTTGGTCAGGGCTTCCTTGGACTTCCGGCCCTCTTTGTAGTCCACCAGTTCGAGGTCGTAGATCGCGATGCCCCACTCGAAGACCGGTGCCAGCAGCGCGTTGTACAGCGGGTTGCCCAGGTTGAAGGGCGTCCATTTCTGGTCCGGATCCATCCGCAGCAGGTTGTATCCGATGTCGTTGTCCTTGCCGACCACATTTGTCCAGCGGTGGTGGAGATCGTTGTGGGTGTGCTGCCAGGAGCGCGCGGGGGTGACGAAGTCCCATTCCCAGGTGGTGGAGTGGATGTCCGGGTCCCGCATCCAGTCCCACTGCCCGTGCAGGATGTTGTGCCCAAGTTCCATGTTTTCCAGGATCTTGGCGAAGCTCAGCAGCGCGGTGCCGGCGAACCAGGCGGGCTTCTTCTTGCTGACAAGGAGCAGGGCACGGCCGGAGAGCTCCAGGCCGCGCTGGATCTTGATCATGCGGCGGATGTAGGCGGCATCGGCGGACCCGCGCTTGGCGAGGATGTCATCCTTGATGGCGTCGAGTTCGCGCCCCAGCTCCGCCACCTGCTCGTCGGAGAGGTGGGCGGCCGCGGGTGGACGCAGCAGCGGGCTGCCGGTCTCGGCGAGGGCGCCGGGCCGCGTCTTCGCGACCGTGACGACCTTCGCTGTGTCGGCTGAACCGCTGGTGGCGGGGGTGTCGGCGTCGGAAAGGTCCGGTTTGTTGGAAACAATCGTCATGCGGTGATACTCCTCAGAGGTCGAGGTTAACGGGGCCGGCGGCTGCCGACACGCACGTCTGGATTAGTTGGCCGGGCTCGCCGTGCACTTCGTTGGTGCGCAGGTCACGGACGTGGCCGGCCCGCAGCGGGATGAGGCAGCTGTGGCAGATACCCATCCGGCAGCCGCTGGGCATGAGGATGCCGGCGTCCTCGCCGACATCGAGCAGCGGGGTGTCGCCATCGGCCTCGACTTCACGGTCGGAGGCCTCGAAGGTGACCAGGCCGCCGTCGTGCCCGGCGCCGCCGGCGAGGCTGGTGCTGAAGCGTTCGATGGTCAGGGTGCCCGAGCTGGCCGCGGCCTGCTGGGCGTCCTCCGCTTCGGCCTCCCACAGCGCCTCGGCGTCGTTGAGGAACCCTTCCGGACCGCATGCGTAGGCGGCGCGCTGGCGCCAGTCCGGGCAGAGCCGGTCCAGGTCGGCGGCCGAGGTGAAGTCCAGCCGTCCGCTCTCACCGGTGAACCAGTGCGTGACGCGCAGGTTGGGGAACTGGTCGGCGAGCTCGGCGAGTTCTTCACGGAAGATGGTGTCCGCGGCGGTGCGGGCTGTGTGGATCAGGACGACGTCCGAATCCGGGCGGTGCGGAACGAGCGTGCGGATCATCGACATCACCGGGGTGATCCCGCTGCCGGCCGTGAGCATGAGCAGCGGCCGCGGATGCTCGGGCAGGACGAAATCGCCCTGCGGGGGCGCCAGGAACAGGACGTCGCCGGGCTTGGTGCCGCGCACGAGGGCCCCGGAGACGGCGCCCATGTCGGTCACGGTGATTGCCGGGTCCTGTCCGGCGGGGGCGCTGAGCGAGTAGGACCGCCAGTGGCGGACACCGTCGAGCTCGACGCCAATACGGGCCCACTGGCCGGCAAGATGTGCTTGCCAGCCGCGGCCGGGACGGAAGAAAATGGTGGCGGAATCGGCCGTTTCTGGAACCACCCTGGTGACTACGCCGCGCAATTGGCGGGCGGAAAACACAGGATTGAACAGCGACAGAATGTCTTCTGGAGCTAGTGGGGTGGTCAGTAGAGATGCGGCGCGCGCCAGCTTACGGAGCCGGATCATTCATCAAGCTTATGTCAGATTGCGCCATACTTCTTCACCCAAGGCATACGATCGACTCAAGAAAACTATCCCGCCGCAACAACTCATCGGACTGTTCATGAACACATCCCCTGCCCGGGAGCCTGCCGGCCCCACCCCCGCCTACGATCCTCCCTGGCTGGCCCTGCCGCGGGAGGTCAGCGACATGCTGCGGCCGCGGATGCCCGGCATTGTGGAGGCCATCATCGAAGCCGTCCCGCAGCTCGTCCCGGCGTACGCCAGGCCGATCGAGGGGCGCTTTGGCAGGGGGCTGCGCAGGGGCGTGGCCGCGGCACTGGACCGCTTCCTGCAACTGCCCGGGACCCGGCTGCCGGCGCTGTCCGAGGAAAGCCGGGACCTGGTGGCCGGGCTGGGCAGCGGCGAGTTCCGGCAGGGGCGGAGCATGGACGCGCTCCTGAGCGCCTACCGGATGGGCGCCCGCGTGACGTTCCGGGAGATGTCCAAAGTCTCAGTGGAACATCATCTGGGCCAGGGCGTCGTGGTGGATCTGGGCGAATCGATCCTCGCGTACATCGATGAGCTGTCGGCGGTCAGCGCCGAGGCCTACGCCTTTGAGCAGTCCGAACGGGCCGGAGCAGTGGACCGGCGGCGCACCGAACTGCTGGACCTGCTCCTGCTCGGCCAGGCCGACGAGGCGGCGCTGCGCCAGACGGCGGCGATGGCGGACTGGTCCCTGCCCCAGCGCATGGCGGTGGTGACGCTGCCGCTGGACCGCGCGGCCGGGCTGCGGCTGCGCCTGGGCCCGGGCACCCTTGTGATTGAGCGCGAGACCGATGTTGTCGCCCTGGTGCCGGCGCGGATGTCGCGCTCCGCCCGGGACGACCTGGACCGTGCCCTGAAGGGGCGCGGCGCTTCCGTGGGACCGGCCGGGGGCTGGGAGAGGGTTCCGGATTCGCTGCGGCTGGCCGTGCTGGCCGCCGCAGCACTGCCTCCGCGGGAGGGACCGGATGACCCCCCGATCTGGGCCGACGAGCACCTGGCGCAGGTGATTCTCGGTGCAGAACCCTCGGCGATCACCGAACTCGCCAACCGCCGGCTCGCGCCGCTGGAAGGGCTCCGGCCCGCACAGCGCGACCGGCTCGCCGAAACCCTGCTCTCCTGGTTGCGCCACTGGGGCCAGCGGGCGCCCGTGGCCGCCGAGCTCGGGATCCACCCGCAGACCGTGGGCTACCGGGCAGCGCAGCTGCGCGAGCTCTTTGGCGACGCCCTCGAGGACCCAACGGCGCGCTTCGAACTCGAACTGGCCCTGCACGCCGGCCGGCGGTAGGCCAAGCCCGTCGGGCGGACCGCAGGTTACCCGGCGAGCGCCCGCCGGCGGACCGCAGGTTACCCGGCGAGCGCCCGCCGGCTGTGGAGCCGCAGCTCCAGGTCGTGCATCACGAGCGCCGCCAGGTCCTCCAGCGCGGCAGTGTCCTCATCGCTGAACTCGCGGGGTTCACGGTCCAGGATGCAGAAGGTGCCCAGGTTGTAGCCGTCCGGAGTGCGCAGCGGCACCCCGGCATAGAACTGCAGGCCGAACTCGCCTGCCACGAGGGGGTTGGCCAGCGTCCGGGGATCGTTGACGGCGTCCCGGACAATCCAGGCATCGCCCTGCAGGACGGCGGAGGCGCACAATCCGGGGTCCCGGCCGATTTCCGTGACATCCGTGCCGTGGTGGGACTTGAACCAGATGCGGTCATGGTCCACAACACTGACAATCGCCACGGGCACCGAGAACATGCGTGCGGCCAACGCCGCGATCCGGTCAAAGACGCCGTCCGCGGGAGTGTCCAGGATCCGGTACCGCTCGACCGCACGCATGCGCCCTTCTTCGTCGGTCAACAGCGCGGCCGGGTCCCGGCGGCGGCGTCCTGTGCCGTTGATGACTTCCTGGCGCAGGGCCAGGGACACTTCCCGGGCCGGCGGGCGGGCGGCCGGATCCCTGTCCAGCATGGAGGTCAGCAGGGCCGCCCACATGGGCGCGATGTCTTCGGGGACGTCCGGGTCGTGGAGCAGCCGGGCAAGGGCGGACTGCACCGGCGCGCCGGGATAGGCCATTTTCCCGGTCAGGCCTTCCAGCAGGACCAGCCCCAGCGAATAGATGTCGCTGGCGGGGCCAGCCGGTTCGCCGGCCGCCTGTTCGGGGCTGAGGTAGGCCGGGGTGCCGGAGCTGTCATCGGGGTCGCCGTGGTGGCCTTCGCGGATGGTGATGGCCACACCGAAGTCGCTGAGTTTGGCGCGGGCGCGCCGGTCCTCGACGCTGTAGTCCACGAGCAGGATGTTGGCCGGCTTGACGTCCCGGTGGATGATGCCGTGGTGGTGGATGTGCGCAAGACCGTCGGCGAGATCGTGTCCGATCAGCGCCATGTGGGCCGCCGACAGCGGGCCCTCGGCCGAGCGGCGGCGCAGGTCGGGGCCGCGGACGAGTTCCATCACCAGATAACTGAGCCGGCGGGTCGGGTCACTAAGGTCCGTGCCGGCGTCGAACAGTGTCACGAGGGCGTGGTGGGCCATCCCCGCCAGGATCCGCACCTCATCGGCCTGCCTGCGGGTCCGCTCTTCGTCCACTGTCCCGTCGCGGAAGAGTTTGACTGCCACTTCACGCCCCAGGACCTCGTCCGTGGCACGGTACACGCTCGATTGGCTGCCCCTGCCAATGAGTTCTTCGATCCGGTAGCGCCCGCTGAGCAGGAAACCGGGGTCCATGGTTGTCAAAGGTCTACGTGGTCCCTCTAATGGGGCCGCCGCTGGAAGCGGGCGGATCAGTCCAAAGCCGGGACAAATCCCGGCACCCGCACCATAAGCAAGCTTACTTATCATAACGCGGAAACCGGATTCCGGAAGACTTCCCGGGACCCTTTCGGTCCGCCGCCTTGGGCTATTTTGCGGGGTTGTGGGTCCCGATCGGCACCAGGGTGAGGTCAGGGTGGTTCTTTTCGATCCGGCGCAGGGCCCAGACGTCGTTGAACAGGGCCAGGTATTCCCCGTCGGAGCGCAACAGGACTTCGGCGCCGGGGACGTTGGCCAGCGCCGGCATGGCGTCGGCGGTCGAGATCCGGGCCATGGAATACGGGAGCCGCTCCAGCCGCATCGGGGCGCTGAAGTCGTGCGCCATGCGGTCCTCGACCACTTCGAACTGCATGGGGCCGACGGCGGCAAGAACGGGCGCCTGGTCACCGCGGATGTCGGAGCGGAGCACCTGGATGACACCCTCGTGCTCGAGTTGTTCGATGCCGCGGCGGAACTGCTTGAACCGGCTCGGGTCCTTGGAGCGCGCCACCTGGAAGTGTTCCGGGGCGAACAGCGGGATCGCCGGGAACTCCACGGGCTGGTCCAGGAACAGGCTGTCCCCCACCCGGAGGGAGGAGGCGTTCACGAGCCCCACCACATCGCCCGGGAAGGCCTCGTCGATCACCTCGCGTTCGCGGCCGAAAACCTGCTGGGCGTACTTGGTGGCGAAGGATTTCCCCGTCCGGGTCTGGGTGACCACCATGCCGCGCTCGAACATGCCGGAGCAGACACGGATGAAGGCAACGTGGTCGCGGTGGGCCTTGTTCATGCCGGCCTGGACCTTGAAGACGAACCCGGCGAACGGGGCATCCACGGGGCGGGGGTCGCCGTCGACGTCGGGCCGCGGGGCAGCGGGCGGGGCGAAGTCGACGAGGGCGTCGAGGATTTCCTTGACGCCGAAGTTCAGCGCGGCCGAGCTGAACAGGATCGGCGTCGCCTTGCCGGCGTGGAAGGCCGCGACGTCGAACGCCAGGTTGGATTCGATGACCAGCCCGGCCTCGTCCACGGCGTTGGACCAATCGTCGCCCTGGCTGGCGGCGGCCTCGTCGGGGGTGAAGTATTCGGTGAGGGCGATGTTGGCGCCGGCGTTGTTGCGCTTGAACTGCGCGAAGCGGTCGTTGCGCAGGTCCCAGACGCCGCGGAAGTCGCCGGAGATGCCAACAGCCCAGGTCAGCGGCATCGGCTGCAGGCCGGTGCGCTCGGTGATCTCGTCCATCAGCGCCAGGGCGTCCAGGCCGGGCCGGTCCCACTTGTTGATGACAGTGATGATGGGCAGGTTGCGCTGCTTGCAGACCTCGAAGAGCTTCATGGTCTGGGTTTCCAGGCCCTTCGCTGCGTCGACCAGCATGACGGCACAGTCCACGGCCGCGAGCACGCGGTAGGTGTCCTCGGAAAAGTCGGCGTGGCCCGGGGTGTCCAGAAGGTTGATGACGGTGTCCCGGTAGGCGAACTGCAAAGCGGCAGAGCTGATGGAGATGCCGCGGTCCTTTTCCATCTGCATCCAGTCCGAGACCGTCTCCTTGCGGTTGGCCTTTCCGCTGGAGGCGCCGGCCGTGCCGATCACCTTTGCGTGCAGCGCCAGGGCCTCCGTCAGGGTGGATTTGCCGGCGTCGGGGTGCGAAATGACCGCGAAAGTCCGGCGCCGGGCCGCCTGCTTGTGAATCTCCTGGACTCGGGCGGGGCTGAGGACTTCTTGAGACACGATGCTACTTTCGCTGCGACAGTGGACGGGTCACGGCGCGGAGAGCCCGCGGTACACCCAAGGATCCAAGTTTATCGCAGGCCGCGGACCACGGTCGAAGCTGCGGCCGGACCGCGCATGAAGCCGCGCGAGGCCCGGGCGCGAAGCTGCGGCCTTGCGGCGCCAAAATGCCGTCACGGACGGCGCCCCGGGCAGCCCTTCAGGAGGGCCGCGGCGGCACGCCGCAATGGACCACTTTAAGGCTTGCCTGTGCGGAAGTGGCCTTGCTTTACCCCTATCATGGGGAGAGCGGGGAACTGAGTACTTTGATCCTGCCGGGAGACCCTGGAATCCGGCGCACTTGCAGGCTCGTCCCTGCACCTTTGAAGGGAAATCTATGGCTCGGAGCCCTGAAGATGCGCTCAAGGCGACCCTGGCCAGGGTGGCACCGGGCACAGCCCTCCGCGACGGCCTGGAACGCATCCTCCGCGGCCGGACCGGCGCGCTGATCGTGCTGGGCATCGACAGGACCATCGAGTCCATCTGTTCGGGCGGCTTCGAGATCGGCATCGACTTCTCCCCCACCCGGCTGCGGGAACTGGCGAAGATGGACGGCGCCATCGTCTGCGACAAGGATGCCAGCAACATCCTGCGCGCGGCGGTCCAGCTCGTCCCGGATTCGAGCATCGAAACGCAGGAATCGGGCACCAGGCACCGGACCGCGGAACGCGTGGCCATCCAGACGGGCGTCCCGGTCATTTCGGTCAGCCAGTCAATGCAGATCATCGCGCTGTACGTGCACGGGCTGCGCCACGTCCTGGAGGGCTCCGAAAAGGTACTGGCCCGCGCCAACCAGGCCCTGGCAACCCTGGAACGCTACCGCTCGCGCCTGGACCAGGTCACCAGCTCGCTCTCGGCCCTGGAAATCGAGGCCATGGTGACGGTCCGTGACGTCGCGGTCACCCTGCAGCGCCAGGAAATGGTGCGCAGGATCTCCGAGGAAATCTCCCAGTACGTCCTGGAACTGGGCGAGGACGGCCGCCTGCTCTCGCTGCAGCTGGACGAGCTCACCGTCGGCCGCGGCCCGGGCAGCGACGTCATCATCCGCGACTACTCCGGGCCGGCCGCAACAGCGGAGGACATCGACAAAGCGGTCAAGGCCCTCGTCAGCCTGGGCCCAACCGAGCTGATCGACCTGGGCAAGATCGCCGGGATCGTCGGCTTCGCCGGCGGCGAGGCCAACCTCGACGCCGTCGTGCAGCCGCGCGGCTACCGCCTGCTCTCCGGGCTCAAGGCCGTGCCGAAGGCCGTCGCCGACCGGCTCGTCGACCACTTCGGCGGCCTGCAGTTCCTGATGGCGGCAACAATCGATGACCTCATGACCGTCGACGGGATCGGTGACCAGCGTGCCAGGACCGTCAGGGAGGGCCTGAGCCGCATGGCCGAGGCCAGCCTGCTGGACCGCTTCCTCTAACCCCCTCCACAAGCCCACCGGGGGGTAATCGGGGGGGTAACAGGAGTTATGCGGGTCAGCTGAGCTGGAACACGGCCTTGGGGCTGTTCTTGTTCGCCAGCCGCGCGGTGAAGACGTAGTAGGCGCCGCCGGCACCGGGCGTGGCCTCGACGGGCTCGCAGCCCTGCACCGTGCGGTTGCGCTGCCACGGGAAGTTCGCCGTCTCGCTCTTGCCCGGAGCAATGGTCTTCATCAGGTCCGCGCTCTCCGCCTGGCAGTCCTTGGAGGAGAAGATCCGGTCCGAGCCGCTGGTGATCATGTACTCCATCTGCGACGTCCCGATGTTGACCTCGCACGGGACCTTGTTGTTGTTGGTCACCGTGAGGCTCAGCAGCGGCTTCTCACCGGCGGCGTAAGCCTGTTTGTCGGTGGCGGCCGTAACGGTGATCAGATTCTGCTCGCAGCCCTCCCCCGATGTGGCCGTGGGTGAGGCCGAAGCCTCCCCGGACGCCGTCGGGCTCCCCGACGCGGAGCCAGCCGGGCTGGCCGCCGGCGACGCTCCTGCCCCGGACGGCTGGGCGCCGGCAGACTGGCCTCCGCCCATGGCATTCGAGACCGCCACAAAGCCGCCGAAGGCTACGGCGATGACGAGCAGCAGGACCACCCCTGCAAACAGCCGGCGGCGGCGGTAGACCCGGCGCAGCGGGGGCCGTCCGGATTTGCGCCCGGATTGCCCCGGGGCCGAACCTTTCGGCCGCGAACCGCCCGTACCTGAAGTGCCTTGCCTGACCATTCTTCTAGCCTAGAGAACCGCGCGGGCTATGGCGCCCGACCACGCCGCGGGACCTGACGCCGTCCCGATCCGTTACCCCGATCTATTACGCTGAATGGATCGAAACTCTAACCCCCACGCCCCCCGTATCCGCCGCGGCACCGCGGGACCCCCTGCCCGCCGGGGCGCCCGGCCGTGCCGACAATCTCCCAGCGCTCCATGCGGCCCTGGATGACTGGTTCGCGTCCAACGCCAGGGATCTGCCGTGGCGGGCCGCGGACTGCTCGCCCTGGGGTGTGCTGGTCAGCGAAGTGATGCTCCAGCAGACGCCGGTGGTCCGGGTCCTGCCGGTCTGGGAGGAGTGGCTGCGCCGCTGGCCGGAACCGGCAGATCTGGCCGGCGAACCCGCCGGGGAGGCCGTCCGGTCCTGGGGCCGGCTGGGATATCCCCGGCGCGCCCTGCGCCTTCATGCTGCCGCCGTCGCCATCAGGGACAGCCACGGCGGGGCCGTCCCCGGCACCTACACCGAGCTCCTGGACCTGCCGGGCGTGGGCAGCTACACGGCCGCGGCCGTCGCCGCGTTCGCCTACGGATGCCGCGAAACGGTGGTGGACACGAACATCCGCCGGGTCCACGCGCGGCTGGTCACCGGCTCTGCCCTGCCGGCGCAGGCCCTGACCGCCGCCGAAATGCGGCTGGCGGCATCGCTGCTTCCGGAACGCCCCGGCGCCTCGGTGCGCTGGAACGCCGCCGTCATGGAACTCGGCGCCCTGGTCTGCACTGCGCGGACCCCCAAGTGCGGCCAGTGCCCTGTCCGGGAGTCCTGCGCCTGGCTGGCGGCCGGGGAGCCGGCGCCGACGTACACGCCCAAGGGACAGGCCTGGCACGGCACGGACCGGCACGTACGCGGCGCCGTGATGGCCGTCCTGCGGGCGGCCGAGGAGCCCGTGGCGCCGGTCCTGTTCCACCAGGCTCCCGCGGACCTGGGCTTCGAACCGCAGGGCATCGGCATTCCGCTCGCGGCCCTGCACCGGCTCAACGCGGCCCCCGAGCAGCTGGAACGGGCGATGGCAGGGCTGCTGGGCGACGGCCTCGCCGAACTGCACCAGGGCGGCTTCCGGCTCCCGGGCTGAGGATCTACGCTGGAGCATGCGCAAGCTGGCGGCCGCGGCCGTGCTGGTCCTCACCGCAGTCGTGGCTGTCGCGTGCCGGCCGGAGGCCGCCTGCCCGGCGATCGCCCAGGCGCCCGTTGTGTCGCTCACGGTGGACCGGGAGTACGCCCCGTCAGTGCGGACCATCCATCTGGCCGCGTGCCAGGACGGCCGCTGCAAGGAGGCGGACCTCGAACTGGTTCCCGGGAGCACGGCCGTGGACCAAGGCTGCGAGCCGGGCCCCTACGGCGGCGACGGCGTCTGCTCGGCCACTTCTTCGCCCGACGGCACCCTGACCGGAATGCTGATGATGGAGACGCTGAGCGCCAGCCGGATCGAGGTGACGGCCACGGGCACGGACACCGCCGGGAACCCGCTGCCGGCCAGGACCGCGGCGTTCACGCCCCGGGCGGCACACCCGTTTGGTGAGCAGTGCGGAACCTTCATCACCGCCAGCGTGGTGCTCGACGCGGCCGGCCTCCGCCAGGCACCCTAGCGCTTACGGTTCTCCGAACCCCGAGCCGACCAGGCGTTCAAGGTAGTCGACAGCCTTGGCGGCGTCCGGGCCGCTGGCCTCCACGTGCAGGACGGTTCCCTTGCCGGCGGCAAGCATCATGAGCTCGGTCATGGAGGCGCCATCGGCGCCGTTCACGGTCACCTCGGCGTCCATGGCGGACAGGCCTCCGGCGATCTTCGCTGCCGGCCGGGCATGCATGCCGGTCTGGTTGACGAGCACAAAGTCCCCGGTGGCGTCCGGCGGCTGCTGGTGCACATGCCCCGCCTCCGCGGGATGGGCGGGGGGCCGGTAGACGGCCTCGGCCGCGTCCTTCACCGCTGCCGCTTCGGCCCCTGCCTGGGCAGCCACCGCGGCCGCGACGAGTCCTTCGACGATGGGCGCGTCAGCAATCAGCACCGAGCCTGGATCGGCTGCAAACTCCGCAGCGGACTCGGCCGTCATCACCGCGGAGCCGAGGTCGGCGAGCACCACCACACCGTCACCGGCAGCCTGCTCCAGGGCCGCCATGACCTTGTCCAGGCTCGTGCCGATGCGGCCGTCGTCGGTGCCGCCGGCGGGGAGGATCAGGACGTCGGGAGCCATCTGCGCGGCGAGTTCGACGGCGCCGTCCGCGATCTTGGAGCTGTGCGAGACGACCACAAGCCGGACTGTCATTCGGCCGCTCCGGCCGCGGCGCGCAGAATCAGCGCGCTGGAGACCGCTCCGGGGTCGCGGTGGCCGATGCTGCGCTCCCCCAGGTAGCTGGCCCGGCCCTTGCGGGCGAGCATCGGATCCGTGGACACGGCGCCGGCTTCGGCGGCTTCCGCCGCGGCAAGCAGCACCTTTCTGACGTCCCCGTCGCCGTCGCCAGCCGCTGCGGCGGCCGCCTCGATCGCGGGAGTCCAGGCGTCCACCATGGTCTTGTCGCCGGATTCGGCCTTGCCGCGGGCGACGATCCCGTCGCGGGCGGCCTGCAGCGCGGCGGCGAGGGTGGCGGCGTCGACGTCGGAGCTCTCACCCAGGGCCGTGGCGGCCCGCAGGAACGCCGTGCCGTAAAGCGGGCCGGCCGCCCCGCCAACCTTGGACATCAGCGTCATGGCCGTCAGTTTCAGCGCCGCGGCCGGGGTTTCCGGCGGCGCCTCGGCAAGTTTGTCCATCACGGCCCTGAAGCCGCGGTCCATGTTCTCGCCGTGGTCCGAGTCCCCGATGGGCCGGTCCAGCTCGATCAGTTCCACCCGGTGTTCCGCCATGGCCTGCGCCGAAAGCGTCAGCCACCGCACCGCCCAGCCGACGTCCAAGCCCACGGTCAGACGCCCCAGCGAAGGGCCGGAGTGTGCACTGGAGCGTCCCAGAGCGTTGTCATCTCGTCATCGAGGCGCAGGACAGTGATGGAGCAGCCCTGCATTTCGAGGGAGGTGATGAAGTTGCCCACCAGGGAGCGGGCCACGGTGACGCCCTGCTCGGCCAGTTTCTGCGCGGCCCTGCGGTAGACGATGTACAGCTCGCTTTGCGGGGTGCCGCCCATGCCGTTGACGAACAGGAGCACCTGGTCCCCGGAAGCAAGGCCGAGGTCGCTGACCACCGGATCCAGGAGCCGGTCGGTGATGCCGTCGGCGTTTTCCATCGGGATGCGGTGCCGTCCCGGTTCGCCGTGGATGCCGATGCCGATCTCGATCTCGTTTTCCTCGAGCTCAAAACTGGGCACCCCGGCATGCGGAACGGTACAGGCGGACAGCGCCACGCCCATGCTGCGCACGTTCTGGTTGACGCGGTCACCGATCGCGGCGACGGCGTCCAGGTTGTCACCGCGCTCCGCGGCCGCACCGGCGATTTTCTCGACCAGGACGGTGCCGCCAACGCCCCGGCGCCCGGCCGTGTACAGCGAATCCTCCACGGCGACGTCGTCGTTGACGAGCACGGTGCGGATCTCGACGCCTTCGGCCTGCGCGAGTTCGGCGGCGGTTTCGAAGTTCAGGACGTCACCGGTGTAGTTCTTCACGATGTGCACGACGCCGGCGCCGGCGCTTACGGCCAGCGTGGCCGGCAGGATCTGGTCCGGAGTGGGAGAGGTGAACACGGCGCCCGGGACGGCGGCGTCGAGCATACCCAGGCCCACGTACCCGCCGTGCAGCGGCTCGTGTCCGCTGCCGCCGCCGGAGACGAGCCCGACTTTCCCTGCGACGGGAGCGTCCTTGCGCACGATGTACTTCGGGTCCGGGAAGACGGTCACGAGGTCGGCGTGAGCAAGCCCGAACCCTTCCACTGACTCGTCGACCACGGCTTTGGGATCATTGATGAGTTTCTTCATGGCGGTGCTCCCTGGATGGTGTCCTGGCTGCTTGCTTAGACCCTACTACCGGGGCACGGCCGGCGGTAGGCTCCCCGTTCCCCCGGCCCGGGCTCCCTGGCGGGCTGCGAATCCCGGGGCGGCGGGGTTGTGGCCGTGCGTTCCGAACCCACGCGCTTCAGGCTTGTTGGTCGGCCCACGCCGGAGAATGCGGCCAGGCATCCACGCCCAGCCATGAGAACGGCGGCGCGGTGAGCCGGCCCTTGCGGGCGCGGGACGCGGCCGGCGGTCCTGACGCGGCAGATACCGCCCCGGCGGTCTGCCCCGTCACGCCGGCGCCGGCGCCGGGCGAGGAGTGGTTGGCGGGCTCGGGCGGCAGCGCTTCCAGCGGCTGGTCCGGCGGCCCTGCCGGAGCGCTGGCGATTGACCTGTGGATTGCGGAGAGATCGGGAAAAATCACGGCTTTGTGCAATTTTTTGCCTCCGGAAGTATGGCGGCCCACCCCCTGGGCCGGCATCAGTTTATCCATCAAATTTATTGAAGGGAAGCCCTGCGTGGACGTCGAGTTCCTGGCGGCCGCCGACGCCGGCGCCGTCTTCGCCGGCCGGGACGCCGCCTTCGCCGACCGGGGCCGCCCTCGCCGGCCGGGGCGCAGCCCTCGCTGGCCCGGGCGCAGCCGCAACCCGGCGGGGGCTACAGCTCCTTGATCATCCTGGTGTTGCCCAGCGTGTTCGGTTTAACCCGCGCCAGGTCCAGGAACTCGGCCACGCCTTCGTCGTGCGAGCGCAGGAGCTCGGAATACACCACGGGGTCGACGGCGGTCTGGTCAGCCATGACGTCAAAGCCGTGCTTCTTGAAGAACTCCACTTCGAACGTCAGGCAGAAGACCCGGGAGACTCCCAGCGCGCGGGCATCCTCCAGCAGGCGCTCCACCAGCGCGTGGCCCACGCCCTTGCCGCGCCAGGCGTCCGAGGCCGCCAGTGTGCGGACCTCGGCGAGGTCCTCCCACATGACGTGCAGCGCCCCGCAGCCGATCACCTCGCCGTCTTCGGATTCTGCGATCCGGAACTCCTGCAGGCTTTCGTAATAGGCCACGGTTTCCTTGGCCATGAGGATCCGCTGGTCAGCCAGCGGCGCCACGAGGGTCTTGATGGCGCCAACGTCGTCGGTGCGGGCGGGGCGGATGCGGATCGTCTCAGTGGCGGTCTCAGTCACGGTCTCAGTCACAGCCCAATCTTACGGGTGCCCCGGGCGCGGCCGGCTCCCTGCCGGCACGGCCCCGGGCCGTCAGAGACCTAGTTCGTCGGGGACGGGAACGTCCTTGTCCAGCAGGTTCCTGGCCAGGAAGTGCTCCACGACGCCGTACCAGACCTTGGCGTGCTGCGGCTGCAGGATCCAGTGGTTCTCGTCCGGGAAATACAGGAAACGGTGGTCCGTTTCACCGTTTCCGTCCGCCGCCAGCTGCGACTTGGCGAGCAGCTCGTACCAGAGCCGGAGTCCCTCGCCGATCGGCACGCGGTAGTCCTTGTCGCCATGGATGACCAGCATGGGAGTGCGGATGTTCTCCACGTGCAGGTGCGGGGAGTTCTCCAGCGCCATCTCTGCCGTCATCTCCTTGAGCCAGTACTGCGCGGCGTCGGTGGTGGGGCCGAACTGGTCCAGGGCCCAGAGGCTGGCGTGCGTGACGATTGCCTTGAAGCGGTCCGTCTGCCCGGCCACCCAGTTGGCCATGTACCCGCCGAACGAGCCGCCCATGGCGGCCGTGCGCGTCTGGTCGATGTCGGAGCGCTGCACGACGGCGTCGGTGATGGCCATCAGGTCGGTGAACGGAGCCTTGCCCCATTCCCCCCAGCCCCGCTGGATGTGGTCCTGACCGTAGCCGGTGGAAAGGGCAGGGTCCGGGAGCAGCACCGCGTAGCCGCGCGCCACCAGCAGCCACGGGTTCCAGCGCCACGTCCAGGCGTTCCAGGATCCCAGCGGGCCGCCATGGATCCAGAGCAGCAGCGGGGCCGGGGCCGCGGCGGACGCGCCCTCGGGCAGGGCCAGGTACGCGGGCACACGGGCGCCGTCGGCCGCCGTCGTCTCCACGCGCTCCAGCGTGCCCTTGAAGTGCGGGCGTTCCGCGGGCGCGGGCAGGCGGACGACGTCACCGGAGGCGAGGTCGATCCGCACAGGTTCGGCGGGGAATTCGTAGGAGCTGCGCAGGGCGTAGGCGCTGCGTCCGTCCGGTGCGACGACGACGTCGGTGTACGCCGCGGCGTCGGCCGTCAGGCGTAGTACCTGGGCCGCCCCGTCCGGGTCTCCGGCCACACCGATCCGGAATACCGGCGATGCGCCGTCCTCGTCGGCGGTGACCAGCAGGGCCGATCCGTCCGGCAGCCATGCGGCGGGGCGGGCCCAGCGGTCCCAGTCATGGGCGAGCGGCGTCAGGGCGCTGCCCCCTGCCGCCGGGCCAGTGACGTGGAGGAGGTGCAGCTTGACCTGCGGCGCCGCCAGCGGCGTGGTGTCGCTTTCGCTGACCACCACCAGGCTCCGGCCGTCCGGGCTGACCGGGCCCGGGAAGTAG
The DNA here is from genome assembly GCF_056406495.1 of Arthrobacter sp. P1_B9. Lineage (NCBI taxonomy): Bacteria > Bacillati > Actinomycetota > Actinomycetes > Micrococcales > Micrococcaceae > Arthrobacter > Arthrobacter sp. P1_B9. The sequence continues at coordinate 204,280 of NZ_JBFUAA010000004.1, forward strand.
CTCAGGCCTTCCGTGTCCAGCAGGACCGTGCGGGTGCCGGTGGCGACGTCGATGGCGACCAGCACGGAACGTGAATCGGCGTTGGCGAGGGGCTTGGCGAAGCTGCTGTAGATCGTCGTGCCGTCCGGACTGAGCACCGATTCGGCGTCCCTGAGCCGCGTTCCGGCGTCGGGCGTCAGGTTGCGCAGATTCAGCGGCGGCGCGGCGTCGACGGTGGCCGGCTTTCCGGCCTCCAACGGGCCTCCGGGTTCGACGGCGAACAGCCGCGGCTGCGCCGGGCCCAGGTCCGCGTCCCAGTAGCGGACTGGGTAGCCGCTGTGCAGGATGGCCGCGACCTTGTTGTCCTTGCGCGCTTTCCGGCGTTCCTCGTCATTGTCCTCGTCCGTGGAGCCGGCCAGGACCGAGGCCGCGACCACCACGGTGTCGGCGTCCTTGGCGGCGTGGACCCCGCCGATTCCGCCGGCCCGGGACAAGGCCACCCGGGCTTCGCCGCCGTCGGACGGCAGGATCCAGAGGGCGTTCACCGGGTCGGCCTCGGGGCTCTCCGGATCGGGACGGGCCGAGGTGAAGTACAGGTCGCCGTTGGCGGCAAACACCGCACCGGCTTCCCCTTTGGCGCTGCGCGTGATCCGGCGGGCCTGTTTGGCCCCGCCCGGATCCACCTCCCACAGCGCGGTGCAGTATTCGGCGCCCTTCGCGCCGAGTGTCGCCACTGTGGTCACCAGCCGGGCGCCGTCCGGGCTCAGCGTCAAACCGCTCACTCTGGGGATCGCGAGGTAGTGGTCCAGATCGTGGAAGGGGGTCTCGGGTTGTTCGCTCAGGGTCTCTGAGTCCTTAGCAGCCATGCACCGATTCAACACCGTATGTGGCATCGATCACAAAACGTTCACTAAGAGTGAAACATTGCTTTCAGATAGGGCTCCCGAATCATGCGGGACGGGCCCTGGCGCTTCAGCACGGACACCGCCCACCGCCCGCCGAAGATGGCCGCTAAGCCAGGTCCCATAGCGGCCATCTCTGGCAAATGGTTCACGACGGCGGGCAACGCAAAGGCCCCGCCGTCCCTTTCGGGGCAGCGGGGCCGTTGTTGATGGTGCTTAGACGCTCGGAGCGATCTCCGGGATGCGCGGCTTGGCGTTGCCGGCGAAGGTGAACTTCGCGTCGTCGCCTTCGCCTTCGACGTCCACCACGACGATGTCGCCGGAGTGCAGTTCGCCGAAGAGGATCTTCTCGGAGAGCTGGTCCTCGATCTCGCGCTGGATGGTGCGGCGCAGCGGCCGGGCACCCATGGCGGGGTCGTAGCCGCGGGTCGCCAGGAGCACCTTGGCCGCGGACGTGAGCTCGATGCCCATGTCCTTGTCCTTGAGGCGCTTCTCCAGGCGGGCGACGAACATGTCCACGATCTCGATGATCTCGTCCTGCGTCAGCTGCGGGAAGACCACAACATCGTCAACACGGTTCAGGAACTCGGGGCGGAAGTGCTGCTTGAGCTCTTCCGTGACCCGGGCCCGCATCCGGTTGTAGCCGGTCTGCGTGTCCGTGCCGGACTGGAAGCCGGTGGCAACGCTCTTGGAGATGTCCCGGGTGCCGAGGTTCGTGGTCATGATGATCACGGTGTTCTTGAAGTCCACCACGCGGCCCTGGGAGTCGGTCAGGCGGCCGTCTTCCAGGATCTGCAGGAGCGAGTTGAAGAGATCGGCGTGCGCCTTCTCCACTTCATCGAACAGGACCACGGAGAACGGACGACGGCGGACCTTCTCGGTCAGCTGGCCGCCTTCCTCGTAGCCCACGTAGCCCGGAGGGGCACCGAAGAGCCTCGACACCGTGTGCTTCTCCGAGTACTCGGACATGTCCAGGGTGATCAGGGCGTCTTCCTCGCCGAACAGGAACTCGGCGAGGGCCTTGGCCAGTTCGGTCTTGCCGACGCCGGTGGGGCCGGCGAAGATGAACGAGCCGCCCGGACGCTTGGGGTCCTTGAGGCCTGCACGGGTGCGCCGGATCGCCTGGGACAGGGCCTTGATGGCCTCGTTCTGGCCGACCACGCGCTTGTGGAGCTCGTCTTCCATCTTCAGCAGGCGCGAGGACTCTTCCTCGGTCAGCTTGAAGACCGGGATGCCGGTGGAGTTCGCCAGCACTTCAGCGATGAGGTCTTCATCAACTTCGGAGATGTCGTCCATGCCGCCGGTCTTCCACTGGCGTTCCTTTTCGGCGCGCTCGGCAATGAGCTTCTGCTCCTTGTCGCGCAGCGACGCGGCGCCTTCGAAGTCCTGCGCGTCGATCGCGGATTCCTTCTCCAGCTTCATGGCGGCGATCTTCTCGTCCATGATCTTGAGCTCCGGCGGGGCAGTCATGCGGCGGATGCGGAGCCGCGCACCGGCCTCGTCGATCAGGTCGATTGCCTTGTCCGGCAGGAAGCGGTCCGAGATGTAGCGCTCGGAAAGGGCCGCCGCCGAGGCGAGGGCGCCGTCGGTGATGGTGACGCGGTGGTGTGCCTCATACCGGTCGCGGAGGCCCTTGAGGATCTCGATCGCGTGCGCGACGGAGGGTTCCTTGACCTGGATCGGCTGGAAGCGGCGCTCCAGCGCGGCATCCTTCTCGATGTGCTTGCGGTATTCGTCCAGCGTGGTGGCACCGATGGTCTGGAGTTCGCCGCGGGCCAGCATGGGCTTCAGGATCGAGGCCGCATCGATGGCGCCTTCGGCGGCACCGGCGCCCACCAGGGTGTGGATCTCATCGATGAACAGGATGATGTCGCCGCGGGTGCGGATCTCCTTGAGGACCTTCTTCAGGCGCTCTTCGAAGTCGCCGCGGTAGCGGGAGCCGGCCACGAGGGACCCGAGGTCCAGCGTGTACAGCTGCTTGTCCTTGATGGTCTCCGGGACGTCCCCGCGGACGATCGCCTGGGCCAGGCCCTCGACGACGGCGGTCTTGCCGACGCCGGGCTCACCGATCAGCACGGGGTTGTTCTTGGTGCGGCGGGAAAGGACCTGCATGACGCGTTCCATTTCCTGCTCGCGGCCGATCACGGGGTCCAGTTTGTTCTCGCGCGCCGCCTGGGTCAGGTTGCGGCCGAACTGGTCCAGGACAACGGACCCGGCCGGGGTCCCCTCAGCCTGCCCGGGGCCGACACCGGCGCCCGTGGCTTCCTTGCCCTGGTAACCCGAGAGCAGCTGGATGACCTGCGAGCGGACCCGGTTCAGGTCTGCGCCGAGCTTGACGAGCACCTGGGCGGCAACGCCTTCGCCCTCCCGGATAAGGCCGAGGAGGATGTGCTCGGTACCAATGTAGTTATGGCCCAGCTGCAGCGCCTCGCGCAGCGAGAGCTCCAGGACCTTCTTGGCGCGGGGGGTAAAGGGGATGTGGCCGGAGGGCGCCTGCTGGCCCTGGCCGATGATCTCCTGGACCTGCTCGCGGACACCGTCGAGCGAAATGCTCAAGGATTCAAGGGCTTTGGCGGCAACACCTTCACCCTCATGGATCAGACCCAAGAGGATGTGTTCGGTACCAATGTAATTGTGGTTCAGCATGCGTGCCTCTTCTTGGGCAAGCACAACTACGCGACGGGCACGGTCCGTAAATCGCTCAAACATTTCGCCACACTCCTAGCTACGACGTACTTTGATGCTACGTGGCCGGGTTCCAGATTTGGGGCTTGTTCGCCACAGGGGAAACCGGAGGGTTGCGCAACCGCGCCAGGACCGGGTCCCGGACAAGGGGCAAGAACCGCCCGGAACCCCACCGGACGGGCGCAACCGGCCGCTAAGCGGGCCAGCCGGGTGGACGGGCGCACCGCCGGAAGGGCGCCGTCGGCATGGCAAAGGTGCCCGAATTGACGAAGATGGCCGCTAAGCCTGGCCCCATAGCGGCCACCGTCGGCAAATGGTTCACTTCGTGCGGGACATATGCCTGGAAATGCTGCAGGGGAGGAACATGGGCGGCGGAGCCTGTTCATCGCCGGACGGGCGGGCCGATCTGCCGGACGGGCGCACCGACGCCGGCATGGCAATGCCCCCGTCAGATAACGGGGGCATTGGCATTTGACAGACGCTCGATTACGACGGCATGAAACGTGATTGCGGCTTGATACTGCGCCCACATGCCGGGCCCGGCACTGCGGCCTGACGCCGGGCCCTGCTAGGAATTAGCCTTTTGGTAGGCTTCCTGAATTTCAGCCTGGATGCGTCCGCGGCTGTTTACCGCATAGCCGTTGTCCCGTGCCCACTGGCGGATCTGGGCAGAGTCCTGATTCCGTCCGCTGGAAATTTTCGTGCGCGTGGCGCGTCCGCTTGACGTTTTGCGCGCGTGCGTCACAAATCGGTCCACCGCGGAGCGCAGTTCTGATGCATTGCTTGACGACAGGTCAATTTCGTAGCTGACGCCGTCAAGGCCAAACCGGACAGTTTCGTCCGCGGATCCCCCATCCAGATCATCAACGAGGATGATTTTTACTTTCTGTGCCATAAAGGACTCTCTTTCCAAAGATCGAGCGTTTAGAAAAGCAGGATGTATCTGGAATAAGTATCCTCCGCGTTACAGCAGGGAGTCAAAGCGCAAAACTCTGTCCAAAGGAAAACCTAAGGCGGCAATAGGGAACTATTACTTCTTTCGGGTAATTAGCTTCCCAGGGTCCCGGATTCCGGTCCTTTGGCCCTAGTTTCGGCCTCGGCATGGGCGCGGGCTTCTGCCTGCCGCTCTGATTTGTCGGCATTGAATATGGATTTCATGGCAAACCAGAAAAGCAGGCCCACCACGATGGGGGGCAGCAATACGGCGATATAGTCCATGCTCAGTGTCCTTCGGGCTTCAACAGGGGGAAGAGGATCGTTTCGCGGATGCCGGCTCCGGTGAAGAGCATCACGAGCCGGTCGATGCCGAGGCCGATCCCGCCCATGGGCGGCGCGCCATACTCGAGCGCACGGAGGAAGTCTTCGTCCAGCTGCATTGCCTCCACGTCACCCGCGGCGGAACGGCGGGACTGTTCGGTGAGGCGTTCGCGCTGGATGACCGGGTCGATCAGTTCGGAGAACGCCGTGCCCCGCTCCATGCCGCCGATGATGAGGTCCCAGGCCTCGATCAGGCGGCCGTCTTCGCGGTGCTGGCGGGCCAGCGGCTGCGCGGACGGCGGATAGTCGTAGACGAACGTGGGGTTGAGCAACGTCGGCTCCACCAGTTCACCGAAGAGTTCGACGACGAGCTTCTCGGCTTCCCAGGCGGCGTCGACCTTGACCTCGTGCTTGGCAGCCAGCTCCAGCAGCTCGGCAACCGGGGTGTCGGGGGTTACTTCCTGGCCCACGAAGTCGGACAGTCCCGGGTAGACCGCCAGCCAGGTCCATTCGCCGTCGAGGTTGATCTCCCCGGCTTCGGTCTGCAGCACGCGGCCCACACCGGCGGCGTCGGCGGCGTCCAGGATGATCTCCTTGATCCGGTCCGCCATGACGAACTGGTCCGCCCACGCCTCGTAGGACTCCAGGGTGGTGAACTCGGGGCTGTGCGTGGAGTCCACGCCCTCGTTGCGGAAGACCCGGCCCATGTCGTAGACGCGGTCGATCCCGCCGACCACCGTGCGCTTGAGGTAGAGCTCGGTAGCGATGCGCAGCGTCATCTTCTGGTCGAAGGCGTTCATATGCGTCTCGAAGGGACGGGCCGTGGCGCCGCCGTGAACCAGCTGCAGCATGGGGGTTTCCACCTCAACGTAGCCCTGGCGGTGCAGGGTTTCGCGGATGGAGCGGGTGATCGCGGCGCGGGTGTACACCATCTCGCGGGCTTCGTCTCGGACAATGAGGTCCACGTAGCGCTGGCGGACACGCGTTTCTTCGTTCAGCCCGGCGTGCAGCACGGGCAGCGGGCGCAGCGCCTTCGAGGCCATGGTCCAGGAATCCGCCATGACGGAGAGTTCGCCGCGGCGTGAGGAAATGACCTCGCCCTTGATGAAGACGTGATCGCCGAGGTCCACGAGAGACTTCCACTCCGCGAGCGCCTCCTCACCGATGTTGGCCAGGCTCAGCATGACCTGCAGCCGCACGGCCTTCCCGTCCAGGCCGCCCTCCTGGAGGGTGGCGAAGCAGAGTTTGCCCGTGTTGCGGATGAAGACGATGCGGCCGGTCACGCCAACGGCGTCGCCAGTTGTTTCATCGGCCTGCAGGTAGGCGTATTTCTCCCGGATTTCCGTGAGCGAGTGCGTGCGTTCGACACCCACCGGATATGCCTCGACGCCGCGTTCGATCAGCTTCGCGCGCTTCTCCATGCGGATGCGGGTCTGTTCGCTGGCATCATGCGGCTCGGCGGCGTTGTTCGGGGTGGGGGTGTTTTGGGAAGTCACAATCCCCAAGTTTACCGTCGATTTGCGTCCGGGAAGGTCCCGGCCCGGTTCTGCCCGGGCGGCAGCCAGGCGGACGGGGTGCGGGAATAGACTCGAAGTTGTGGAGACATGGACAGTGAGGACCGACGACGGCAAGGGACACCTTGAGCTGCACACCATCCGCCCGGCGGGGCACGCACCGGGCAGAACAGCCGCGTCCGACGCCGCCGTGGCGTCCCGCGGCGAAGGATCCGGCGTCGTCGTCGTGCACGGGACCCTGATCACCGATGCGCTCTACCGGTCCTTTGCCCGAAAACTTTGCCGGCTGCTGGACCAGCCGGTGCACTGCTACAACCGCCGCGGACGCGCAGGTTCCTCGCACCAGCCAGCCGACTATTCCGCCGCCACCGAGGTGGCCGACCTGGCAACCGTGCTCCGCGAGACCGGCGCCAGCGACGTCGTGGCCCACAGCTATGGCGGGTTCGTGGCCCTCGAGGCCGCCCGGCGCCTGCCGATCCGCAGGATGGTGACTTACGACGCCGCCGTGAGCCTCTCCGGGAACCTCACCCAGCGCTGGCGGCCCGAACTGGAAAGGTCCGTGGCTGCCGGCGAACTCGACCACGCCTGGGCGCATTTGGTGCAAGGCCTGGAGACGGCCGGCCCGGTGTCCATGCTGCCCTTGGGCGCGCTGCGCATGCTCAGCATCCTCTCGGCCCGGACCAGGCTCGGCGCCGAAATGCGGCAACTGCTGCCCACGGCCGTCGCCGAGATGCGCGCGGTACTGGATGCCGACGCCGAACTCGAGGATTTTGCCGCCATCACCACCCCCACCCTCATGCTCAGCGGCGGCTGGAGCCCCGGCTACTTCGCCGACACGAGCCACCAGCTTGCCGACGCCGTCCCCGCGGTCAGCTTCGCCGTGGTCCCAGGGCAGCTCCACGAAGGCCCCATCCGGCCGGGAAGCCGGCTGGCCCTCCGCACGGCCCGGTTCCTCCACGGCGGGCCCGGGGCAGCGACCCCGCCGCCCGTCAGCCTGGCCGGCAGCCTTGCAGCCGCGGGCGTGCCGGCCCGGTGGCGGCGCAGTGGGCCCGGCCGCTGAGGGCTGCGACGCGACCGACCGCTAGAATCGGGGGCGACCCTTTCGAAAGGACCCCCTTGGCCAAGCTCTACTTCCGCTACGGCGCCATGAACTCCGGCAAATCTACGGGGCTTCTGCAGGCGGCCTTCAACTATGAGGAACGCGGCCAGCGGGTCCTGCTGGCCAAGCCGGACGTGGACACCAAGGGCGACTCCGACGTCGTGTCCCGCCTGGGCATGACCCGTTCGGTGGACTTCCTGATCCCCGCCGGCGCGTCGGCCCGCGACCTGTTCACCGCCCAGGCCCACGGCGACGATCCCGACGCCCTGCTGCAGCACGTGGACACCCCGCCGGTGGCCTGCCTGCTGGTGGACGAGGCCCAGTTCCTGGAACCGGAGCAGGTGGACGACCTCTTCCGCATCGCGGTCCTGGACAACGTCCCCGTCCTCGCCTACGGCATCCGCACCGACTTCCGGACCCGCGCGTTCCCCGGTTCCCTGCGCCTGCTGGAGATCGCGCACACCCTCGAAGAGCTCAAGACCATCTGCCGCTGCGGACGGAAGGCCATCTTCAACACGCGCCGGATCGGGGACCACGTGGTGTTCGACGGGAACCAGGTTGCGATCGATGGCCAGGACGTCTGGTACGAGTCGCTCTGCGGCGCCTGCTACCTCGAGGTCTCCGGCGGCCGGCTGGGCAACTAGCGCCGGCGCGATCATGCAGCGCCACTGCGACGGGACCACAACTGAACTGCGGTCATACTGGACTGCGGTCATAGTGGACTGCGCCCTACTTGACTGGCGCCATAGTGCACCGCGGCTTACTGCACTGGGGCGTGGCCTCGGCTAGGCTCGGAGCATGACCCGCGAGAACATCAGAACCCCCAACGGCGGAACGATCGAGCTTTTGAGCACGGGCGCCGAGCTCGCCTCGGCGGGTTCGGGCATCGTCGTCGTGCCGGCCTCGATGGTGACGGCCGCCGACTACACCCGTTTCGCGCAGAAACTCAGCGCGTCACTGGGGCGGCCGGTGCACACCTTCAACCGTCGCGGCCGCGGCTCGTCCTCCCCGCAGCCTGAGGATTACACCCTCGACGTGGACATCCACGACCTCGACGCCGTCATGAAGCACACCGCCAGCACGGACGTCTTCGGCCACAGCTTCGGCGGGGCAGTGGCCCTGCACGCGGCCCGCACCCTGCCGGTGGAACGGCTGGCCGTGTACGACCCCGCCGTGTCCGTCAACCACAGCGTCACGGCGGACTGGACGCCCGAATACGAGCGGGCGACCGCAGCCGGCGACGACGACCGCGCCCTCGCCGTCCTGCTCAAGGGCCTGGAGACCGGCAGCGCCCTGTCCCGGATGCCGCTGTCCATGCTGACGCTGGCGAACAAGCTTTCGGCTGGCACCCCGATCGGCAAGCAGCTGCGCGACCTCATGCAGACCGGCGTCCGCGAGATCAAGGCGATCATCGCCGCGGACATGCCGGCCGAACCCTTCCTGGAACTGCCGCTGGAAACGCTGATCATCGTGGGCGAGAAGAGCCCGGCCTATTTCGGGGTGGCCTGCGCCCAGATCCACGATGTCCTCTCCGGCTCCAGCTACACAATCCTGCCCGGCATGGGACATGACGGTGTCAACAAGGCGCCGGACAAGCTGATCGCCGAGCTCAGCGCGTTTTACGCAGGCTGACCCGCAACACGCAACGCCCTACAAGCAACGCGGGGTCACGTAGCGCCCATTCCGGAGGTCCAGACCGGCGCTAAGTGACCCCGCGTTGTTTGTTAATTGCAGCTAGTGGGCGGCCGGGTGTGCCGCGCCTTCGGTTTTGCGCATCATGGTGGACAGCACGACGGCGGCGATGGCTATGACGGCCGCCGTCAGGAAGGCAGCATGCATGCCGGCGACCATGCCCGAGGCAACGGCCACGAAAGCGTAGATCGAGACCAGCAGCGCCGTGCCGGCGGCACCGGCCACCTGCTGCAGTGTGCTCATGATGGCCGAGCCGTGGGAGTACAGGTGCGGCGGCAGCGGGTTCAGCCCGGTCGTGAAGGCGGGGGTGAACAGCAGCGCCAGGCCCAGGCTCAGTGCCACGTGCAGGGCGATGATCCACCCCAGCGGCGACGTGGCGTCCAGCATGGAGAACTGCCAGAGGGACAGCACCATCATGATCGAGCCCGTCACTGTCAGTGGGAGGGGCCCGACCCTGTCGAATACGCGGCCGATGAAGGGCCCCAGCAGGCCCATGGCGAGGCCGCCGGGCAGCAGCACCAGGCCGGTCTCGAGGGACGTCAGGCCGCGGATCTCCTGCAGGTACAACGGCAGCAGGATCACCGCGCCGAAGAGCGCGATCATGGCCACGACCAGCAGCAGCACCGATACGGTGAACATCCGGAAGGTGAAGGCGCGCAGGTCCAGCAGGGGGCCGCCGGTCTTCTGCAGCTTCAGCTGGCGCAGAACGAACGCTGCCAGGGCCAGCACGCCAACGGCCAGTGCCACCACGGCGGGGGTGCGGGAGCCGGCCTGGCCGCCGCCGATCTGGCTCAAGCCGTACACCAGGCCGCCGAAGGCGGGGACCGTGAGCACCACGGAGAGGGCATCGAGCCTGGTTTTCTCGGTCTCACCGATGTTGGTCAGGTACCTGGCCCCGATGGCCAGCGCGGCTAGGGCGATCGGCAGCACGAAGACGAACATGAACCGCCAGGAAAAATGCTGGAGGATCAGGCCGGAAACTGTCGGGCCGAGTGCCGGCGCAACCGAAATGGCGATGCTGACGTTGCCCATGACAGCGCCGCGGCGCTCCAGCGGCACGAGCGTGAGGATGGTGGTCATCAGGAGCGGCAGCATGATGGCGGTGCCGCCGGCCTGGACGATGCGGGCCAGCAGCAGGACTTCGAAGCCCGGCGCGAGGGCGGCCAGCAGGGTGCCGCCGGAGAACAGTCCCATGGCCAGCATGAACACGGCACGGGTGGTCAGCCGCTGCAGGATGAATCCGGTGGTGGGGATCACGACGGCCATGGTGAGCATGAAACCGGTGGACAGCCATTGCACGGTGGGCGCATCGATGTTCAGGTCCACCATCAGCCGTTGCAGGGCCACGTTCATGATGGTCTCGTTGAGGATCACGACGAAGGTGGCCACCAGCAGCGTGGCGATGATGGCCACGGACTCCCGGGGCATCTTTGCCGGCGCAGTGGGCGCGCTGGATGCGGCCGGCGCGGCCGGGGTGGCCGATCCGGCGACGGCGGGGGCACCGCCCGGTGCGGGATCGCCAGAGGCGTTGGAAGAGACGTCTGTTGACATGGGAATTCCCTCAGGGAGTTTGGTGTGGGTCCGGCGAGCGTCGGCGCTGCTGCAGGTTCCAACAGTCTAGGGCCCGGGGGCATTCCCGTCACCGCGAAAGCAACGCGGGGTCAGTTACGGCCCATGACGGGCGGCGGCATGGGCCGTATCTGGCCCCGCGTTGCTTTGTGGTGGGGCTGGGGCTAGGAATTCAGGGGCACGTTGTCGATGAGGCGGACGGGGCCGACCGTGGCGGCGATAATCGCCAGCCCCTCGCCGCGGAACGGGGTGTCCCGGCAGTTCTCCGCGAGGGGCTCGAGGGTGCGCGGATCCACTACCTCGAAATAGTCCAGCTCCACGAGCGGCTGGGACCGGACGAGGGTCTGCGCCGATTCGATGTCCAGCGGCTCATGGGCGTTGGCGCGCTCCTCGATGAGCCGCAGTGCGCGGGAGAGCACCAGGGCCGCCTCGCGCTGGTCTTCGGAGAGGAAGCGGTTGCGGCTGGACAGCGCCAAGCCGTCGGCCGAGCGCACAATGGGCACCGGCACGATCTCCACGGGAAAATTCAGGTCAGCCACCATGCGCTGGACCAGGGCCAGCTGCTGCGCGTCCTTCTGGCCGAAATAGGCGCGGTACGCGGGCTGGCCGCCACCGGGCACGCCGGCCCCAGGGATGCCGTAGTGGAGCAGTTTCGCGACGACGGTCAGCGCGCCGTCGAAGTGCCCTGGCCGGGACGCGCCTTCCCATTTTTCGCCCAGGGGTCCCGCCGTGATCCGCACGAGGGGTGCCCCGCCGGGGTAGACCTCCTCAACACCCGGCGCGAACGCCAGGTCCACCCCTTCGGCGTCGAGCAGCGCGAGGTCGGCGTCGAGCGTCCGGGGGTAGCGTTCGAGGTCCGCGGCCTCGCCAAACTGAAGCGGGTTGACGAAGATGGTGGCCGCCACGACGTCGTTCTGGGCGACGGCCGTCCGGGCCAGCTGGGCATGTCCCTCGTGCAGGGCGCCCATGGTGGGCACGAGGCCCTGGGACGTGCCGCCTTTCTGTGCCAGCAGCCGGGCGCTTGCGGCGCGGAGCTGGGCAGCAGTGGTGACGAGTTGGATTGCCATGTCAGGGTCCTTCCGGGGCGGGCGTCCCGTTCTGGCCGGGGCCGCCGAGCGCCTGTTCGATGCCGTCGAGTTGTTCCGGCTTCAGCAGTCCGCGGCTTCCTGCCCGGCGGGCTGTCGCCCGGGCCATGGCCAGGTACGCCTCAAGAATATCGCCGGCGGCGCCGCCGTCGTACTCGCGGAGGGCGCCGGCGTGCGCGGCCACCGTGCCGGTGTCGCCGCGGGCCACGGGCCCGGTCAGGGCCGTTTCGCCGGAGGCGAGGGCGTTCTCGAGGGTGGCGCGCAGCAGCGGGCCCAGCATCCGGTCCGGGGCCTCGACGCCGACGTCGCGGAGCAGCTGCGAGGCCTGCGCCACGAGCGTGACCAGGTGGTTGGAGCCGTGCGCGAGGGCAGCGTGGTAGAGGACGCGGTCGGCCTCGGCGATCACGACGGGCTCGGCGCCCATTTCGACGACGAGTGCCTGGGCGATCGGCAGCATCGCGGCGTCGGCCGTGACGCCGAAGGTGCAGTCCAGGAGCCTGGTGAGGTCCAGGCTCATGCCCGTGAACGTCATGGCCGGGTGCAGCGCGAGCGGCACGGCACCGGCGGCGCGGACCGGATGCAGGATCCCGACGCCGAAGCGCCCGGAGGTGTGCGCCACGAGCTGGCCTGGCTGCCAGGCGCCGAGCTTGGCCAATCCGTTCACCAGCGGGCCCAGGGCATCGTCCGGGACGGCGAGCAGGACCAGTTCGGCCCGCTCCACGATGTCCTGCACGTCCAGGATCGGGACGCCGGGCAGGAGCGTTTCGACGCGTTCTTTGCTGGCGTCCGAAACGGCGGACGCCCCGATGACGGCGTGCTCGGCTCCGCGCAGCGCCGCCCCCAGGACGGCGCCGGCCTTCCCCGCGCCAATAATTCCGACGCCGAGGCGTCCTGGTTTAGCCATGATGCGGGCCTTCCTGGTGGCCTTCTGCGGGTGGTGCGGCCGGCTGGGCCGCCGGCTCCAGCCAGTGTTCGCTCTTCTGGTGCTTGCGCGCGGCACGGGCACGGGCCGACTGGGCATCGAACAGGGCCCGGGCTTCGTCGAGGCCGGCCTGGATGAGCCGCGGGGCCACCGGACCCGCCGTGGTGTGCAGGACCAGGTCGGCCACCCGGAACCGCCGGGCGAGCGGGCCCTGCTGGAGCGCCATGGACTGGGTGCGCTGGTGCGGCACCACCACGAAGTTCCGCCACCAGCGGCCCGACCTCAGGAGCAGGGCGGTCTCCGTTGCCGCGAAGCCGTTGCGGCGCCAGCCCAGCGGCGCCAGGAACCGGGCCCGGCGCGGGCTGGTGACGAAGCCGCCGTCGGCGGCCTTCCCTGCTGGGCTGCCCGGGGTCCCGGCAGGGTCCGCGAGGCCGGTGATCCCCGCGGTGAACAGCCCCACCGGGTCCTGGGTCCCGGGATCCGGGAGCACCAGGGAGAGGATGTCCATGACGTCGCCAAGATATCCCACCGGAAGCAGCGTTGTCCGGGCCGATCCTTCGCCGGCGCTGCCGGCCAGGCCGTAGCCGGCCACGTTGACCTGGATCCGGTACCAGCCGAACATCCGCCACAGCGGCGGCTGGCTGACCTTCAGCGCCTGGATCCTGCCCGGCGGAACGGTCTGCGCCTGCGTGTCCAGCAGGCCGTAGCGCAGCCGGATGCCGTCCGGGGAAATGGCGGCGGTGAAGTTGTAGCCCTTGTTGAACGAGGACCAGTAGGAGGCGATGAGCCCGATTGCGGCTGGGATCAGGAAGACCGTGAAGTTCCGGTTTTCCGTGACGGCGGAGAGCATCACCGAGGCAATGCCGCCAGCCAGGATCACGACACTTTGTTCGCTCAGGAGCAGCGAGCCCACCAGGCGCGGCGGCGGCACGGTGAGCACGGCCTGTTCGGGGGCTTCCACGGCGGCGGCCGCCGGCTCTCCGGACTCCGGGTCTCCCGGCTCCCGCGCCGGCGTCCCGCCCGCGGCACCGGAGGCTCGGGCCAGGATTGTCGCGCGGAGCTGCCGGGCCTCGTCCGCGCGCAGGTACGCCAGGCGCACCGCGGACTGGCCGGCGTCGGCGACTTCGAACCGCAATTCAGCCAGTCCGAAGATCCGTGCCAGCAGGGGTTGCACGACGTCGATCGCCTGCACCCGGTCCAGCCTGGCCTGCCGCTGCTGCTTGAACAGGAAACCGGTGTTGACGCGCACGTAGCCGCCGGCCACCTGGTAGCGGGTGAAGTACCAGCTCAGGACGTAGCCGAGAACGGTCAGCAGAATCAGGGCGCCGCCGCCGAGCAGCAGCCAGGGCGCCCGTCCGGCCAGCCGCTCGTCGAAGAGCGGGCCGCCCTGCAGGAACCGTTCGAAACTGTCGCGTCCAAAAAAGAACAGCAGTGCAGCCAGCGCCACCCAGCCGCGGACAAAGGGCGACGCGGGGTGCACGCGCAGCCAGCCGGCGTCGGCAGTTCCTTCGATACCGGAGCCGACGGCGGTTCCGTCGGCGGCGCGCCCGGCATCCTCCGGTGTCAGCGCCATCCCGTCACGGCCTTCCCGTCACAGCCCGGCCAGCCGGGCTTCGCCGCGGGCGGACAGTTGTTCGCGGAGCCGGGCGCCTTCGCTCGCGGGCAGCCCGGGAATCTCGGCGCTGGTCGCGGCGGCCGCGGTGTGCAGTTTCAGTGTGCACAGGCCCAGCTGGCGTTCGACCGGGCCCACCGCGATGTCGACGTACTGCATCCGCCCGTAAGGAACCACGAGCGTGCGCTGGAAGAAAATGCCGCGCCGGATCAGGAGGTCATCATCACGCTCGGCGTAGCCGATCGAGCGCACCTGCCGGGGAATCAGCGCGAGCCGCCACAGGGCCAGCAGCAGCGCGACAGCGGGCAGGGCGACGGCCAGCCAGACAGGCAGCCAGGTCCACCCGCCGGTCAGCACCAGGATTAGGGGAAGCGACAGCAGGGCCATCGCGACCAGGGTTCCCAGCGCCCATCCCGCGAGGCGCACCGTGACGTACTTCGGGGAGACCCGGAGCCAGTCGATGCCCGGAGGATCAATCGCTTCGGTAGGCATATTCGCCTTCCGCCGAGGGCTTGCTGCGCTTTCCCTGCACGCCGGGCCGGGATTCGGCGTCGCCGTCCTCGGGGGGAATCCGGCAGAACCGCTCGACGACGAGCCCGACGATCACCATGATCAGTCCGCCGCCAGCCATGGCCAGGGCCTGCCAGGTGATCTCCTGGTTGCTGCGCAGGTTCCACAGCCGCAGTTGCTCCACCACGATTCCCGCGTGCCAGCCCAGCAGGACCGACCCGGTGTAGGCGCAGGCCTGCGCGAGGACCAGGGTCCAGGCAGCCAGGATGGGGTTGAGGATTTTCTTCTTCTTGCCGTTGCGCCACCGGAGCACGCGGATGCCCAGCACCAGCGTGAGGGCCACGATCACGCCCATGGTCACCAGGCCCGTCAGCGGCAGCACCGGGGTGGCCAGGCCGTAGCGGCCGGAGAGCATGGTGGCGAACCAGCCGGCCACGGCCAGGACCACGCAGATGGCCAGCAGGAGCAGGGGGCTGGTCAGCTTCACGGCCGCTCCGCCGCACCGGGCACGCCGGTGATCTCCGTGGCAGTGACTTCCGCTGCGGCGGGGTTCTGGAAGCCGTCAAAGGTGGCAAGGCCGGCGAAATCGGCGGCTTTCGACGCGAGGTCGCCCACGCGTTCGCCGTTGAGCTCCGCAGCGGGATCGATCAGCGACCACGGATAGAGCACGAACGCCCGTTCCGCGGCCCGGGGATGAGGCAGGGTGAGCTCGGGATCGGAGCTGACCACATCCCCGTACGTGATGATGTCCACGTCCAGGGTCCGCGGCCCCCACCGGACCTCGCGCACGCGCAAATGCTTCTGCTCCACGTCGTGGCAGTGCTCGAGCAGCCCGCGCGGCGGCAGCGACGTCTCGACGGCAATCACCATGTTCAGGAAGTCGGGCTGGTCCGGCGGGCCTCCCACGGCCTTGGTCTGGACGATCGGCGAGATGGCCAGCAGGCGCACCTCCGGCGGGTCGACGAGGTCTGCGACGGCGGCGGACAGGGTGTCGCTGCGCTCCCCCAGGTTGCTGCCGAGCGCGATCACGGCACGGGTGTAGAGCGGGCTCACGTCCGCCTCCGGTGCACGCTGACGGCGACGTCGCCAAAGTCGACTTCGATCGGGGCCTTGGGCTTGTGCACGGTGACGTCCACGGCGTCGACGGCGAATTTCTGCAGGATGTCCTCGGCAATCCGCACCGCGAGGGCCTCGATCAGGTTCAGCGGCTCACCCGTGATCCAGTCCCGGATGCAGTTGGCCACCTCGCCGTAATGCGCGGTGTCCAGGACGTCGTCGGAAGCGGCCGCTTTGCTGAAGTCCAGGTGCAGCACCGCGTCGACGACGAAGGGCTGCCCGTCGCGGCGCTCAAAATCGAACACACCGTGATGGCCGACGGCGGTGACGCCGCTCAGCGTGATCTGATCCATGGTGCCGGCCGGATCAGTTGGTGCCGGCGTGGGCGGAACCGGCCGGTGCCGGGGGAACCATGCGGGCGGCGACCTTGACGGCGTCCAGGCTCGCGCCGACGTCGTGCACGCGCACAGCCCAGGCGCCGCGGAAGGCGCTGATGGCGGTCATGGCGGCGGTGGCGGCGTCGCGTTCAACCGGCTGGGCGGCCTTGCCGGCCACGGTCAGGAGGCTGCCGAGGAAGCGTTTGCGTGAGCCGGCGACGAGGACCTTGTGGCCCATGGCCTGCAGGACATCCAGGTGCTGCAGGAGCTCCCAGTTCTGGCCCTCATTCTTGGCAAAGCCCAGTCCCGGGTCCACAATGATCTGTTCCGGCGCGACCCCGGCGGCGTACAGCTTGTCGCGGACGCCGGCGAGCTCGGTCACGACTTCCCCGGCGACGTCACGGTAGTCCGTCAGGGAGTTCATGGTGCTGGCGTCGCCGCGGCGGTGCGTGAGGATGTAGGGGACCTTGGTGCGGGCGGCGAGTTCGGCCATTTCCGGTTCCATGGTCAGGCCCGAGACGTCGTTGATGATCGCGGCGCCGGCCTTCAGGGCCGCGGCAGCCGTCGCGGCGTGGGTGGTGTCGATGCTGACCAGGGCGCCGGCCTTGACCAGGGCCTCTATGACCGGCAGGACCCGGCGCTGTTCCTCGTCAGCGCCGACTGCCGTGGCACCCGGGCGGGTGGACTCGCCGCCGACGTCGATGATGTCCGCCCCGGCGTAGAACATCCGCAGCCCGGCCGCGATCGCCGTGTCCGCCGTCGCGTGGGCTCCGCCGTCGCTGAAGGAATCAGGGGTGACGTTGAGGATTCCCATCACCAGCGTCCGGTCCGTGGGCAGGTCCTGGAACTTCGCCGCCGGGCGCGGTTTGCGCAGGATGGGCAGGGGCGAAGTGGCGGGGCCGGTGCCCGGGGCTGCAGCTAGGGAGTCCATGGTCTGTGTTCTTACCTTCCGAGTATGAGGCTCATGGCTTCGGCACGGGTGGCCGGGTCATGGAGTTGCCCGCGCACTGCGCTGGTGACGGTCTTGGCGCCGGGCTTGCGGATTCCCCGCATGGACATGCACAGGTGTTCACATTCGACGACGACGATCGCGCCACGCGGATTGAGGTGCGTGACGAGGGCCTCGACGATCTGGGTGGTCAGGCGTTCCTGGACCTGCGGGCGCTTGGCGAACATGTCCACCACGCGCGCCAGCTTGCTCAGGCCCGTGACCTTGCCGTCGTGGGACGGGATGTAGCCCACATGCGCCACCCCGTGGAACGGCACCAGGTGGTGCTCGCAGGTGGAATAGAACGGAATGTCCTTGACCAGCACGAGTTCCTCGTGCTCGAGGTCGAAGGTGGTGGCCAGGATCTCGGCGGGGTCGTGGTGCAGGCCGGCGAACATTTCCACGTAGGCCTTGGCCACCCGCTTCGGGGTGTCCAGGAGGCCGCCGCGGTCCGGGTCCTCACCGATCGCCAGCAGGATTTCCCGTACTGCCGCTTCGATCCTGGGGCGGTCCACTTTGGACTTTGAATGCGGGGCTCCCCCGTCCCCCGCCGAAGCAGCGGCGGGGGCGGGAACGTCGTCGTCGAAGTTAGAAGTCACAGAAGAAGCCTAGCCGGGATGACCATCAGTCCCGATATCTGTTGCACCGCCCTGGAAGGACTCCTGCCCGCCGACGCCCTGGGCATGCGGGGGCTGGGCATCCAAGGGCTCTTCGAGCCGGGCGTGGGTGGCTTCCTCCTGGGCTTCACGCTCCGCCTTTTCGCGGCGTGACTCCACGGGGCCGGCGGTCTGAAGCGTGCGGGTCTCCTTGGAGAGCCAGACGTCGCGGAAGTCGCGCTTGCGGATGTTGGTGAAAATTTGCGCGATTTCGGCCTGGTTCAGTGTTTCGCGTTCGAGCAGTTCCAGCGCCAGCTCGTCCAGGACATCCCGGTTTTCGGTCAGGATGGCGTAGGCCTCATCATGGGCACCGTCGATCAGGCGGCGCACTTCCTCGTCGACGATGTAGGCGATCTGGTCCGAGTAGTTGCGCTCGTGGCCGGCGTCGCGGCCCAGGAACGGCTCGCCGCCGCCCTGGCCGAGGCGCACGGACCCGACCCGTTCGCTCATGCCGAACTCGGTGACCATCTTCCGGGCGATCCCGGTGGCCTTCTCGATGTCATTCGACGCGCCCGTGGACGGATCATGGAAGACGAGTTCCTCGGCGACGCGGCCGCCCATGGCGTAGGCCATCTGATCGAGCAGTTCGTTGCGGGTGATGGAGTACTTGTCGTTTTCCGGGACCACCATGGTGTAGCCGAGGGCACGGCCGCGGGGCAGGATGGTGATCTTGGTGACCGGGGCGGAGTTCCGCAGGGCAGCCGCGACGAGGGCGTGGCCGCCTTCGTGGTACGCGGTGACTTTGCGTTCGTGTTCCTTCATGACCCGGCTGCGCTTCTGCGGGCCGGCCATGACGCGGTCGATCGCCTCGTCCAGGGCGCGGTCATCGATCAGGTTGGCGTTGGACCGGGCCGTCAGCAGGGCGGCCTCGTTCAGGACGTTGGCCAGGTCCGCGCCCGTGTAGCCGGGGGTCTTCTTGGCAACAGCCTTGAGGTCGACGCCGGCAGCCATCGGCTTGCCCTTGGCGTGCACCTGCAGGATCTGGTCGCGGCCGATCAAATCGGGGGCCTCAACCCCGATCTGCCGGTCGAAGCGGCCCGGGCGCAGCAGGGCCGGGTCCAGGACGTCGGGGCGGTTCGTGGCGGCAATCAGGATGACGTTGGTCTTGACGTCGAAGCCGTCCATTTCCACCAGCAGCTGGTTCAGGGTCTGCTCGCGCTCGTCGTTGCCGCCGCCGATTCCGGCGCCGCGGTGCCGGCCGACGGCGTCGATCTCATCGACGAAGATGATCGCCGGCGCGTTGGACTTGGCCTGCTCGAAGAGGTCGCGGACACGGGAGGCACCCACGCCGACGAACATTTCCACGAAGTCGGAGCCTGAGATGGAGAAGAAGGGTACGCCGGCCTCGCCGGCAACCGCGCGGGCCAGGAGGGTTTTGCCGGTGCCCGGAGGGCCGTAGAGCAGCACGCCCTTGGGGATTTTGGCGCCAACGGCCTGGAACTTGGCAGGTTCCTGCAGGAATTCCTTGATCTCCTCGAGTTCCTCGACGGCCTCATCGGCGCCGGCGACATCGCTGAAGGTCACCTGGGGCATGTCCTTGTTGACGAGCTTGGCCTTGGACTTGCCGAACTGCATCACCTTGGACCCGCCGCCCTGCATCCGGGAGAGCAGGAACCAGAACAGGACGCCGAGCAACAGCACGGGCACCAGCAGGGAGAAGAGCCCGGAGAACCAGTTGTTTTCGATCGGCTGGTCGGTGAAGCCGCCGGACGGTTTGGAGTCCGTGACGGCCTTGACGACGTCCTGGGCGCGGGCGTTGACGAAGTAGAACTGGACGTTCTTGCCCTTGTCCTGCCCGTCGACCTGAAGGTTGTCCTTCAGGACCAGGTCCACCCGGTTCTCGGCGTCAAAAATCTTGGCCTGTTCAACCTTGCCGCCGGCTGTCAGCAGCTCAAGGCCCTTGTCGGTGTCAATCCGGCTGGCGCCGCCCGGCGCAAGCGTGGCAAATGCCAGCAGCAGCATGGCCACCACGACGACAATCCAGATGCCGGGGCCCTTGAAGAAACTCTTAGCTTTCATCTGTTCGGGGCTGGCCCCGTCCCTCCTGGTAGTGCTGCACGGCGACCGGTCTGCGCGCGTGTGGTGCTGCGTCAGCTTCTAGCTATACACCGTCGCACTACCTCACGCACGGCAAAGGGCAAAAGTTCCCTGTGGGCGTAGCGGGGCCGGGCCTCCGGCCGCCCGGGGCCCGGGCGGGGTTGCCATCGCGTGAACGATTTACTCGTAGACGTGCGGGGCCAGGGTGCCGACGAAGTCCAGGTTGCGGTACTTCTCGGCGTAGTCCAGGCCATAGCCCACCACGAACTCGTTGGGGATGTCATAGCCGACGTACTTGACGTCGATCTTAACCTTGGCGGCCGTCGGCTTGCGGAAGGCGGTGCAGATTTCCACCGACGCCGTGCCGCGGGATTCCAGGTTCGTCTTGAGCCAGGACAGCGTGAGGCCGGAATCGATGATGTCCTCGACGATCAGGACGTCTTTGCCCATGAGGTCGGTGTCGAGGTCCTTCAGGATGCGGACCACGCCTGAGGACTGCGTGCCCGAGCCGTACGAGGACACGGCCATCCAGTCCATGGAGACGTGGGTGTGCAGCGCACGGGCCAGATCCGCCATGACCATGACGGCGCCCTTGAGCACGCCCACGATCAGGAGGTCGCGGCCCTCGTAGTCCTTGTCGATCTGCGCCGCGAGTTCGGTGATCCGTTGCTGGATCTGTTCCTTGGTGTAGAGAACGTGTTTGAGGTCTGCCTGGACGTCGTTTGAATCCACCAATGGCTCCTGTGTAGATGCGGGGTGCGACTAATTTCGGGGCGGCTGTTGAGGCCGGAATACAAGCTTCCCACAGCGGGCGGCTTCGCGGGGAACACTTGCGGCGGACGGCTCCGCCGCAAGGAGCTGCGCGAGCGAGAGCCGGTAGACGCTGACCGCGCCGGGAAGCTCCACCGGGCCGGCCGATCCCTGCCGGCGCAGGAGCGCTTCCGCCGCGAGCAGCCGCTGGTAGCTGGGCTGCTGACCGCCGACGGCGGCGGCGGCCTTGGCGATCACCCGGAACCTCACGGCCGGGGCCAGGTCCCTCAGCCCGGCCTCCGGAAGGCTGATCTCCTCCCCTGTCTGCTGGCGCAGCCGCTCGAACGTGTCGTTCGCCACGTCCTCCAGGTAATCGGCGTCGAGCTGCAGGATCGCGGCCGTGCGGGCGAGCGATTCGGCAACGCCGGGGCCAAGCTTGTCCTCCAGCAGGGGCAGCACCTCAACCCGGGTCCGGGAACGCGCGTACACGGGATCGGTGTTGGACGGGTCGTGCCAGGGCTCGAGGTCCTCCACCCGGCAGATCTCCAGGGTGTCCGCACGCCGCAGGCCCAGGAACGGGCGCAGCAGCCGGCCGCGGGCCGGCCGCATCCCGGCGAGGGACCGGGTGCCCGACCCGCGCGCCAGGCCCAGGAGCACTTGTTCGGCCTGGTCATCGAGGGTGTGGCCGAGCAGGATGGCGGTTGCACCTGCCTCATCCGCGGCGGCCTCAAGGGCAGCATGGCGGGCGTCCCGGGCGGCGGCCTCTGGGCCCGCGCCGCTGGAGGCGACGTCGACAGCCCGGATCGTCACGGGAGAGAGCCCGAGCTCCTCGAGGGTGCGGGCCGTGGTGGCCGCGACCCCGGCCGAGCCCGGCTGCAGCTGGTGGTCCACGACGACGGCGCCGACAGAGACAGGATGGCCGTCCACGTGGCCCCGGCGCCCGAAATAGGCGGCGACGGCGGCGAGAGCCAGCGAGTCCGGCCCGCCGCTGCAGGCAACCAGGACGCGGTCCGGGTAGCCGGCCGCGGCGAGGGCGTCCTGCAGCATTTTTCGTGCCGTGCCGACCACCGGCGCGAGGCGGCCGGGCCGGCGTCGTCCGCTGGAAATCGAGGTCGAACCGGCGCCGTCGGGGGCAGTCATGGCGGCTAGAGGCCCATCCGGTCGAGCCAGAGCCGGGAGTCGTGGATCTCGGGTTCGCTGGGGAGGTGGTCCGCGGACTCCCAGACTTTGTTGAAGCCTCCCATGCCGGCGGCGGCCACCACTTCCCGGACGAACTTGGCGCCGTCACTGTACTGGCGCATCTTGGCGTCGAGGCCGAGCAGGTTGCGGATGAATTTCTCGATCATGCCGCGGTCCTGGCCGCGGTCGTTGAAACGTTGCCGGATGGTCTTCACCGAGGGAACGATGCTGGCGTCCACGGCGTCCATGACCACATTGGCGTGACCTTCGAGCAGGCTCATGAGGGCAGTCAGGCGGGACAGGGCCGCCTTTTCCTCCGGGTTCTGGAGCAGGTCCAGGATGGCGCCGCGTCCGGGCGCGGCGCCGGGTGCCGCGCGGTCCTTCAGCGATTTCGCGGCCGCCGAGGCCCGTTCCATCAGGGAATCGACATTGCCCAGCAACAGTCCGCTGAGGTTTTCGATCTCCTGGAGCATGTGGTGCCGCAACCACGGTGCGGCGGCGAACTGCACCCGGTGGGTCTGTTCGTGGAGGCAGACCCAGAGCCGGAAGTCCGCGGGTTCGACTTTCAGTTCGCGTTCCACGGAGATGATGTTCGGCGCTACGAGCAGCAGCCGTCCGGAAGCGGGGGCCGTGGAGTTTTCGGCCAGCGCGGAGAAGGGATCGTACTGGCCCAGGACTTTGCTCGAAAGGAAGGCCAGGATGGCGCCGAGCTGGCTGCCGGTGATGGCCGCGCTGACCCCGGCAGCTCCGGGGCTGAGGGAACCACGGCCCTCCAGCAGCTTTCCCATGGCGGGCTTGAGCATGACGGCGAAGCTCTGCGTGTTGGCCTTGGCCCATGAGGCCCGGTCCACGACGAGGACCTCGGAGTCGCGCAGGTCCCGGGCGGCGTCCAGTCCGGTGATGTGGTGGACGTGCGGCACGGAAATGTCCGCCATGAGCCGCAGATTTTCGACGGCGGCGCCGATCTCGGCGCTGCCCAGGACGGGGCCTGCCGGCGTCAGCCGGGCTGCCGTGGATGCGGCGAGCTCCCAGTTGATGAGATCCGGGACCTGGACCGATGCCGCACTCGGCGTCTTGGGTGATGTCTCGCTTGATGTCTCGCTTGCAGAGGACTCCATGGGGTCCATCAGATCACAGGGCCCCGACAATGCGCCTTAATTTTCGCTGACCGGCGAACCGGCCGGGGCTCCATGAACCCCGGCCGAAGGGCCAGACCGGCGCGAAGGGCCAGACCGGCGCGAAGGGCCAGACCGGCGCGGGGTCCCGGCCGGCCGGCGCCGTCAGCGGCAGCCGCAGCCGGCGAGGACGGCGGCGGAGCGGTCCAGTGCGGCCTTGTTCGCGGCGCCGGGGGTCAGCCCGTTGCCGACGAAGGAAAAGACCAGGAGCCGGCCGTCGGCGTCGACCACGGAACCGCTAAGCGCAATGACCGTGTTCAGTGTGCCCGTCTTGGCGCGGACCAGCCCGGCGCCCGCGGCCGAGGCCGCATCCGTGTAGCGGTCCCCCAGGGTGCCGGTGAGCCCGGCGACCGGGAACCCGCTCAGGGCGGCGCGCAGCCGGGGGTCTGTGCCCGAGGTCATGGCCCGGACCACGTCCGTGAGCTGCCGGGCCGAGACCCGGTTGGCCAGGGCAAGGCCGGAGACGTCCGCGGCCCGGAGCGAGTCAGTGGGAACGCCCATGTCCTTGACCTGCTGCAGCACGGCGGCAATGGCGTCGTCGCTGCTGCCGGGCCGGCCGACGCCGAGGGCGGTCATCCGTCCCATCACCTCGGCGAGGTAGTTGTCCGAGGTCTGCAGCATCATGTCCACCTGCTGCCCCACCGTGGCGGACTGGACCTCGGCCAGGACTTTGGCGTGCCCGCCCTCCGGCGCGTCACCGGTCCGGCCCCGGGCGACGCCGGGGGCAACGGACAGCCCCCCGGCCGCCGCGGCCGCCGTGAGCCGGGCGGCGAACACCTCGGCGGCGGTCATGGCGGCGTCCTGCGGGCGGGGTCCGGTGGTCTTGGCGGGATCGAACCTCGCGGAGTTCAGCGCCAGCGGGTACAGCGGGGCCATCTCCCCGGCGGCGACGTCCTCTGGGCTCCACGCCTGGCTGAGCGAGGGGCCGCTGAAGAGGGAGTCATCCAGCAGGACGTTCACCGTGCCGGTGACGCCGCCGGCTTTGAGGGCATCTATAGTGGCCTTCGCGAGCGTGGTCAGCCCGGCGCGGCCCAGAACGGCGCCCGGGGCCGATTCCCCGGCGCCCAGAAGGACATCGCCCCCGCCGGTCAGGACCACTGAGCCGGGGGTCGGCCCTGCCAGCACCCGGGTGCTGAAGCGGCGGTCGGGGCCCAGGACGCGCAGGGCCGCGCCGGCTGTGAGGAGCTTCATGTTCGACGCCGGAACGCGGGCCTCGTCGGCAGCCCGGTCGAAGAGGACCTGCCCCGTGGCGGCGTCCTGGACGATGCCGGTGAAGGTGCCGGCGCCGTCGGGCTTAAGGGTCTGGTTCAGCTGCGCGGCGAGGGGTGCCCCGGCCGGAACCGGCGCGGAAGCGCTGAGGGGCCCGACTGCCCCCGAACTGTTGCCGGGAGGGCTCAGTGTTGCGGGGATCTGCTGCCAGGGCGGTGCTGTCTGCGAGGCGTCGGAGGACCTGTCATGGCCGAGGAATGCCGGGGCGATGGCGATGCCGGCGGGCACTGCCACGGCCACCACGAGGAGGGTCTGGAGCAGCAGCGCGGGCATCCTGCGACACATGCCGGGCGCCGGCCGGGTACCCTCGCGGCTGGTTCTCGGTTTCATGCTGCTGCTGGTCCTTAGTCCTGAAATGTCCCCACTAGTTCCTGAAACCAGCGCCTCTCGCTATATCCTCAATAGTAGTCGGCGGCACCGACAGCCCTTATGCACGTGCCGCGAACCCCCTGAATTCGTCAAGGAGCATTCCATGAAGCATGACGTGACCATCGAGATCCCCAAGGGATCGCGCGTCAAGTACGAAGTCGACCACGAGACCGGCCGCGTCCGCCTGGACCGCGTCCTGTTCACGTCGATGCAGTACCCCACCCACTACGGTTTCTTCGAGAACACCCTGGGTGAGGATGGGGATCCGCTGGACGCGCTGGTGCTCCTGCAGGACTTCGACCTCTACCCCGGCGTGATCGTCGAGTCCCGCCCGATCGGCGTGTTCAACATGACCGACGACGGCGGCGGCGACGCCAAGGTCCTGTGCGTCCCGACCGATGCCCGGTTCGACCACATCAAAGAGATCAGCGATGTCAGCGAGTTCCTGATCAAGGAAATCGAGCACTTCTTTACCCGTTACAAGGACCTGGAGCCGGGCAAGTGGGTCAAGGCCGAGGGCTGGGGCGACCGTGCCGCCGCCGAAGCCGAACTGGCGGCCTCCATCAAGCGTTACGTTCCGGCAGCCGGCCACTGACCGTTCCTGCACTCCAGCGCGGGGTCACGTACCGCCCATCCGGGGTTCCGGAACGGGCGGTACGTGACCCCGCGTTTTTGTTGGGCGTTTTTCGATTGGCGGTCATTCAAGTGGCTGGGGCGCGGTGATGCGGACTCTCGGCGTCGACCTCGCTGCCGCCGCGAAGAAGACGGCGGCGGCCGTCATCGAATGGGATGGCGGTGCGGCGCGCCTGGCGCATCTGTCGTTGAACGTGGGCGACGAGGAGATCCTCCGCCTCTTCGACACCAGCGCCATGACGGGGATCGATTCCCCCCTCGGCTGGCCGGACGCGTTTCTTCCCTTCATCGCCGGGCACCTGAGCTTCGAACCCCATCCGGTGCTGGACCATGACGGGATCGAGGGCCGCCGGCTGCTCGCCTACCGCGACACCGACCGTTTCGTCACCGGCAACACCGGCATGATCCCGCTCAGCGTCTCCGCGGACCGGCTGGCCCACCCGGCGATGCGTTGCGCGGTGATTCAGGCGAAGATCGCAAGGGAGTACGGTCCGCAGGCCAGGGACGGCAGCGGCCGGCTTGCCGAGGTGTACCCGGCGGCGTCGCTGAAGCTCTGGGGGATCCATGCCCGCGGCTACAAGGGGCGCGGGGCGCCGGAGGCGGAAATGCTGTCCTCAGCGGTGGCGGACCTGGCCGTGAAGGCGCCGTGGCTGGACCTGGCGGAGTACCGGGCCGATCTTGCGGCGTCCGATGACATGTTCGATGCCCTCATCGCCTCCCTGTCCGCGCGGGCCGTCGCCGTCGGCGCGACGCTGCGGCCCGGGCCCGGGCACGCCGCGGCGGCCCTCACCGAAGGCTGGATCCACCTGCCCTCCGGCCAGCTTTCCGGCCTCGCTTCCCGGTAACCGCCTCTGTTACGGCCCCGGCACAGCACGCCCGCCAACAACTTGCCCCGCAAGTGCCAGCAGGTAGTGTGTCATCAGAATGTTCACGCTGACCATCAATCAAACCGACAGCCGGCGCGACGGCGACCGCGTGCCGCAGCTCCTCAAGGACCTGCGGCACATTCCGGCGCGCCTTGATTTCGACCGTTCCGTCGAGGATGAGGTCCAGGGGATCCTGGACTGTCCGCATCAGACGGTGGAAGCGGCCATGATCGCCCTGCGCAGCGGCAGCTGGTACGTGGGCATTGGCGTGGGCCCGGTCAATGAACCCCTGCCGAACCAGATCAAGGACGCCTCCGGGCACGGGCTGATCTATGCCCGGCGCGCGGTGGATCGCCTCCGGAACCACAAGGACCGCGTCCGGGTGGCCGTGGAGGGTCCGCTGGCCGATCTTGCCGCAGAGGCGGAAGCCGTGCTGCGCCTCCTGGGCCACATTGTGCACGACCGCAGCCACGCGGAATGGCGCGTACTGGACTTGCTCACCCCGGGGGTGCGGGGTCAGCAGAAGGCGGTCGCAGAGGAACTCGGGATCACCACCCAGGCCGTGAGCAAGGCCGTGGCCCGGTCCCAGTGGAATGAAGAACACGCGGCCCGGCCCGCTGCGGCGCGGCTCCTGGGCCTCATCCTCGACGTCCGCTAGCCGTCCCGGCCCCTCCCCGGAACCGCCCGACCCGGCCGCGCCTTTGAGGCCTTAGAGGAGGCTGCGAAGCACGTGCGCGGCGCCGTCGTCGTAGACCGATTTCGTCACTTCGTCAGCGGCGGCAATCACCTCAACGGGGGCCTGGCCCATGGCCACGCCGCGGCGCGCCCAGGTCAGCATCTCGATGTCATTGCGGCCGTCGCCGACGGCGACAGTGCGGTGCGTTTCGATGCTGAGCCGGTCGCGGAGCTGTTCCAGTGCGCTGGCCTTCGTGACACCGGCAGCGGCGATGTCCAGCCACGCCGTCCAGCCCACCGAATACGTGACGCCGGCGAGCCCGATGTGGCGGATCGCGGTGTTGAATTCTTCGGGCGTATTCTCCGAGCTGAAGACCACCACGCGCACGGCGGTTGCCTCCAGCATGGTCTGGAAGTCGACGCCGACCGCTTCGACGCCGAAGCTGGCGTCCTGGAAGCGTTCCGTGGACAGGAAGTTGCCGTCCCCGTCCTCGAGCGCGTACTTGGCCGAGGGCAGCCGCTTGCGCAGCGCGCGAAGGACCGGCCCGGGGTCAAACGTTGCCTTGTGGAGGATTTCGTAGCCCTCGGGCAGGCCGGAGTCGACGCGCAGGATCACACCGCCGTTGGAGCACACGGCGTAACCGTTCTCGATCCCGATGTGTTCGATGACGGGCAATGTGGCGTTGAGCGAGCGGCCGGTCGCGATCATGACGTGGTGGCCTGCGGCCACCACGGCCTGGGCGGCCTCGCGGACGGGAACCGACATGTGCCCGTCGTGGTCCACGAGGGTGCCATCGACGTCCAGGGCGATCAGCATCTTGTCGCCGGCCCGGTTCCGGGAGTTTCCCACCCGGGCCGCGCTGGCCGGGGCCGCCGTGTTCTGGTCTGTCGTGTTCTGGTCTGTCGTGTTCTGGTGTGTGGTGCGCCGGTCATCGTTGCCGGCGACTGAGGATTCAGTCATTGTTGTCATCTCACAAGTAGAGCAGAGACCCCCGACTGCCGCTAGGACACACGCCACAGCGAGGCGTGAACTTGCGGTAAACACCCACGGAATGTCCCCGTTGTGGGCGTTTACCCGGCGGCCATCGGAGGCCTGGCTGGGGTCGGATCGGGGTTAGAGGACGGGGAAGACCGTCATGCCGCCGAGGTACTTCTGCAGGGCGGCGGGGACGTTGACGGAGCCGTCGGGGTTCTGGTGGTGCTCCAGGATGGCGACGATCCAGCGGGTGGTGGCCAGGGTGCCGTTGAGCGTGGCGACTGCCCGCGTGCCCTTGGGCGCGCCGTCCTCGTTCAGAACCCGTTCCCGGATGTTCAGCCGGCGCGCCTGGAACGTGGTGCAGTTCGACGTCGAGGTCAGCTCCCGGTATGCGCCCTGGGTGGGGACCCAGGCCTCACAGTCAAACTTCCGGGCCGCGGAATTGCCCAGATCGCCGGCGGCGGTGTCAATGACGCGGTACGGGAGCTCGCACTTGGCCAGCATCTCCTCTTCCCATGCCAGCAGGCGGGCGTGCTCGGCGGCAGCGTCCTCAACCGTGGTGTAGATGAACATCTCCACCTTGTTGAACTGGTGGACCCGGATGATGCCGCGGGTGTCCTTGCCGTGCGAGCCCGCCTCGCGCCGGTAGCACGAGCTCTGGCCCGCATAGCGGATGGGGCCGGCCGAAAGGTCCAGGATCTCGTCGGCGTGGTAGCCGGCGAGGGCCACCTCCGAGGTGCCCACGAGGTACAGGTCGTCCTCGGCGAGACGGTAGATCTCGGCGTCGTGCTTGACGTCAAAGCCGGTGCCCTGCATGGTTTCCGGGCGGACCAGGGTGGGCGTGATCATGGGGACGAAACCGGCGTCGATCGCCTGTTCCATGGCCATCTGGAGCAGCGCCATTTCCAGCCGGGCGCCGACGCCGCGCAGGAAGTAGAAGCGTGAACCGGAAACCTTCGCCCCGCGTTCCATGTCGATGGCCCCGATCAGCTCACCGATCTCGAGGTGGTCCTTCGGCTCGAAGTCGGGGAATT
The DNA here is from genome assembly GCF_056406495.1 of Arthrobacter sp. P1_B9. Classification (NCBI taxonomy): domain Bacteria; kingdom Bacillati; phylum Actinomycetota; class Actinomycetes; order Micrococcales; family Micrococcaceae; genus Arthrobacter; species Arthrobacter sp. P1_B9. The sequence goes on from NZ_JBFUAA010000004.1 coordinate 233,146, forward strand.
CGCGCGGCGTGCCCACCGTCTTGACCACAATGTAGTCGTCCTCACCGCCGGCCGGGACGCCGTCCTCGATCAGGTTGGGGATGGTCCGGAGGAGTTCGTCCTGGGCGGCCTGGACGAGATCGGCCTCGGCCGATGCCGCTTTGACGGAGGCCGCCAGAGCCTTGACCTCGGCGAGGAGGGCCTGCTTTTCTTCGCCCTTGGCCTGCGCGACCTTCTTGCCGTACGCATTCTGCTCGGCCCGCAGGTTCTCGAACCGGATCAGGGCTGCCCGCCGGGCCGAGTCCCCTGCGATGATCGCGTCCACCGCGGATTCGTCGGCGCCTCGGGCGCGCTGGCTGGCACGGAACTTGTCCGGATTTTCGCTGAGGTCTTTTACGTCGATCACCAGACAAGAGTATCCAATCCGGTCACGGTTGCCCGGCAAGCCGGCCTGCATGCGCTGGCGGGATACTGTTGGATCACAATGCGCGACTGGCTGCTCTACCTCGTCATCGCTGGGGCCCTGGTCTTTGCCGTCTCCAGCTGGTGGGGGGTGCGCCGGCTGAAGGCCAAGCACACCCGCCGTGCCGTGTGGGAGGAAACCCACAGCCCGGGCCCGGGCCGCCAGAAGGTGGCCGTGGTCCTGAACCCCATCAAGGCCAAGTCGGCCGAGGCCCGGGGCCTGATTGAGGCAGCGTGCGCGGCGGCCGGCTGGCCGGCGCCCCGCGTCTTTGAAACCACCGCAGAGGATCCCGGCTTCTCGCAGGCGCGGGCTGCGGTGGCCTACGGGGCCGACGTCGTCCTGGCCGGCGGCGGCGACGGTACCGTGCGTGTGGTGGCGGAGGTCCTCGCCGGGACGCACACCGCCATGGGCGTGATCCCGCTGGGCACCGCAAACCTCTTGGCCCGCAATGTGCATCTGGAGGTCAACGACCTGCCCGGCAACGTGCAGGCCGCCCTGTTCGGGCACCAGCGGTTCATCGATACGGCGCGGCTCACCCTGGAAAATTCCCTCACCGGGGAGTCAGCGCAACACACGTTCCTGGTGATTGCGGGCATCGGCATGGACGCCGAAGTAGTCAGCGACACCCTTGACGGCCTGAAGAGGGCGGTGGGCTGGCTGGCGTACACGGAAGCCGGGGCCAGGCACCTTCTGGGGCGCCGCAAGAAGGTCTCCATCGCGCTGGATGGCCAGCCTGAGCAGGCCCGGAAGATCCGCAGCGTCCTGTTCGCGAACTGCGGCCTGATCCCCGGGGGAATCGATTTCATCCCGCAGGCCATGATCGATGACGGGATGCTGGACGTGGTGGTGATGAGCCCGCGCAGTGCGATCGGCTGGCTGGCCATGTACACAAAGATCGTCCTGAAGCACAAGAAGGACCTGCCGGTCATGACGTATTACCGGTGCGGCAAGATCACCATCCGGTGCCCGGAACCTATGCCCACCCAGGTCGACGGCGATCCTTCCGGCGAGGCCACGATGGTCACCGTCGAGGTGGACCCCGGATCCCTGCTGGTGAGGGTAAAGGACGGCGCCAAAGGCCGCTAGGCCGACGGCGGCTGGAGCGCGCCAGGCTGGAGTGCGCCAGGAGCGAGGGACTAGGCGCTGGCGGCCTTCTTGGCCTCTGCCGCCTTCTTCGCCTCGGCCGCAGCCTTGGCGGCCCGGGCTTCGGACTGCTCACGGATCATTGCCTGCTCCTCTTCGAAGCGCAGGCGGTCCGCGCGGTCGGCGTCGTCGCCGTCCCAGTCCTGATTTTCAGCTGTCGGCTTGGGATTGACAATCATTCCCTGGCCGTCATTTTCTGTGCTGGTGCCTGACATGACCCGCTCCCTCCCGTAGGGGAATTCCCCAATATGGATCAGGTAAGCATACGCACAGTTGGGAGGGCGTGGAAGTGCGCCCTATGGCATTTGCCTACGCTCTGGGCGAAGCCCCCGGGGTATATTCCGGCACAGCGGATGCGCCGCCCAGTATGTCTTTCACCCACGCATGCGCGGCGCGGAATGCCTGGTCGGAGGTATGCGGCGCGACGCTGGTCCGGTGGCCGTCGGCACGCTGGTAGGACCCGAGGAAGCGGGTGGCCGGGCTGATCCGGTGAAGACCTGCGAGCGCGTCGGCCACCCGGGCGTCGGCGACATGGCCGTCGGCGTCAATGCTGAAGAAATAGTGGCCCAGGTACTGCCCGGTGGGCCGGGATTCGATCCGGCTCAGGTTTACGCCGCGGGTGGCGAACTGGTCCAGGATCTCCATCAGCGCACCCGGCCGGTCCTCGGGCAGCGGCACCACGACAGTGGTCTTGTCGGCTCCGGTGGGGGCCGGCAGTTCGCCCGGGCGGCCCACCAGCACGAACCGGGTGACGGCTCCGGGGTTGTCGCCGATGTTTTCCGCCAGCACCTTCAGGCCCGGCTGCTCGGTGGCCACGATCGGGGCGCAGATCGCGGCGTCGTAGTGGGCGCCGTCGCCATCCAGCAAGCCCATGGCGGCAGCGGCGGTGGAAGAACCGGGAATGTATTCCGCATTGGGAATATTGGCGTCCACCCAGAGCCTGCACTGGGCCCAGGCGTGGCCGTGGGTGGAGACGCGCCGGATGTCCCCGAGCGCCACGCCGGGCCTGGCCACCAGGACGAAGCTGATGGGCACCAGGGCCTCGCGGAGGATCCGGAGTTCCTGGCCGGTGGCGATGGCGTCGAGGGTGGCGGTGACCCCGCCCTCGACCGAGTTTTCGATCGGTACCATGGCCGCATCGGCGGAGCCGTCCCGCACCTTGTCCAGCGCCGTGTTCACATTCGAGGACGGAATGCGGATGGCCTCCGCCGCGTCCGGGACCTGCATCAGGGCCGCTTCGGTAAAGGTGCCCTCGGGTCCGAGGAATGTGTAGGTGAGCGTCGGTGCGGGCATCAGTTTCTTCCTTCTTCAGTTACAGGACAACCGGTTTGAGGCCGTTATCGGACACCAGCGGCATGCCGGCCTCAACCCACTGGTCCATGCCGCCGGCCACATTCACGGCGGAATATCCCATTCCGACCAGCCACTGGGTGGCCCGGAAGGAGCGGCCGCCGGTGCGGCAGATGACGTAGACGTCCTCGTCCGGGTCCAGCTCCTCGATCCGGGCCGGCAACTGGTCCATGGGAATGTGCAGGGCACCCTCGGCGTGGCCCGCAGCCCACTCATAGTCCTCGCGGACGTCCACGATCTTGGCACCATCGGGGATGCCAGACACGCTTACGCTCTGGAAGTCGCTCATGTTGACCCTTTCCGCAGAATTCAAGCTCCGATCCCAGCGTATCCCCCGCCGCTGGCACCGCACCCCCGCTGGCGGCACGTTACGCTTCTGGGGACCGCAAAGGAGACCTCATGGCTGCCGAACACCCCGCGGAGCGGCCGGTCCGCGGCCCCCGCCACGGGACATGCCCTCCCCTGGCCGCGCGCGCTGGGCATGATGCCAACGTGTCCTTCCGCCGGACCCAGGAAGGGGCATGTCCCCCGGGCAGCTGGCCCGCGCGGCCCCACGTACGGCCGGAGTCCTGCCTCCTTGGCTGAAATCCACGAACTCTCCGCCGTCGAGCTCCGCGATGCGCTCCGTTCCGGGGAGCTGTCCGCCAGGGCCGCCGCCGATCATTTCCTGGACCGGATCGAAGCCGAGAATCCGCACCTCGGTGCCTTCATCACGGTCACCGCGGAACAGGCGCGGAAAGACGCCACGGCAGCTGACCGGCGCTACGCCCTCCGGAGCCGGAACGGCGGCGCCTTGCCCCTGCTGCACGGAATGCCGGTCGCCTTCAAGGACCTGACGGATGTGGCAGGGGTCGTCACCACGCATGGAAGCGCGGCCCTGGAACGCAAGCCGGCCTTGGCCGACGGCGCAGTTCCCGCCGCGCTCAAGGCCGCCGGGGTCCTCTCGCTGGGCAAGACACAGGTCCCGGAGTTCGGCCTGACCGCCTACAGCGAGAACCGGATCGCCCCGCCGTCGCGCAATCCGTATGCACTCAGCCGCAGTTCGGGCGGCTCCTCGGGCGGCAGCGCTGCCGCGGTGGCCGCGGGGCTGTTGCCGTTCGCCCCAGGGTCCGACGGCGGGGGCTCCGTGCGGATCCCGGCCGCGGCATGCGGACTGGTCGGGTTGAAGCCCGGACGTGGGCTTCTGCCGGCCGGGGAAAGCTCAGGCGATCCCGCGCAGCTCGTGGTTGCCGGACCGCTCGCCCGCTCCGCCGCCGACGCCGCGCTGCTGCTGGATGCTCTGGTGCCGGGCCCGGACAATCAGGGTGCGGGCGAACAGGGTGCGGGCGGTCCGGGCATGGGCGGCCGGGCGCACGCCGGCTATCTCGAACTGACCGCCAGGGAGCCCCGCCCGCTGAGGATCGGCATAAGTCTCGACAGCCCGTGGCAAGCGAAGTTTCCCTTCATCCCGGACAGTGAGGCGCTCGACGCACTCGCGGACGGCATCTCGCGGCTGGAGGCGGCGGGGCATGAGACGATGGAAGCCGCGATTCGCTACGACAACCGCTACCCGGATGCTTTCACCACAGCCTGGACGGCCGGCATTGGCAGCGCGCGCATCTCGCCGCAGCGCGAGGCGCTCCTGACGCCGCTCACCAGGACTTTCCGCCGGCGGGCACAGCAGCGCAGTGCAGCCAAACTCAACGAATCCCTCGGGTTCCTCCGGCAGTTCCAGCAGGACACGATTGTCCAGTACGCCCAATGGAACCTCATAGTGACGCCGGCCCTGGCGCAGACACCCCGCCCGGTGGGCTGGTTCACGGGCGCGACCCACGGCGGAGGCTACTGGCCGGCCGCGGAATGGGCGGGCGACGCCGACGGCGACTACCGCAAACAGTGCGAGTACGCTCCCTGGTCATCCATGGTCAACGTTTGCGGGCTGCCGGCCATCAGCATCCCGGTGCACTGGACCGGCGGCGCCCCTGGTTCCGGCCTGCCGATGGGCATCCAGGTGATCGGGCCGATGGGCTCCGAGGGGCTTCTGCTGCAGGTGGCCGCCCAATTGGGCTTCTAGCCGTGGACCCGGCACTCACCCGTGGGCATGCCCACTCCTGACGCCGCGCAGGGGACATGTCCGGAACTCACATCGGGCACCGGACATGTCCGTCCTCCACCAGTCGGGACATGCCCATTCCGCACGCCGCGCACCGGACCCGCCCGCCCTTCACGCCGCGCAATGGACATGTCCAGCGCTCATCACGGACATATCCGCCCGTGGCCGAGGCGGGTGGACAAAATGCCATCATGTCCACGCCCGGGCGCCAAGAATGAGCATGTCCCCCGGTGAGGCCCAGGAACTCAGCCAACACTCACCCCCCCCCCGGGCACCAAGAATGAGCATGTCCCCAGCAGGCATCCAGGAACTCAGCCAACGCACACCCCCGGGCACCAAGAACGGGCATGTCCCCCGGTGCGGCCCAGGAACTCAGCCAACACACGCACCCCCGGGCACCCCAAGCCCGCGGCCGCCGTCGTACCCCCCAGCCCCCAAATGGACGCTGGCGGCGGCAGGCGGCTATCGTTCACTCAAACCCGACCAGGCCGCGAAAGAGGATCGATGAAGATCACCGGTGCAGTACTTGAGGAAATCGGCCGCCCCCGCCCTTTCGCGGAGTCCAGGCCGATCAGCATCTCCGAGCTGGAACTGGCGGCTCCCGGGCCCACCGAGATCCTTGTCCGGATGGAGGCCGCCGGGATTTGCCATTCGGACCTGAGCGTCGTCGACGGCAACCGGGTCCGGCCCGTTCCCATGCTGCTGGGCCACGAGGCCGCGGGCCGCATCGTGACGGTCGGTTCCGGCGTCACGGACCTGCAGCCCGGCCAGCGCGTGGTCATGTCCTTCCTGCCCCGCTGCGAGAACTGCGCGAACTGCGCCGAGGACGGCCGGCTGCCCTGCACGGCAGGGTCCAAGAGCAACAACGACGGGACCCTGCTGCACGGATCCCGGCTCCTGAGCCGCGACGGCGAGCCCGTCCACCACCACCTTGGCGTCTCAGGCTTCGCCACCCACGCCGTCGTGGACCGCGCTTCCGCCGTGCCGGTGGACGACGACATCCCCGCGGACATTGCGGCAGTGCTGGGCTGCGCCGTGCTGACCGGCGGCGGCGCGGTGCTCAACGCGGCCCGGCCCCGCCCGCAGGACAGCATCATGATCGTCGGCCTCGGAGGGGTGGGCATGGCGGCGCTCATCACCGCCGTCTCGCAAGGAATCTCGCGGATTGTCGCTGTGGACACGCTGGAGCAGAAACTCGATCACGCCCGCCGCCTCGGCGCCCACGAGACATACACCCCGCAGCAGGTCCTCGACGCCGGGGTCAAAGCCAGGTTCGTGATCGAGTGCGCGGGAAATCCCCGCGCGTTCGAGACCGCTTTTGCCGCCACCTCCCCCGGCGGCACCACCGTCACGGCGGGACTGCCCTCCCCCGAGGCCCGCGCCCAGCTGGCGCCGCTGACCGTCACCGCCGAAGCCCGGACGATCGTGGGCAGCTATCTGGGCTCCGCCGTCCCGTCGCGGGACATCCCGAAATACGCCCAGTTGTGGCGGGACGGGAAACTGCCCGTCGAGGAGCTGATCTCGGACCGCATCGCCCTGGCCGATATCAACCGGGCCATGGACCAGCTGGCAGACGGCCACGCCATCCGGCAGATCATTATGTTCGACGCCAGCGAGCCCGCCCAGGAGCCCGCCGGCGAGCCCGTCTAGGACACAGCAGCCCAGCCCGGAACGCCCCGCGAAACAGGCGGAAAGAGAGGCAAAACACGGCCGCGGTTGCTTGCCTCGGGCCTGCTCGAATGTGACAATCGCGCGTCACAATGTCACCATTAAGTAAATGAGCACAACTCATTTATCCAATCCCCCCGCTATAACGCCGGGCGATCCCTCGTTACGTCCCCCCACCAAGACACCGGGCGACACCTCGTTTTTTGGCCACCCAAAGATGCTGGCCAGCCTTTTCTCCGTAGAGATGTGGGAGCGCTTCTCCTTCTACGGAATGCAGGGGATCCTCCTTTACTACATGTACTTCACGGCTGCCCAGGGTGGCCTTGAGATTCCACAAGCTTTGGCGGCCGGCCTCGTCGGCGCCTACGGCGGCGGCGTCTACCTCTCCACAATCCTCGGCGCCTGGCTCGCGGACCGGCTCTTCGGGTCCGAGCGGGTGCTGTTCGGCGCGGCCGTCCTGATCATGGCCGGCCACATCGGGCTGGCACTCGTGCCCGGCATACCCGGCCTGATCGCCGGGCTGGTGCTGGTGGGCGTCGGCTCCGGCGGCCTGAAGGCCAATGCCACCGCCCTCGTCGGCAGCCTGTATGGGGAGAAGGACGAACGCCGCGACGCCGGGTTCTCCATCTTCTACATGGGCATCAACGCCGGTGCGCTGATCGGCCCGCTGGTCACCGGCTGGCTGCAGGAAAGCCAGGGCTTCCACTGGGGCTTCGGCGCCGCCGCCGTCGGCATGGCCATTGGCCTTGTCATCTACTCGCTGGGCCGCAAGAAGCTGCCCGAAGAAGCACACCGGGTACCGAACCCGCTCCCGGCCGCCCAGCGCACCCGCTACGGCCTCGTCTTCGCCGGCATCGCCGTGATCATCGCAGTGCTGCTCGTGACCGGCACGGTGAACGCCGAAAACCTGGCCATGTCCATGGCCTACGCCGCAATCGGCGCGTCGGTGCTGTACTTCGCGCTGATCTTCAGCAGCAAGAAGGTCACCCCCACCGAGCGCGGACGGGTCGCAGCGTTTATCCCGCTGTACATCGCCTCCGCGGCGTTCTGGGCCCTGTTCCAGCAGCAGTTCACCTTCATCGCCGTGTACTCGGAGGAGAAGCTGGACCGGAACCTGTTCGGCTGGGAAATGCCTGCCGCCTGGGTCCAGTCCATCAACCCGGTGTTCATCATCATCTTCGCCGGCATCATGGCCGCCCTCTGGACCCGGCTCGGCCGCAAGCAGCCCGGTTCGGCCCTGAAGTTCTCGATCGGCCTGTTCGTGATGGGCCTTGCTTTCCTGGCGTTCATCCCGCTGGCCGGCGGTGGCAAGACCCCTCTGCTGGCTCTGGTTGGAATCCTGCTTCTGTTCACGCTTGCAGAGCTGTTCCTTTCCCCCATCGGCCTGTCTGTGACCACCAAGCTGGCGCCCAAGGCCTTCCACACCCAGATGGTGGCACTGTTCTTCCTCTCGGTGTCCCTGGGCACCACCCTGGCCGGCATCCTGTCCGGCCTGTACAACCCGCAGGACGAGCTGCCCTACTTCATCGGCATCGGCGGAACCGCAATGCTGCTGGCTGTGGGCCTGGCGGTCGCCTCGCCGGCGATCAAGAAGCTCATGGGCGGCGTACGCTGACCCGATGAGCACCGCCCATCGCGTTCCGGTTGCTTCGCGCGTCTACACCCCCGCCCCCGGCGAGGCGTCCGACGTCGAACTCATGCCGGCAGGCGATGTCACCGACGGCGTGGTGCGGGTTGGCGGAACTATCCGCCGCCCGCACCAGCCGCAATCCCTCGCCGTCGCCGAGTACCTCGACTGGCTGGACGACGCCGGTTTTGAGGGCTCCCCCCGCTTCCTCGGCCGCGACCCGCAGGGCCGGGACGTCCTGACCTTCGTGCCGGGAGACTGCGCCGGGTCGCCGCCGGAATCCTGGGTGCAGTCCGAGGACCTGCTGGCCTCCGTGGCCCGCCTGGTGCGGCGTCTGCACACCGCGTCCGCCGGCTTCGTGCCGCGGGCCCACGCGTTTCCGCCCCGGCCGGTCCGGCCGAACCCCACCGACGCCGCCGGACTCATCTGCCACCTGGACGTGACACCCCAGAATGTGGTGGTCCGGGGCGGCCTGGCCGCGGGACTGGTGGATTTCGACCTCGCCGGACCCGCCACGGCACTTCACGATTCGCTCAACACCGCCATGCTCTGGGTGCCGCTCCGCGACCCGTCAGATAGGTGGCCGGGCTGGGAAGACCAGAATCCGTTCCGCCGGCTGCGCATCTTCGCCGATGCCTACGGCTGGAGCGAGGATGAACGACGCCGGCTGCCCGGCGCCGGGATCGACGCCGCGGCGCTCAGCTACGAGCGGATGCGGCACAACGCCGCCGCCCTGGGCGGCGGCTGGGCGCGGATGTGGCAGGACGGCGTGGGCGGCCAGATCAACCGCCGGCGCGCTTGGCTTGAGGCCAACGCGAAGCCCCTGGTGGCTGCGCTGACAGCCTGACCAGGCGCGGCTCCGGCGCCACTGGGCAGACCTAGGCTCCGTACCCGCTGTTGCGCGCGGTGCCGATGACCAGTCCGAAAATGACCAGGACCAGGATCGTGACGGCGATGCCCACGTAACCCATCACCAGGCCGGCGATCGCCATGCCCCGGCCGGCCGGTTCGCGCCGCAGGGCCAGGTGCCCCAGGATCACGGCGGCCAGCTGTGGGAGCAGGAAGAATCCGAATCCCACCAGTGCCGCGATGCCGCAGCACATGCTGGCGATGCTCAGACTCTTGGGCGACGGCGGCGCGCCGTAGTACGCGGGCTGGCCGTAGGCGTTGGGGCTGCCCGGCTGGGCATACGGCGACGGCTGGCCATACGGGGCGGCCGGCTGGCCGTACGGGGCGGCCGGCTGGCCGTAGATCGGGGGGTACGGGCTTGAGTACTGGCCGCGGTCAGGTGCCGCCTGGCCGGTGTAGGGCTGTTGTCCGGTGTAGGGCTGCTGTCCGACGTGGGGCTGCTCGCCCGTGTCGGGCTGCTGGCCTGCGTGAGGCTGCTGGCCCGGGTAGGGCTGCTGCGGGGATTCGGGTTGCGCGAACTGCTGCGTCGCCGACGGTCCCTGGTCCTGGCCGGCGGGTGGTGCCTGCCCCGGCGGAACGTCGGGTTGCTGGTCCGGGAGGCGCAGGGTCGGCTGGTAGCCCTCCGGGGTCTCGTCTTTGCCTTGTTTTGGCTGTTCAGTCATGGCTTGTCCCCTCAAGAAGTCTCTGGATCCAGAGTACCGCCGCACGGTTGGCTTGGGACCGGGCCTATTGGCTGGTTTTCTTTCGTCACAGGAGCGGGTTTGGCGCGAAACCGTGTTGCACCCCGCCCTCGTCTGGCATGCTGGTGCCATGGCTAGCCGCGCGGGCACAGTTGCCCAACCCCAAGACCTTGTTGACCTCACTGCGCTTTTGGATGCGTACTACGACATTTCGCCGGACCTCTCGGACCCGGGCCAGCGGGTGGCCTTCGGCACCTCCGGGCATCGGGGATCGAGCCTGAAGGCGTCCTTCAACGAACCCCACATCCTCGCCATCACGCAGGCGATCGTGGAATACCGGGCAGGCCAGGGCATCACCGGCCCCCTCTACATGGCCAAGGACACCCATGGCCTGAGCGAGCCCGCACAAAACTCCGCCCTTGAAGTGCTGGCCGCCAACGGCGTGCACGTCCTCATCGACGCCCGCCACGGCTACACGCCCACCCCTGCCCTGAGCCACGCCATCCTGACGCACAACCGCAATGCCGCCCCTGGCGCGCCGCAGGCCGACGGCATCGTGGTGACCCCCAGCCACAACCCCCCGGGCGACGGCGGATTCAAGTACAACCCTCCGCACGGCGGCCCCGCGGACACCGACGCCACCGGCTGGATCGCCAACCGCGCCAACGAGCTGCTGGAAAACGGCCTGCGCGGCGTCAAGCGGATTCCGGTGGCCGAGGCCCTGGCCGCCGGGACCACCGGCAAGTTCGACTTCCTGAGCAGCTACGTCGACGACCTTCCCTCGGTACTGGATCTCAACGCGATCCGCGAGGCGGGCGTCCGGATCGGCGCCGACCCGATGGGCGGAGCGTCGGTGGACTACTGGGGCGAGATCGGTGAGCGCCACCACCTGAACCTCACCGTGGTCAACCCCACCGTCGACCCGCAGTGGGCTTTCATGACGCTGGACTGGGACGAGAAGATCCGGATGGATTGCTCCTCGCCGTCGGCGATGGCGTCCCTGATCAACCGCATGTCCGACGGCGCCAAGTTCGACGTCGCCACAGGCAACGACGCCGATGCCGACCGCCACGGGATCGTCACCCCGGACGGCGGGCTGATGAACCCGAACCACTACCTCGCCGTCGCCATCGATTATCTGTACCGGCACCGGACCGGCTGGAACCCGCAGTCCGTGATCGGCAAGACCCTGGTTTCCTCATCCATCATCGACCGCGTGGCCGAGAGCCTGGGCCGCAAACTTGTTGAAGTGCCCGTGGGCTTCAAGTGGTTCGTCCCCGGGCTGCTGTCCGGAGAGGGCGCCTTCGGCGGCGAGGAATCCGCCGGTGCCTCCTTTAACAAGATGGACGGGAGCGTCTGGACCACCGACAAGGATGGCATCCTGCTGGCTCTGCTGGCCTCGGAGATCACGGCGGTGACGGGCAAATCACCGTCGCAGCTGTACAAGGGCCTCACCGACCAGTTCGGCGACCCCGTCTACGCCCGGATCGACGCGGCCGCCACCCGGGAGCAGAAGGCGGCGCTGGGCAAGCTCTCGCCGTCGGACGTCACCGCGACCGAACTGGCCGGCGAAACGATCACGGCCAAACTGACCGAGGCGCCGGGCAACGGCGCCGCGATTGGCGGCCTCAAGGTCGTTACCGAAAACGCCTGGTTCGCGGCCCGGCCCTCCGGCACGGAAGACGTCTACAAGATCTACGCCGAGTCCTTCAAGGGTGCCGAGCACCTCAAGCAGGTCCAGGCCGAGGCGAAGGCGCTGGTGGACGGGGTTATCTCGTAGTTCAGCCGCCGGTGGCCAACTCGGCGCGGTCCCTGCCAAGCGTCTTTGCCTGGTAGAGGGCCGCGTCGGCCGAGATCACTGCGGCGTCGAGGCCGCCCGGGCCGGCGCCGGTGGACGCGATACCGTAGCTCACGGTGGGCAGCCGGGGAATGACTGCGGAGCCGGATTGATGGAGCCGGACGCTGATGTCGGCAGCGATTTCCCGTGCCCGGTCCGGCGTGACGCCAGGCAGCAGGAGGATGAATTCCTCGCCGCCGTAACGGCCCACGAGGTCGGTGGAGCGGACGGTGCCGGAGCAGGCCCTGGCAAAGGCCTGCAGAGCGGAGTCTCCGGCCGAGTGGCCGAACTGATCGTTGATGGCCTTGAAGTGGTCCAGGTCCGCGAGGATGATCGATGCCGTGGTGCCGGTCCGGCGCAAACGGCGCAGTTCGTTTTCGGCGAGGTCCAGGAACGCAGAACGGTTGAGCAGGCCCGTGAGGCCGTCCACGGTGGCCCGTGCCCGGAGATCCTGGGTCTGCTGTTCGTAGCTCAGCTCGGCCATGGTGAAGGAAGCAACCACGAGCGTGATCGTCGAGAAGACGGTCATGGGGACGGAGCCGAACACCAACGTGAAGACCGCACCGTCCGGTCCGTTCGCCAGGAAAGCGACCAGGCGGCCCAGGTAGAACACGGCCAGGATGCCGGCGCCCACGGCGAGGGGACGGTGGACGCGCGAGTAGTCGCGCTCGAGCAGGAACAGCTCCCGGGATGCCAGGCCGATCAACACGGCCATGAATCCCAGGTACACCGGGCCTCCCGCCCAGACGTTGGTGGCCGGGTGGCCGAGGAAGGAAGCGACGGCGGTGGCGGCAGGACCGGCCGCGAGCTGCCAAGGCCGGAGGGAGGGGGCACGGAGGGATCGTCCGCCGGCCCAGATGCTGGCGGCACCGGCGACCAGCAGGACGTTGCCGGCAGGGATGGCCCACCCCTGCTGCGCCGTACCCTCCAGCAGGTACGCGGCGTTGCCGACCAGGAACAGCAGGAGCGCCATGCACCACCAGCCGCTGTAGTGCGACCGGGTGCGCCGGAACGTAATGAAGTAGAAAAGCATGAGCAGTGTGAGGTCGACAAGCGCCAAGGCAACCCGCAGTGTCGCGGCGTCAAGCATCATTTAGTGGTCCCCCCGGTCCGCTGTGACTTGCCCGAAATACTCACTTCGTCTTCGAATAACCGTCGAATAGCTGCCGAAGTTGACCCAAGTATGGCACCCGGTCCGCAGGAATCCAGCGCCGGCGTCGCGGATATGACGCCGGGCCCTCCCAAGACGCCGTTCTGGCGCCTCGCCTACGCCTGGCCGGCGGTCCACAACTTCAGGATCCGGCGCGTGGCGTGCCCGCCGTCGGGCGCCATGTCCACGAGCGCTATTCGGTCAAGCGCGAACGTGTCGCCCTGCCGGAGCCGCTTGTCGCCGTGGTGCGAGACGTGCGGCCGGTACCCCTCCAGGGTGTAGGCAGGCGTGGAGATCCGGCCGGGCAGCTGATCCACGATCCGGACCAGCTCGTTGTGGAGGACCTGCAGCTCGTCGCTGGGTTCAATCAGGTTGACCGGGATTGACCCTGCGCGCCCGAACCCGGCTTCGCCGCCCACGCTGATCCGGCAGCCCAGGGCAGCGGCCACCGGGTCCGCCATGAGGGCGGCGATGTGGTCGGCGAGCGGATCGCCCGCGGCCGGCGGCGTGCCCGGCGCGGGTTCGGCGCGGGTTTCCTGGCCGGGTTCGACGACGTCGGACTTCACGACGCCGGCCTTGACCACGTCGAACTTGACCAGGGTGAGATGCAGCGGCCAGTCATCCCGGGGAAACTCGAGCCCTTCGGCTACTGGTTCCACGAAGGCCACCGCGATCAGGTTCCGCATGGGAAAAGTGTGCCACGCCGCGGCGCCTCCGGGGCCGGGCAGGCGCCGCAAACTCACAGTGCCGGCGGCGACGGCGCGGACTAAAATGGGAAGTGGCCTTGGATGTGGGCCTTGCGCTGAACCGCAGAATCGCATCCCGCGTGCCTCCGGCCTGTCCCCCATGGTGCCGGAGGCACCTCCGCGGGAGGACAGTGCCGCAGGCACCTCCGCGGGAGGACAGTGCCGGAGAGAACGGTGCCGGGGGTTGTTAGACGGTGCGGACGACGTCCTCGTAGGCGAATTTCGGCTTAGCTTCGCCCCAGGCGTCTGCCCCGGGCTGGCCGATGTTGACCACCAGGAAGCTCTTCTGGCTCCCGTCGGGGAAGAACGCGGCGTCGATCTTGGCGAAGTCGGCACCGGTCATGGGACCTGCCGCGAGGCCCAGGGTGCGGACCGCGAGGATGAAGTAGCCGGCCTGCAGGTGGGCGTTGTTGTTGCCCGTGGCCGCGGCGAGATCCGGCGCGGCGTCATACATGGCCTTGGGGGCGTTGTAGCCGGGAAGGAACGCGTCCCACTGCTCCTGCCACGCGGTGTCGTAGCTCAGGACCGCGACGAGCGGCGCTGATGCCGTCTTGGCGCGGTTTCCGGCGGCCAGCGCATCAACAAGCGTGGCGCGGGCTTCGTCGGAGCGCACGTACGTAACGCGCAGCGGCTGGGAGTTGAACGCCGTGGGGCCGAACTTCGTCAGTTCGTAAATCGCGCGGGCCTGCTCGTCGGTAACGTCGCCGGTGAAGGCGTTCGCCGTGCGGGCTTCGGCAAAGATGGCGTCGACGGCGGCTGCCTCGATTACTGCTTCATCGTGGGCGAGTGTCATGGGCATCCCTTTCGCTGGGCCGGCGCACTCTTGGGCGGCCGGCGTCTCCTGCTGTCAATAGTTGCAACTTCAACGGACGGCGCCTGCTTCCCGCTGCGCCCTGTGACCTCGGGCACACCGGCCCGGCCCGCAGCACGCCGGCCCGACGGGACGGCCGGTAAATGCTGCGCGGTAAAGTTGCTCGGGAAGATTCCTTCCCGCCCGCCCCACATTCTCTGAAAGGCTCCCGGCATGAGCATGCTCGGCACCAAATGGAAGCTCCACGGCAACGGCAAGTCCGTCCGCCCCGGTGAGGTCGTCAGGCCGGATGAGCGGCTCACCTGGCCCCTGACGGTAGGGATCGGGATGCAGCATGTTGTGGCCATGTTCGGTGCCACCTTCCTGGTCCCGATCATCACGGGCATGCCGCCAGCCACCACCCTGTTCTTCTCCGGCATTGGCACGCTCCTGTTCCTGGTCATCACGCAGGGACGGGTGCCCAGCTACCTCGGTTCCAGCTTCGCGTTCATCGCGCCGATCATGGCTTCCCAGCAGCAGTTCGGCGTCCCCGGGGCACTCGGCGGCGTGGTCCTGGCGGGCGCGACCCTCGCCGTCGTCGGCGCCGTAGTGCAGAAGTTCGGCGCCGGCTGGATCAACCGGGTCATGCCGCCGATCGTGACCGGCGCGATCGTGGCGCTGATCGGCCTGAACCTGGCACCCGCGGCGAAGGCCAACTTCGACCAGGCCCCCGTCACCGCCTTCATCACCCTGGCCGTCATCATCGTGGTCAGCGTGCTGTTCCGCGGCATGCTGGGCCGGCTGAGCATCCTGGTGGGTGTCCTGGTGGGCTACCTTGTTGCGATGATCCGGGGCGAGGTGGACTTCTCCAAGGTGGACAGTGCTGGGTGGGTGGGCCTGCCGCATTTCCAGACCCCCGAATTCCACCTGGGCGTCGTGGGCCTCTTCGTGCCGGTCGTACTGGTGCTGGTGGCAGAGAACATCGGCCACGTGAAATCCGTGTCCGCCATGACGGGGCAGAACCTCGACGGCGTCTCCGGCCGCGCGCTGCTGGCCGACGGCGCCGCCACCGTACTTGCCGGTCTTGGCGGCGGGTCCGGGACGACCACCTACGCCGAGAACATCGGCGTCATGGCCGCCACCAAGGTGTATTCGACGGCGGCGTACTGGGTGGCCGGCGGCTTCGCGGTGATCCTGAGCTTCTCGCCGAAGTTTGGCGAGCTTATCGCCACCGTCCCCGCCGGCGTCCTGGGCGGCGCGGCCACGATGCTGTACGGCATGATCGGCGTGCTGGGCGTGAAAATCTGGGTCCAGAACAAGGTGAACTTCTCCAACTCGATCAACCTGACCACGGCCGCCGTCGCCCTTATTGTCGGGATTGCCGACTACACCTGGACCATCGGCGACTTGAAGTTCACCGGGATTGCGCTCGGCTCGGCCGCCGCCCTGGTGATCTACCACGGCATGAAGGCGATCGCGAAGGTGCGCGGCACGGTGGCCGAACCGGAAACCGAAGATCCCACGCCGGCCGCGGCTTCGACGGCCGCGGTCAAGGCAGCCGTCAAGCGCTCCCCCAAGAAGCGCCGCTAAAGAACGCCGCCCGGAAGCGCGCGGCGAGCGGGCAATCCCGCCCGACGAGAAAGGCCGGACTCCGCCCAGGGGCAGGAGTCCGGCCTTTTCGCTGTCACGGCCGGCAGCGCCGGTGGCGGCGGGGCGCGACGGGCCCGGGACTAGCCGGCGTCGAAGGCGTCCTTGTCATCGTCGCGGTCCTTCGGCGACTTGTTCTCCGGCAGGTCCGTCCCGGAGCCGTCCGGCAGCCCCGCCGCGTCCTGTCCGGACTCAGAGGAGAAGGGCCGCCCGGCGTCGGGCTCTTCCGTGTTGGCACCGTCCATCTCCGCTTCCGACGACGGCACTGCCGCCTCGGAATTCTCCGAGGCGTCCGGGTCGAAGCCGGGGGTTGCGCTGGCGTTTTCTGAACTCATTTGTTCCTCCGCTCCTCCGAAGCGTCCTGCTCCGGGTTCTCCTGCACTGTCTTGGTCTTCTGCACCGAACTGGCTCAGGTCCGGCGCGCCGGCCGGATACGTCTCGCCGTCGGGGCTGTCCTGGTTCAGCCCGGCGGCGTCGAAGGCCTCCTCCTCGCGGGGCTGGGCAAATTTCTTCCCATCGCCGCCCATCTCCTGCTCGGCGGTCGGCGTGCCGTAGCCGCCCGCTTCCTCGGTGACGGTCTTGGGATCCTGCTGGTTTTCAGTCATGTCATTCCTCCTGGTGCTGGAAACTGATGCTGGAAATGGGACTAGCTGGCAGTGGACGGGTCCGGAGCGGGTTCAGAGACCCTTGCCTCCGGTGACCGGAAGCACGGCTCCGGAAATGTAGGAACCGTGGTCGGAGGCGAGAAGGACATAGGCGGCCGCGAGCTCCGCCGGCTGCCCCGCCCGCTGCAGGGGCGTGTCCTGGCCGAAGGACGGGAGCTTGTCGGGCCATTCGGTGGCCGGAATCAGCGGTGTCCAGATGGGACCCGGGGCCACGGCGTTGACCCTGATCCCCTTGGGTCCGGGCTCCTGGGCCAGGGCTTTGGTGAAAGCCACCTGGGCCGCCTTGGTCATGGCGTAGTCGATGAGCCCCGGGGACGGGTTGAAGGCCTGGATTGACGCGGTGGTGATGATCGACGCACCCGCTTCCAGATGCGGGACCGCGGCACGGGCCGTCCAGAGCAGGGAGTACAGATTGGTTTTGAAAACTCGATCAAACTCTTCGGTGGGCAGTGATTCGAAGCTCTCGCGGTTCTTCTGGTAGGCCGCGTTGAGCACCAGGACGTCGAGGCGCCCGAATTCGGCCAGCGTCGCCTTCACGATGTCCGCCGCGAAGTCCTCGCTGCGGCCGTCGCCGGGGAGCAGCAGGGCCTTGCGGCCGGCCTTTCGGATCCACTCGGCGGTGTCCTGCGCGTCGTCTTCTTCCTCCGGCAGGTAGGAGATGGCGACGTCGGCCCCCTCACGGGCGAAGGCGATTGCCACCGCCCTGCCGATCCCGGAGTCGCCGCCGGTAATCAGGGCGGCCTTGCCGCTCAGGGCACCGCTGCCGCGGTAGCTTTCCTCGCCGTGGTCCGGCTTGGGCTCCATGGGCGCGGTGAGGCCGGGCTGCTTCTGGACCTGTTCCGGGAACGGGCCGGAATGGTAGCCGGCGCGCGGATCGCGCGGCTGTTCGGGCTGCTTGGGCTGATCCTGCCGTTCGCTTGAGTCGCTCATAGTCCGCCTAACAACGTGTCGGTTTCCAGGATGTTCATCGGTCCCATGGGGCCTGGGCCCGCTGAATCCATCCCAGCGAAGTAATCAGTTTCTACCCTAACCACAATATCGTCAGCAAGCTTAGTACCAACTTGTTTTTGGCAACTCTCAAGCCTAGGTTGAGGGTGGGGCCGCATGTTGTGGCGGCCTTGGTTTCAGGATTTTGCCGAGGAGTACCGATGACTGGCCCAGTAGTGCCGAAGAACGACGGCAGGGACGAGTCCGTTGCGGAGCGGATGGACCGCAACTGGGTCGAACTGCTGCAGGAACTGCGCGTACTGCAGACCGGCGTCCAGATTCTCGCCGGCTTCCTCCTGACGCTGCCGTTCCAGTCGCGCTTCGAGACGCTCGATGACTACCAGACCCGCCTGTATCTCGCCAACGTCGTCTTGGCCGCCCTGACCACGGCCACGATCCTGCTGCCCGTGAGCGTGCACCGCCGGCTGTTCCGGCAAGGGCTGAAGCAGGCCCTCGTGAGCAGCGCGGACATCATCGTCAGGTTTTCGTTGACCGGGGTGGGGCTGCTGAGCGTGGGCACCACCTCACTGATCTTCGATGTCACCGTAGGCCGGACGGCGGGCGTGATCGCCGGCGTCGGGCTGCTCGCCGTGCTGGTGCTGCTGCTGGTACTTGTCCCTGCCTGGATCCGTCGACGGGCCCGCAAAGAGGAGTCGCTATGACAAACGTTTCACATGAGCGCCACACCGCAGGCACGGGAACCATGGGCAAGTGGGTCAAGGAACATGGACTGCTTCTGGCCAACATCGGGCTGTTCGTCGTGTTTTTCGGCGGCATGGTCCTGAGCGGGGCAAGCACCTACAGCGACGAGCAGCTTGCCCACGGCGAACCTGCCGTGACCGTCCTGCAGTACCTTGGCACCGGGAACTTCCTGGAGGCGACTTTCGAGAACTGGGAGTCGGAATTCCTGCAGATGGGCATGTACGTCATCCTCACCGTCTTCCTGTTCCAGAAAGGGTCCTCCGAGTCCAAGCCGGTGGGCCGGACCGCCCCGCAAGACGAGGATCCCCGGCAGGCAAAGCTCAAGGAGTCCACGCCGTGGCCGGTGCGGCGCGGCGGCTGGGTCCTCAAGCTCTATGAACACTCGCTTTCGATCATGTTCCTCCTGCTGTTCCTGGCGTCGATCGCCCTGCACGCGGTTGGCGGCGCGGAGGACTACAACAGTGACCAGCAGGCGCACGGCCAGCCCACCGTGACGGTGCTGGGCTATCTGGCGACGAGCCGATTCTGGTTCGAGTCCTTCCAGAACTGGCAAAGCGAGTTCCTCGCCGTCGCGGTCCTGGTGGGCGCCTCGGTCTACCTTCGCGAGAAGGGCTCCCCCGAGTCCAAACCCGTGGCCGAACCGCACTACGAGACCGGCGCCTAGGCGGCAAGCTGGCCGGCGCAGCCGGCCAGCAGGGGCGTCAGGCGCCTTCGAGGACCTGGCTGGTGACCCAGGTAAGGTACTTTGCGGCGTTTGCTACTGCGTCCTGGGGGCTGCCGGCGACGTCCAGCAGCTGCGCCGCGGCCACCACGCCGTGACGGGCAAGGTCCTCCGGGGTGACGAGGATCCGGCCGGCCACCACGACCACCGGAATGCCAAGGGCCTGGGCGGCATCGGCGAGGGCGATCGGCGCCTTGCCTGTCAGCGATTGGCTGTCCATGGAGCCTTCTCCGGTGATGACCAAATCAGCCACCGCGAGTTTCGCGTCCAGCCCGGTGAGGCCGGCCACCAGCTCGAAGCCGCCTTCCAGGGCGGCCGTGCTGAAGGCCAGGAACGACGCCGGGAACCCGCCGGCCGCTCCGGCGCCGGGCACGTTGACGTCCCGGCCGGTCCTCTGGCGCAGGACCGAGGCCCAGTTGCGCAGGCCGGCGTCGAGCAGTTCCACCGCATCGGCGTCGGCGCCTTTTTGCGGGCCGAACACGTGTGCCGCGCCGTCGCTGCCGAACAGCGGGTTTTGGACGTCGACGGCGATCCTGAACTTCACCCCGGCCAGCCGCGGGTCGAGGCCACTGATGTCCACGGACGCGACGTCGGCAAGCGACCCGCCGCCGAGGGGCACCACGTTGCCGGCGGCGTCCAACGGCTTGAGTCCGAGGGCGCGGAGGGCCCCGCTGCCGCCGTCGCTCATGGCCGAACCGCCTACGCCCAGCACGATTTCCGTGGCACCGGCGTCCAGTGCGGCGGCGATCAGCTGGCCGCAGCCGTAGCTGTGGGCGCGCAGGGCGTTGGCCGGTGTGGGCTCCATGTGCGCCAGCCCTGAGGCCTGCGCCGTTTCAATCACCGCGGTGGCCCCGCCGAAAGCATCCGCCCGGATGGCCCACGCGGCACCGATCGGGGCCAGGATCGGGCCGACGACCGCGTTGAGCCGTTCCTCGTAGCCGGCCGCGACGGCCGCCTCGAGGGTCCCTTCGCCGCCGTCGGCCACCGGAAACTGGATGGCGTCGGCCTCGGGGTAGACGCGCAGGGCGCCTTCGGCAATGGCCGCGGCGGCTTCGACGGCGGTGAGGGAGCCCTTGAACTTGTCCGGGGCGATGAGGATGCGCATGGCTCTATCCTGCCAGCCCGGCGGCCCCGGTGTTGCTCGATCGCCGGTGCAGGGGACAAATCCGCGCCACCGGGAGTAACCTTTCTGCCACACATATTCCAGCCCGGGCCCGCCCGGCAGAGGACGACGTTGGAAAGCAACGGATGGGGGAACGGTGAGCCACTATGGACACGGCGTTCCGGGCGTGAGCGAGTTACTGCTCGTGCGGCACGGTGAAAGCCAGGGCAACGTTGCCGCCACGCTGGCTCAGCAGGCCGGCGCGCATGTCATTGACGTCCCGGCCCGGGACGCGGACGTCGGATTGTCGGACACGGGACGGGAGCAGGCGCTGGCCCTGGGCAGACTCCTCGCGGACTACCCGGACGGCCGGCGCACGCCAGTCTGGTCCTCGCCCTACCTGCGCGCACGCCAGACCGCGGAACTCGCCGTCCAGACCGGCGGCTGGCAAACATCTATCCTGATCGATGAGCGGTTGCGCGACCGTGAGCTCGGCATCCTGGACATGCTCACTTCGGCCGGGGTGGAAGCCCGCCTCCCGGAGGAGGCCGGCCGGCGGCGGTGGCTCGGCAAGTTCTACTACCGGCCCCCGGGCGGCGAGTCCTGGGCGGACGTCGTGCTGCGGCTTCGCTCGCTGCTCGCCGACCTCGACACCAGGCATCCGGGCGGGGGCGTCCTGCTGATCTGCCACGATGCCGTGATCCTGCTCATCCGCTACATCCTGGAGGGGCTCTCGGAGGAGCAGCTGCTGGACATCGCGGCCGCGTCCACCATCCTCAACGCCTCCGTCAGCCGCTTCATCCGGCCCGGCGGCCGGGGGGAATGGCAGCTGGAGGGGTTCAATATGGCCGACCACCTCACGAGCGAAGGTGTCCCGGTAACCCAGCACTCGGGAGACGCCGATGTCCACCCCCGCTAACTCCCGGCAAGCGAAACGCCGCCCCCAGGCCGAGGCCGTCACCCCTGCTTTGCTGCGGGCCTGGCCGCTCCCCGACGGCGGCTCCGGAAAGGATGACCGCGGCTCCGTGCTGGTGATCGGCGGCGCGCGCAAGACGCCCGGAGCGGCGTTGCTCGCCGGCGTCGCCGCCCTCCGCGCGGGCGCTGGCCGGCTGACCCTGGCCGTGGCGGAGTCCGTGGCGGTGCCGCTCGCCATCGCCCTGCCCGAAGCCGGCGTCCTTGGCTTGCCGGAAACGACGGCCGGGACCGTGGTCGGTTCCGCCGCCGGGTCCCTGGCCGCCGAGCTGGAAACCGCCGACGCCGTCCTGGTGGGGCCGGGCCTGGACGACAAGGACCAGACCACGGCGCTGCTGCGCGAACTCCTTCAGTCCACCCCGGGCAGCCCGCCGTGCATTGTCCTGGATGCTTTTGCCCTGGCCAGCGTCCCGGAGCTCGAAGCCGAACTGGCGCCGTGGGCCGGCCGGCTGATCCTGACCCCGAACGTCACGGAGGCGGGCATCCTGCTCGGGCGGGAGGTCGAGGACCTGCACCGCCAGCTCCCTGAGGTTGCCGACAAATACGGGGCCGTGGTCACGTGTCAGGGGGCCATCGCAGAACCCCGCAGCACCGGCAGGGCTGCCACGTCCGGGGCCGGCCTCTGGGAGATCACCACAGGGCACAGCGGGCTGGGCACCTCGGGCAGCGGGGATGTCCTCTCCGGCGCCATCACCGGCCTCCGCGCCAGGGGAACGGGCAACGCGCAGGCCGCCTGCTGGGGAACGCATCTGCATGCTGCGGCCGGAGACCGCCTTGCCAGCCGGCTGGGCGGCCTGGGCTATCTCGCCCGGGAGCTCACCGACGAATTGCCGCCACTCATGATGGAACTCTCCGCCTGAGCGGAGCGACCCTTCAGGACCAGGTCCCGCGCTCCTGGAGGACCGATTTGAGCAGGTCCGCGCGGTCCGTGACAATCCCGTCGACGCCAAGGTCAAGCAGCCGGTGCATTTCCGCGGGCTCGTTGATTGTCCAGACGTGGACCTGCAGCCCGTGCCGGTGTGCCCGCCGGATGAAGCCCGGCGTCACCACCGGCACGGCGCCGTAGCGGACGGGGACCTGCAGGGCGTGGACTCCGCGCAGTGCCCGGCGCACCACGGCGGCCATCAGCGGCGTCGGCAGCACGGGGCCCAGCAGGACGAACACGGCGTTGGACACGATGCCGGCCGAGCTCGCGGCGGGACGGCTCAGCTGCTTCAGCACTGCCCGGCGCCGCCGGTCCGAGAAACTGGCCACCAGCACGCGGTCGTGCAGTCCGTGGCGTTCGATCGCCGAGGCCAGGGTGCCCACGGAGTTCCAGTCCTTGACGTCGATATTGAGCCGGACGTCCGGGAAGGCAGCGATCAACTCATCGAACCGCGGGATCGGTTCGGTCCCGCCGATCCTGGCCCGGGCCACGGTTGAGGCCGGGAGGTCAGCGATTTGGCCCCGACCCTCCGTGATCCGGTCCAGGGTCTTGTCGTGGAAGAGCACCAACACGCCGTCGGCCGTGGTGTGCACGTCCGTCTCCAGATGCCGGAACCCGAGGTCGACGGCGGCGCGGAACGCGGCCATCGAGTTCTCCAGCCCGTCCAGTGAGAAGCCCCGGTGGGCCAGCGCCAGCGGCGCCCGGGAACTGCCAGAGGCCGGGGTGGCGGCGCCCTCCGGGCCGCCGTCGCGATCCCCGCGAGGGGCAAAGTAGGGGTGCAGGTCAGTCACTCCTGAAGCGTACCTTGGTCTGCCGGGACCGGGGCTTGCGGGCCGGCACTGGCGGGCCGGGTCAGCGGGCCTCAGTGGGCCTCAGTGGGACGGGGTGTCAGGAGCCTGCTGGCGGATTTCGACGCCGTCGCTGCAGTGCAGCAGCGTGCGGCCGCGGCCGCCGTCGAGGTCGACCCAAACGACGCTGTGGTCCGCCGTCACGGCGTCCACAAGGCCGCCGGTCTCAAGGCCCGGGGCGAGCCGGACGCTGACGCGGTCGCCCTGGCGCAACTGCCTCCAGTGCCGGTCCGGTTCCACCGGGTGCAGGGGTTGTTCGTCCGTGTTGTTGATGCGGTGCCTGGCCATGATGTCCCCATTCTCGGTCAAACGTTTCGTCGCGAGCTTCCAGCCTAGGAGGCCAAGGTGAACGCCAGTTGACCGCGAGCTGGGAATCCGGTGTCCGCCGGGAACCGGGCGACCGGTGGGGGGACCTGGGCCGGGCGTGGGACCCGGGGCCGGGGCGGGCGTGGGGAGCGGGTGCGGGACCGGGGTTTTAGGGCAGCCGGACGCCGAGTTCGGCGAGCTTTGACTCGAGGATCTGGGCGACGCCGTCGTCGTCGAAGTGCGGGGCCTGCCGGCCGGCGGCCCGGATCGCTTCCGGGTGGCCGCTGGCCATCGCGTAGCCGTGCCCGGCCCAGCGAAGCATCTCGATGTCGTTGGGCATGTCCCCGAATGCCACCACGTCCGCGGCGCCGATGCCGAGGGACGACGCATATTCAGCCAGGGCCACGGCCTTGTTCACGCCTGGCAGGGACAGCTCGAGGAGGGCCATGTTCGGCGCCGAGTGCGTCGCGGCGGCCAGATGGGCGACGGCGGGCGTCACCTCGGCGAGGAACTCGTCGGCGGTGCCTTCGCGGACAATGGCCAGGAACTTCGCCACGGCGTCCGCCTCCGTGAGGGTGGTGTGAAGCGGGGCCGGGGTGAATTCCGCGAGCAGTTCGCTCGAGCCGTTTTCGATAAAGCCCGGTTCCAGATGGAAGCCGGTCAGGGTTTCGGCGGCAAACAGCGCGGACGGACGCAGCCGCTTGATGATGCGGCGGGCCTCGAACATGGCGTCGAGGTCCAGTGTCCGCGCCGAGAGCAGGCGGTCGGCCTCGAGGTCCCACACGACGGCGCCGTTGGAGCAGATGACCGTTCCGGTATGCCCCAACTGGTCCTGCAGGGGGTGGAGCCAGCGCGGCGGCCGTCCGGTGACGAACACCAGTTCCAGCCCGGCGTCGCGGCAGGCGTGGAACGCGCGGACGGTCCGGTCGCTGATTTTGCCGTCATGGCCGAGGATCGTTCCGTCAATGTCACTTGCTACCAGCCGCATAGTGCCAGTCTACGTGCGCCGGGGCGACAGGCTCGGCGGGCGGCGGCGGCCTCAGTGACGTTCGAAGATGCCGGTCAGCGTGCCCCGGCCCAGGGTGTGCTGCGACAGCTTCGCCTCCAGGCTGCCCGGGGCGGTGTGCTCGTTGAGTCCGGACGGTGCGATGTCGAGCGCGTGGACGGTGATGACGTACCGGTGCGGCCCGTGTCCGGGAGGCGGTGCGGCGCCCAGGTAGCCATGGAACCCGGCGTCGTTCTTCAACTGGATGGCGCCCGCGGGAAGGAGCCTGCCGCCCTCGGCGCCCGCTCCTGCCGGCAACGAGGTGACGTCGGCGGGGACGTCCAGCACGGCCCAGTGCCAGAAGCCGCCGCGCCCCGGGGCGTCAGGGTCGAACATCGTCACCGCGTAGCCCTTGGTGCCGGCCGGGGCGCCGCTCCAGCTCAGCTGCGGGGATTCGTCCCGGCCGCCGGCGCGCATTTTGCCGCTGCGTTGGGCGGCCGGGAGCGTCTGGCCCTCCGCGTAGGATTCACTGCGGACGGGGAACACCGGAACATCGTGCCGTGTCATGGCTGCCTTTCACTCACTGCAGGGGCTGGGCCCCCATTTCCATCCGTGCCAGTTCCGCGCGCGTGGGCGGGTTCGCGCCGGCGCGGGACACGGTGACCGCCGCTGCCCGGGAGGCATGGGCGAGGACATCGCGGAGGCTTTCGGCGGAGAGTTCGCGCAGGCCCTTGCGGTTTTGTGCCCCGTCCAGGCCCAGATCCACCACGCCGGACAGGAGCGCGGCCATGAAGGAATCCCCGGCGCCGACTGTGTCCGCGACGTTGATCTCAGGGGCCGGGAACTGCGCCTCACCGGCGGCGTTGATGCCCCAGGGCCCCTTGCTGCCGCGGGTCACCACCACCATTGCCGGCCCTTCGGAACCGCCCAACGCCTGCCAGCGGCGGGCCGAGTCCAGCGGGTCCACGCCCGGGTAGAGCCATTCGAGGTCCTCGTCGGAGGCCTTCACAACGTCGGCGAGGCGCACAAACTTTTCGGCCTGCCCGCGGGCGTAGTCCACGTCCGGGATGATGCTGGGACGGCAATTGGGGTCGAAGCTGATGGTGGCGGACGGGTGGGCGCGCTCGACGGCGGCAAACACGTCGGCGGCGCCCGGCGCCAGCATGGTGGCGATCGAACCGGTGTGCAGCAGCGTGGTTCCCTGGAGCAGGAACGGCAGTCGCGCCGCGACGCCGGGAAGCTCCCAGGCGAGGTCGAACGTGTACGTGGCGGCGCCGGCGTCGTCGATCAGGGCGGAGGCCACACTGGTGGGCAGCTCGTCGGGTCCCAGCGGGAGCAGCACGGAGCTCGACTTCAGGTGCGCGGCCAGGGCCTCGCCATACGCATCGCGGCCGTAGCGGCCGATGAACTGGACCGGATGGTCCAGCCGCGCCAGCCCCACCGCCACGTTGAGGGGGCTGCCGCCGACATGGGCCTGGACGCCGGAGGACCGCTGGACAACATCAACCAGCCCCTCGCCAATAACTGTGAGCATGACCATACTCTGCCAGAGAATGCGCTCCGGTGCCGTGTGTTGCGCCCCGACCCGCTTCCGCCCTGCCGGCGTCACTGCCGGCATCACTGCCGGCGCTCAGGCCGCAGTGGTGTCCAGCGCGATCCCCGCGGACGCGGCATGGGCAAACCTGGCGTCGATGTGGACCACGTCCCGGCCTGCCCGTTGCAGGAGGCTGGCGGCGACCCCGGCACGGTACCCGGAGCCGCAGTGCACCCAAAGTTTCCCGGCGGGAATGTCGCCGAGGCGCAGCAACAGTTCGTGCAGCGGCACGTTGACCGCGCCCACCACGCGGGCGGCAGCGAATTCGTCGGCCCGGCGCACGTCCAGGACAGTGTCCTCAGGCGCCCGGCCGGCGAGCATGCCGTCCCAGCCCACGCGCGGGTAGGAGGCGAGGCCGGCCTGCGGGGCGAGGGCGTGCGGCTCGGAACCGAGCGCGGCGTCGGGGGATTCGATGCCGATCCGGGCGAGGTCGCGGATGGCGTTCTCAACGTCTTCCCGCGAGCCCACCAGGGTCAGCGGTTCGCGCCACGGCAGCACCCAGCCGAGATAGGTGGTGAAACTGGAGCCGGAGCCATACTCAAAACTGACGCTGCCCTTGAGGTGGCTGTTGGCGAACGCCACGCGCCGGCGCAGGTCCACCACCCACTCGCCGCCGTCCAGGCGCCGGGTGAGTTCGGCGGCATCGAGCGATGCCGGAACGGCCAGCTCGGCAGGGCCCGGGCCCCGGACATTGGCCGGGCTCATGTGCGCGTAGTAGGAGGGGTGGTCCGTGAGGTTGGCGATGAGCTGGCGGACGAAGTGGTCCTCATCGGGGTCCGTCAGGGCGTGGTTGGCGGCAAGCTGCTCGCCGATGGTGGAGGACCGGGCACCGCTGGCGGGTCCGGAGGAGCAGAACGAGCCGAATCCGTGGGTCGGGAACAGCGCCGCGTCTGGGCCGGCCTCGGCGGCGAGGCGACGGACCGAGGCGTACTGGTCGTGGGTCAAGCCAACGGTGTCCGCCTCGGCGACAAGGTCCGTGCGGCCCACCGAGCCATACAGGAGGCTGCCGCCCGAGAAGACGGCCTGCTTCCCGCCGTCGTCCACGATGAACGACAGGTGGGTATGCGTGTGCCCCGGCGTGGCGACCGCCTTGACCGTAAGCGAGCCCACGCGGACCGTTTGGCCGTCCGTGATGGGAGTGCGCTCGAACCCGACGGCGTCCGCGGCGTTGACGAGATAGCTGGCGCCGTGGGCGCGGGCCAGGATCAGCCCGCCGGTGATGTAGTCATTGTGCATGTGCGTTTCGGCCACGTGCGTGATGGCTACCCCGGCGTCACGGGCGGCCGCCTCGATGCGGTCCGTGTCGCGCTGCGGGTCGATCGCCAGCGCCACCGAGCCGTCGTGGACCAGGTAGCTGCGGTCCCCGAGCTGCGGGGTCTCGATGACGATGACTTCCATGGTCCCTCCGGTGCGGTCAGCCCTTGAAGGTCAGCCCCGGTTGACGGGGTGTCCCTCGTCCTGCCACTTCATGATCCCGCCGGTGACGTTGACGGCGTCGTATCCCTGGTCCTCCAGGTAGGTGGCGGCCTGGGCACTGCGGCCCCCGGCGGCGCACATGACGTAGACCGTGCCGCTGGCCGGGACCTCGGCGAGGGACTGGACGAACCGTGAGAGCGGGATGCTCCGGGCGCCGGGAACGCGGACGGCGACGTATTCGTCTTCCTCGCGGACATCGACGATTTCGGTGGCATCGCCCAGGGCGGCCAGGTCCTTGACGGAAATGCTCTTCATGCCTGTTCCTTTCGCGGGCGCCAGACGGCCCGGCGCGCGTATTCCAGCTCAATCATGATACCCCTTGGGGTATCATTGACCCTCCGGACGGCCCCTCCCGCCACACCCCTAAATATAGCCCGTCGGCCTGGCCTGCCAACCTAGCCTGCGGGGCGGTCCTGCTGGTAGACGTCCGGGATGCCGTCGTGGTCCGAGTCGACCTGTTCCGCCTCCTCCGCACGCCGGTACTGGTGGTTGCGTGTCCGGAGCACCGTGGTGGCGAGGAGCGCGGCGAGCAGTGAGGCCGCGAGGATCCCTACCTTCGCGTGGTCTTCATGCGCAGTGCCCTGGCCGAAGCTCAACTCGGCAAGCAGCAGCGAGACCGTGAAACCGATGCCGGCGAGGATGGCGAGGCCGAAGACGTCAATCCACTTGAAGGACCCGTCCAGGCGGGCCCGCGTGACTTTGGTGATGAGCCATGTGGTGCCGAGGATGCCCACCGGCTTTCCGGCAACCAGCGCCACGATGATGCCCACCGCCACGGGGTCCGTCAGGGCGGCACCGAGGCCCTGCCAGCCGCCTATGGCCACCCCGGCGGAAAAGAACGCGAAGACCGGGACGGCGATCCCGGCCGAGATGGGGCGGAACCGGTGTTCGAAAATCTCCGCCAGGCCCGGGCCGGCTTCAGGGCCGCCGCTGGCCTTCGAACGTTTGACGGGAATGGCAAATCCGAGCAGGACCCCGGCCACGGTGGCGTGGATGCCTGATGCGTGCACGAGGGCCCACGTCGCGAAGCCGAGCGGCAGCAGGATCACCCAGGCTGCGGCTGCGTGCGTGCCGAAGAACCGCCGGTATTTGTGCGCCAGGAACGTGTAGAGGCCCAGCGGGAGCAGGGCCAGCAGGAACGGCTCGGGGTGGAGATCGCTGGTGTAGAAGATCGCGATGATGGCGATGGCCAGGAGGTCGTCGACGACGGCGAGGGTCAGCAGGAAGATCCGCAGCGCACTGGGCAGGTGGGAACCGATGAGCGCCAGCACCGCGACAGCGAAGGCGATGTCGGTGGCGGTGGGAATGGCCCAGCCGTGCAGCGTTTCGGGACCGGAGAGGTTGATGGCCGCGTAGATAAGCGCCGGAACGGCCACACCGCCAACGGCGGCGGCCACCGGAACCACGGATTTGCTCGGCTCGCGCAGGTCGCCGGCGACGAACTCACGCTTGAGTTCGAGCCCCACCAGGAAGAAGAAGATGGCCAGCAGGCCGTCGGCGGCCCAGGCGCCCAGGCTCAGGTCCAGATGCCAGGGCGCGTAGCCGATGGTGAAGTCGCGCAGCGCGAAGTAACTCTCCGAGGCCGGGGAGTTGGCCCAGATAAGGGCCACCATCGCCGCGGCGACCAGCAGGGCGCCGCCCACAGTTTCCTTGCGGAGGATCTCGCCGATCCGCAGGGCCTCGGCATAGCTGCCGCGGCCGAAAATGGTGAGGCGGGGCGGCGAAGGAGGAGGCGGTGTTGGTGAAGAGGGTGTTGGCGAAGGGGGCAGGGCGCTCATGGGATCCTCAAAATGGGGTCGACGGAACTATGCCGACCAGACTTCCCGGCGCACCTGCGCTCCAGTCTATTCGCTTTCGCCGGCCAGGGGATGCCGTCAGGGACACCGGGGCCCCATCCCGGCCGCCGGGCGGACTTCAGACCAGCAGCTGCTGCACGAGTTCACGGCATTTCCGGTACGCGGGTGCCTTTGGGTCGATGAGCGCGAAGTGGTCGCCCGGGACCTTGAGCAGCTGGACCGGCGCGCCGGCGGCCTTGGCTGCGCCGGCGTAGGTCTCGGACTGGCTCACCGGCACGGTATCGTCCTCCGTGCCGTGAACGGCATAAACGGGCACGCCCAGCGGCACCGCACTCATGGGGTCGGCAAATTTATGCCGTTTGGGATATTTCTCCGACGAGCCGCCCAGGAAGTTGCTGACGGCACCGTTGCTGAGGTTGAGCCGCTCGGCGGCCGCGAGGTTAAGTACCCCCGACTGGCTGACGACGCCGGTGAGCTGCACCGCGCCGTCGTCGTCGCCCCGACGCGTCAGCTGGCGGTCCGCGTCCGGGGCACCAAGCCCCGCGAGCCGGCGCCGTCCCGCCGCCCAGACGGCGAGGTGGCCGCCTGCCGAGTGGCCCAGGGCCACCACGCGGTCCAGTCCCAGCCCGTGCTCGTCGGCCAGTTCACCGAGCTTGTCGATGCCGGCCAGGACGTCGGCGAACGTGTTGGGCCAGCCTCCGCCGTTGCCGGCCCGCCGGTACTCCAGGTTCCAGGCCGCCATGCCGTGCGCGGCGAGGTCCTTGGCAAGGGGCTCCCCCAGTTCTGCGCCGTACTGCGAACGCCAGTACCCGCCATGGATCACCACCACCACGCCCTTGGGCGCGGCAACATCCGGGAGGAAGAGCTCACCCCACTGGCTGGGGTCCTCGCCATATTGGTACTTGTGCCTCTTCACAGCGTCCTCCTTGGGGCCCGGTGAACAGGCGGCGGAGACTGCCCCCAGAGTCACCGCCGCTGCGGCCGCGATCATAGTCCGCCGCCGCATTTCAGCCATATGCTGAGCCTACCTTGGGCACCAAGCGGCCCAGCGCAGGCCGGACCCCTCGCATGCCGGACCCCGCCCTTGCCGGCTGCGCTGCCCTTGCCTGCGGGCGTGCCCGGCGTTGCCAGCCTGCGGGCCGGTGTCGTTGGTGCGCCGTAAGCTGGATCCATGGCGAGCAACTGGGACCGTTTGGACGTGAGCCTGCGCGATTCCGTGCAGGAGAACGTGGAGTTGTACGAGCGGGTCCGGCCTGCCCTGAAGCTGGTCACCCGGGAGGTCCTGCTCACGCTGCGGACCATGCTCAAGGACACCGAAGTCACGCCGTTGTTCGTCACCGGACGCACCAAGACCGTTGAATCCTTCCGCGAGAAGATTTCCCGCATTGAGGAACCACTGGAGCCGGGCGGGCCACCCGTGCTGAAGTTCCCGGACCCGTTCCGGACCCTGAATGACATGGTGGGAATCCGTGTGATCACGAAGCTGCCGGCGGAAAACGCGGTGGTGGCGAATCTGATCAAGCGCCAGCGCCAGCTCTTTGACTGCCGGGGGGACCGGGAAAAGGACATCGGCTCGATCGAGTCCGGCACATACGGCTACTCCAGCCGGCACCTGATCCTGCGGACCATCCAGAACGAGGCCGTCAAGGACTACCAGCTGGCCTTCAACCCGGACGTCCCGCCGAACGGCAGCTACTTCTTCGAGTGCCAGATCCGCACCGTCTTCGCCCACGCCTGGAGCGAGATCGAGCACGACATCCGGTTCAAGGCCGAGGACCCGCGGGCCTGGACCCCGCACTTCGACCGCCAGTTCACCGCGACGGCCGCCATGCTGGAGACCGTGGAGAGCGCGTTCTCGGACCTGCACGAACGCTACGAGGAGGTCCGCGGCTACTGGGACATGGACGGTGAGGGTGCCGCGCAGCTGACGCCCAACCGGATCCGCGACGTCTGGCGGACCCTGCTGCCGCACGTGGACCGGAAGGTCGACGACGACTGGGGCTGGGCCGCGGAGCTCATGGCCGCCCACGGCCTCAACCAGACCATGCAGCTCGCCGGGCTGCTTAGCGCCAACCGGATCACCGAGGTCCGCAAGGCCCTGGACCACCGCTACTCCCCCGGGCCGGACCGGCTGCTCGATGACCTGCTGCTGTGGCAGTACGGCACCGAACACATCGAGCTCACCGCCGAGCCGGCCGACGCCGTCCCGCACCCCCGGCGCGACAGCCTCCTGCGGCGGCTCAAGCAGATCGAACGGTACCGGCTCACCCAGGGCTAGCGCGCCTGCCTCAGCGGATGCCCTCTGCCACCACCGATTCTCCCCACCTTTGAACCAGCGACGCCGGGCCTCACCGGCGGTTCGGCCCGACACGCCGGGTGCGGCGACCAAAGGTGGGGAATTTCAGCGCCAGCGGGGCGGATGTTCGATGGACGCGGACGGCGGGTGCGGCTACGTGTGGGCGTAGGTGAGGCAGTCGGCGTTGTCGACGCCCGGACCCACATGAACTTCGGGCGCCTTGCACATCAGATGGTCGTTGTGGGTGCACTCGGAACGCTGGCAGGCGCCGACGTCGGCCAGCACCTTGGGGAGCCCGCCGTGCACCCCGATGTCTATGAAGGTCGCGCAGGAGGCATGATCTGCGGCGCCGCCGACGGTAATGGCGGCCGCGTTGCAGTGGGAGTGGTCATTGAAGGAGCAATTGCTCACGCTGCAGTCGGCTACGTGCGTCGTCATTGGATTTCCTCCATGCTCCGGCCACCCGGACGGGCGGCGCCGTAAATCCACGCTAGGCCGCACCAAGGCAAACAAAAAGACCCAAACGTGTGACCTAATATCGGCCCGACCGGTCGCGCCGCCCGGTCAGTTCCCCGCGCCGAGCTTGCCGGCCAGGCGTTCGCGCATCAGGGCGCTGGCCTGGTTCAGGCCCACGACGTCGACGCTCTTGCCGTGCTGCCGGTACTTCTCCGTGATGGCATCCAAAGCGGCGATCGTGGAGGTGTCCCACAGGTGGGAGTCGCGCATGTCGATGACGACGCGTTCGGGGTCCAGTGCGTACTCGAACTGTGTGTAGAGGTCATTCGCGGAGGCGAAGAACAGCTCGCCGTCCACACGATACGTGGCCCGGCCGCCGTCGTGTTCCGTCACGGTGCGCTCGACTGTGACGAAGTGGGCCACCCGCCTGGCGAACAGGACCATCGCGACGAGTACGCCCACGCCGACGCCGATTGCCAGGTTGTGCGTGGCAACGGTGACCACCACCGTCGCTGCCATGACGGCGGTTTCGCTCTTGGGCAGGGCCCTGAGGGTGGCGGGCCGGATGCTGTGCCAGTCAAAGGTGGCAACTGATACGAAAATCATGACGGCCACGAGCGCGGCCATCGGGATGAGGGACACAATGTCTCCGAGTGCCACCACGAGGATGAGCAGGAAGACGCCGGCCAGAAGGGTGGAGATCCGGGTCCGGGCGCCGGAGGCTTTGACGTTGATCATGGTCTGGCCGATCATTGCGCAACCGCCCATGCCGCCGAAAATGCCGGTGACAATGTTCGCGACGCCCTGCCCCCAGGCCTCGCGGGTCTTGACTGAACGCGTGTCCGTGACGTCATCCACGAGCTTCGCGGTCATGAGGGATTCAAGCAGGCCCACGAAGGCCATGGCCAGCGCGAACGGGAAGATGACCTGCAACGTTTCGAACGTGTTCGGCACGTTGGGCAGTGACAAAGAGGGCAGCGAATCCGGCAGTGCACCCTTGTCCCCCACAGTGGGAACGACGACGGCGGCCGTCACCGTGATGAGCGTCAGGGCCACAATGGCCACGAGGGGTGCGGGGACGGCTTTGGTGAGCCTGGGCAGGCCGAAGACGATCAGCAGGCCCAGCGCGGTGAGCGGGTAGACCAGCCAGGGCACCCCGATCAGCTCGGGCACCTGCGACAGAAAGATCAGGATGGCCAGGGCGTTCACAAACCCCACCATGACCGGGCGGGGGATGAACCGCATCAGTTTCGCCACCCCGGACAGGCCCAGCACGATCTGGAAAATGCCGGCCAAAATCACCGCCGCCACAAGGTAATCCAGTCCGTGGGACTTCACCAGTGGGGCGATCACCAGGGCGACGGCGCCGGTGGCCGCAGAAATCATCGCCGGACGGCCGCCGACGAAGGCGATGGTCACTGCCATCGTGAAGGACGCGAAGAGCCCGATCCTCGGGTCCACGCCGGCGATGATCGAGAAGGCGATCGCCTCAGGAATCAGCGCCAGTGCCACCACGAGGCCGCCCAAAACCTCGGTCTTGAGCCGTCGCGGGGACGTCAAGGCGCCTCGGACCGATTGCAGTTGCGCAGGCGTGGCGGCCGGGGCCTGCGCGTCGATACTGGTGGCCATCGCTGGCTCCGTTCGTGGTCAAGGAGGCCGAACGGCCTCCAGATGTCAAAGAATGTGCAGAAATCAGGGAAGGTGGGGCGCTGCGTCGCGCCGGGGTGGGGAGTTCGCCTTTCGGGCTCACCCACGCAATGAACCCTACCCGTCGGATTCCCGCCCGCACTGCCCGCACGGCGGCCTAAAAATCTGACATATTTGTCCGACAGGTGGTCACGAAGTGGCACCCCGTGGACGCCGGTGGCACCATTCTTGGATGCTTGAGGCAACTAAAACTTCGAATACCGCCCGGGACGCGGGCACTGCCGCCGACGTCCCGGCCAATCCCGCCCTCGCCGCCGAGGCAAAGATTGCCCGCATCGCGGTGACGGTCTTCCCGGTCCTTGTGGTGGTGGCCGGACTCGCCGGCTTCCTGCTCCCCGGCGCGTTCAAACCCCTCGCCCCCAGCGTGCCCTTCCTGCTGGGCATCATCATGTTCTGCATGGGCCTGACGCTGACGCCGCCCGATTTCGCGTCGGTGGCCAAGCGGCCCTGGGCCGTGGCCCTGGGAATTGTGGCGCACTACGTCATCATGCCGGGGGCCGGCTGGCTGATCGCCGTCGGCCTCCACCTCGAGCCGGAGCTTGCGGTGGGCCTGATCCTGGTGGGCTGCGCGCCGTCGGGCACCGCCTCCAACGTGATGGCGTTCCTCGCCAAGGGCGACGTCGCCCTGTCCGTGGCCGTCGCCTCCGTGTCCACCCTGATCGCGCCGATCGTGACGCCGCTGCTGGTGCTGTTCCTGGCCGGCTCGTACCTGAACATCGACGCCGGGGGCATGGTCCAGGACATCGTCAAGACCGTCCTCCTGCCGGTCATCGCCGGACTGCTGGCCCGCCTCTTCCTCAAGAAGCTCGTGGCCAAGGTCCTGCCCGCGCTGCCGTGGGCCTCGGCCGTCGTGATTTCCCTGATCGTCGCGATTGTCGTGGCCGGCAGCGCCAGCAAGATCGTCGCCGCGGGCGGCATCGTGTTCCTCGCCGTGGTGCTGCACAACGGCTTCGGCCTGGGTCTGGGCTACCTGGCCGGCAAGCTGGGGCGCCTGGATGACAAGGCGCGCAGGGCCCTCGCCTTCGAGGTCGGGATGCAGAATTCCGGCCTGGCCGCCACCCTCGCCACCGCGCACTTCGGCGCGCTGGCGGCGCTGCCGTCTGCGGTCTTCTCCCTGTGGCACAACGTCTCCGGCGCGATCGTGGCCGCGTGGCTGGCCCGGCGTCCCCTCCGGGAGGCCGCAACCCCGGAAGCCGCACCGGAGGCCGCAACCCAGAACACGGCACCGGAGGCCGCGCTGAAAGCCGAAGGTTCCTAACCCCGCAACTGTGCCAGCAGCAGAATGACGGCGCGCCCGGCCAGGATCTCGGGGGTGTCCGTGCCGGCGGGGACCACCTTGTGTCCGCCCTGGCCAGCAAGGCTGCCGGGCCCGGCGTCGTCCGTGATGAACACGTGGGGCGTGCCGCGGCCAGCGGGCTCTGCCATGGCGCCGGAATCGTCGTCCGTCTTCGGCGCGCTGGTGTGGATCACGCCGTCGGCTCCGCCGGAGAGCATGAACTGCCGCCAGTTCCCGCCCAGCAGGATGACCGGCTGGTAGCCGTGCTCCGGCAGGATCCTGGCCAGCACCGTGGCGATGGCCCTGTCCCGGGGCTGCTCGAGGTCCGGGACGGCCACGGCCACCAGCTCCGTCCGGCCCCGGCGCATTCCCCGGGCGGCACTGTTGGCCACATAGCCAAGTTCGCGGACCGCGGCGTGCACCCGGTCCTGGGTGGCTTCGCTGATCCGGGTGGTACCGCCGGAGCGGCCGGAGAGCACATAGGAGACGGTGGTCAGGGAGACCCCGGCCGTCTGCGCGACATCGCGGATGGTGGGCTTGGATCCAGGCCGCACTGATGACTCCCGGCTGTTTCTCCGCCGGGTCCGCGGCGGCTCGTGAAAACGTTGTTTTAGGGCAGACCCCCTGTGTGAACTCTAGCCCGAAGCGCCGGTTCCCGGCCCACGCCGACCAAGCAGCGCAGCGGGGTTCGCGGCGGGGTTTGCGGCGGGCAGGTCCTTGGTGAATGCCAGCGGCCCGATGGTTTCCGGGTCGGCGGAGAGATCGAACTGTGCCTCGTAACCGGTGCTCAGGTAGAGGTGTTTCGCCTCCGGCTGGCGCGGGCCGGTTGTCAGGTAGACCTTCCGGTAGCCGCGACGGCCGGCCAGCGCCTCCAGCTCGGCAAGGACAAACCGGGCCAGTCCGCGGCGGCGGTGCGCTGAATGCGTCCAGATCCGCTTGAACTCGGCGGTCTGCGGGCCGTGCCGGCGGAACGCGCCGCCGGCCACGGATTCGCCGTTCTCGCGCACAATCAGCAGGGCCCCGCCCGGCGCGGCGAATTCCTCGGCCGGGTAACGGTTGAGTTCCTCCGCGGCGGCCCCGCGGCCAAAGAGGCTGCCGTAGCGGGTGTCGTATTCGACCGCGAGCTCGTCCAGGAGCGGACGGACCCTGGGATCGCTCATGGGGAGATTGAGGACCGTCAGCGCGGCGGTGTCCACGGGCGGGGTGTCCACGGGCGGGGTGTCCACGGGCGGGGTGTGTAGTGGGGACGGGGTCATGACGGGTCCTTTCCGCCGGCGGCGGCCTGCGGCACCGCCCGGCCGGCGTCCGTTTGATCGTTGTTCGCCAGGCCGCTGTCGGCCGGGCCGCTGTTGGGGTTCGCCAGCAGGTTCAGGACTCGCCGGGCCAGGGCATCGTTTTCGCGGAACGGCGCGGCGTTGGTGCCGGGCCGGGCGAAGGCGCCGGCGCCCCAGCCGGAAGTACCGGGCCCGACGCCGAACAGCCGTTCGCGCCGCTCCCCCACCGGACTGATGAGCTCGTTGTGGGCGGACACCAGGAGCCGTCCGGTCGCGTGCGTGCCGTCGGCAGTGAGGAGCTGCTGTTCAGTGCCTAGCCCGGAGGCGTGCAGCTGGCGCAGCAGCGGGTTCGCGGAGCGGGCCACCGACGGCGCCGGGAGCCGGGCCTCGATCAGGGCCGGCGCTGACACGCTGATCCCGGATTGGGCCGAGCGGGCGACGAACCGGCCCGAGTACTCCGCGGCCTCGATCTCCAGTCCCGGGCCAATGAACTGCAGCAGACCGGCCCGGTGGATCGCCAGCATCTCCCGCAGC
Source organism: Arthrobacter sp. P1_B9 (assembly GCF_056406495.1). Lineage (NCBI taxonomy): Bacteria > Bacillati > Actinomycetota > Actinomycetes > Micrococcales > Micrococcaceae > Arthrobacter > Arthrobacter sp. P1_B9. Next base: position 269,849 of record NZ_JBFUAA010000004.1, read on the forward strand.
CTGCGCGGCGGCGGCCCGGAGTCGACGAAGCTGAAGAAGCCGTGCCACCAGCCCTGGACCTCCCGCTGCGACCGCGCGTTCAGCCGCTCGGACGGCACCAGCCGGCCCAGGTCCATGTAGGACTTCAGCAAGGAAGTGAACAGGGCCAGGGTTTCCGAATGGTCCGGCCCGGTGCGCAGCTCAAGGTCGCGGCCAATGTACGCTGCCACCGCCGACTGGAAGTCTGCGTGGCCGGCGAAAACGCGGCCGGCGAAGGGATGGTCCAGCCGTTCGAGGTCCAGGTGGAGCCCTGCGTCCGGGACGGACCCGGCGACGAGCCGCCGGCGCTCCTGGCTGTACCAGTCCGCAGCGGCGAACCGTTCGGCGAATTCCCGCCAGCCCATCCGGACCCGTTCCGGGTAGCCGGTGAACAGCTCGCGGTAGTACGCGTAGCCGGCGTCCTTGGCGATCAGGGGCCACAGCTGGGCGCGGAAGTCCACCTCGCCGGGCGCATCCAGCAGCGCTGTGACGGCGTCGGCCGTGAAGAACGCCGGCTCGCCCGCTGCGTCGCCGCGCAGGGCGGACGTGATCTTGGAGTGGTAGGGCACGCCGCGGCGGGAGCCGGCCCACAGCCGCGGCTCGGCACCGGAGGGCACGTAGCGCAGGCCGCCGCCTGGCAGCTCCTCGAACCTGCCGCCGCGGCCCTCCATGAGCAGGACCAGCAGGTCCACGAAGGCCAGGCCCATGCCGGAGACAATCACGTCCTGGCCGGCGGCGAGGGGTGAGTAGTCGACGTCGGTGGTGTAGCTGGGCGCCGCGTGGAACGCACCGTGCCGGGCGGCAAAACCGGCCCACGCCGCAGACTCCTCATTGGGCAGCGAATCCGTGTGCCCCAGGGAGGCGATCACGACGTCGGCGGGCAGCACCGCGCCACCGGCCAGCCGGACGCGGTAGCGTTCCGGACCCTGGTCGGCTTCATGCTGCACCGGCTCGACGGCGGACGCCGTGTCCCGGTGCACGGTGACGGTGGTGTCCGGTCCGAGGGCGGCGACGGAGCGGCGGAAGAACCATTCCAGGTAGACACTCTGCAGCTGCCGAGTGGGGAAGGTGGCACCGGTGAGGGCGGCCAGCTGGCGCCGGAGTTCCGCCGGCAGCTCCGGAACATCCGCGATGGACCCGTCCAGGACCCCGGCGGCCCACTTTGCCAGGCCGGGGCCGTCGACTGCGGGTCCCTCGCATTGGACGGAGGCATCCGTGAACATCGTGACGTCCGCCGCCGCGGAGTTGAGCATCAGCCCGGGATGCTGCTCGTAACGCCAGATCCTGCCGGCACCCGGGGTGTGCGGCTCCACGACGTGGATCTGCAGGGCGCCGTCGAGCAGCTCCGGCCGGTTGGCGGCGAGGCGTTCCAGCAGCCCGGCCGCGCGCGGGCCGCCGCCGATGAGGACCACGGATCGGGCATTCACTGGCATGACGGTCTCCTGGCTCGGGTGCGGAGCCCTCATGCTAGGCACCCGAAATGGAGCCGGTCGAGGCGCCGGTCACGGCCGTTCACCCCGCGTAACGCGACGTAAATCGAGGCAAGAATTCGTCGTGTGACGCCGTGCGAACCTGCGTGAACGTATGCAACCTGCCGCCTTGCCGCGCGTTTTCGCACGGCCCTAGATTGGCAGCCAACTACCCCCACAGCAACTGGAAGAAGCGAGGTGGCGCATGAGTTCAACAGCAACCCCGGTGGCACAGTCCGCCCCGGAGCCGGCGTCCGCCGGCATCGAATCCGCACCCGAGACCGCGGAGGTCCGGCCCGCAGGACCCGTACCCGCCGGCGAGCGCGCACCGGCCGGAACAGTCGGCTCCGGTTCGGTGGGCCGCAAGGCCGCAACCGACTACGCCGACTACCGGCTGGTCCCGGCCCGCCACCCGTGGCGCTGGGTGGGCACCGCCGTCGTCGCCGTGGGCGTGGCCGGCATTGCCTGGTCGCTGGCCACCAACCCGCGCTGGGAGTGGGGCGTGGTGGCGCAGTGGTTCACCGCGCAGTCGATCGTGAACGGCCTGCTGGAGACCCTGAAACTGACGGCGATCTCCGGGGCGCTCGGCTTCATCCTGGGGTTCATCCTGGCGCTGATGCGGCTGTCCGCGTCGCCCCTGCTGGTCTCCGTCTCCTGGACGTTCTCCTGGATTTTCCGCTCCACGCCGCTGCTGGTGCAGATGCTGCTCTGGTACAACCTGGGCTACCTCTACGAGAAAATCAGCCTGGGGCTCCCCTTCACGGACGTGCGCTTCTTTGAGGCGCAGACCACCACCCTGATCAGCCAGTTCGCCGCGGCAGTCCTCGGCCTGACCCTGAACCAGGCCGCCTACTCCGCCGAGATCATCCGCGGCGGCATCCTGTCCGTGGACCAGGGCCAGCTCGAGGCCGCAACCGCCCTGGGCATCCCGGCCTGGCGGCGTTCCACCAGGATCGTCCTGCCCCAGGCCATGCGGGCCATCCTGCCCACCGCCTTCAACGAGGTGATCGGCCTCGTCAAGGGCACCTCGATCGTCTACGTCCTGGCCTATTCCGAGCTGTTCTACACCGTCCAGGTCATTTACAACCGCACCCAGCAGGTCCTGCCGCTGCTGCTCGTGGCCACGCTCTGGTACATCGTCATCACCTCGGTCCTGAGCGTCTTCCAGTACTACATCGAGCGGCACTACTCCAGGGGCGCGGTCCGCACGCTGCCCCTGACCCCGCTGCAGAAGGCCCGCAAATTCCTCGCCATCCATACGCCCGCCGCCCGGGAATCGAACCAGGAAAGGGGCACCCGATGAGCACCGCACTCCGTACGACCACCCAGACCCCGTCCGCGGCCGCTGCCACGGACGCCGTAACCACCCGCGGCCTTGTCGAGATCACGAAGGTCCGCAAGTCCTTCGGCGCCGCGGAAGTCCTCAAGGGCATCACGCTGACGGTCGAGCCCGGGGGTGTCGCCGTGATCGTCGGACCGTCCGGATCCGGCAAATCCACCCTCCTGCGCACCATCAACCACCTCGAAAAGGTCGACGCCGGGTTCATCGCGATCGACGGCACGCTGGTGGGCTACGAGGTCCGCGGGCGCCGGCTCCACGAGTTGCGCGAAAAGAACATCCTGAAGCAGCGCACCGAGATCGGCATGGTGTTCCAGAACTTCAACCTCTTCCCGCACCTGACCGCGCTGGAAAACGTCACCGAGGCACCGATCGTCGCGCCGCGGACCGGAAAACCCCGGCTCTCCAAGACCGAGGCCCGCGACCGCGGGCTGGAACTGCTGGACCGCGTGGGCCTGAAGGACCGTGCCGGCGCCTACCCGCGCCAGCTGTCCGGCGGCCAGCAGCAGCGCGTCGCGATCGCCCGGGCGCTTGCCCTGGACCCGAAGATCCTGCTCTTCGACGAGCCCACGTCGGCCCTGGACCCGGAACTGGTCAACGAGGTCCTGGACGTCATCCGCGGGCTGGCCAAGTCCGGCACCACGCTGATCATCGTCACGCATGAGATGGGCTTCGCCCGCGACGTCGCCGACACGGTGGTGTTCATGGACCAGGGCCAGATCGTCGAGCAAGGCACACCCCAGGAAATTTTCACCAACCCGCGCGAAGTTCGCACCCGGAGCTTCTTCTCCAAAGTCATCGAACCCGCTTTCAACATCTAAGGAACCCCATGGCAATCAGCTCCGCCCTCCGCACCGCCCGCCCCCGTACTGGTCCCCGGCGGACGCGTGCGGCGCTTCCCGCCGTCGTCCTCATCGGCACCCTGTCCGGCACCGTGGCCCTGAGTGGCTGCGCGGATCCCGGCGCGTCTGCCGCATCCGGCGGGCAGCCGGCGACGACGGCGGCGCGCAACGGCGTCGTCTACAACACTTCGCCGGACCAGCAGCGGATCCGGGCGGAGAAGGATGTGTCCCTGGCCGCGAAGGTTCCCGCGCTGATCGGCAAGGACGGCAAGCTGACCGTCGCGACGACGGCTGGCGCGATTCCGCTGTCCTTCCACGCCACGGACGACAAGACCCCGATCGGCGTGGAGGTGGACCTGGCCCAGCTGGTCGCGGACAAGCTGGGCCTGGACCTGGACGTCCAGGTGACCTCCTGGGAGAACTGGCCGTTGAAGACCCAGTCCGGCGACTTCGAGGCCGTGTTCTCCAATGTGGGCATCAACGCCGCCCGCGTGAAACTCTTCGACTTCTCCAGCTACCGCGCCGCGTACATGGGCTTCGAGGCGAAGAAGAGCTCCGGCTACAACATCAAGGGCTCCGACGACATCTCCGGGCTGAAGATCTCGGTGGGCTCGGGCACCAACCAGGAGAAGATCCTGATCGCCTGGAACAAGGAGCTCGAGGCCAAGGGCAAGGCGCCCGCGGTGCTGCAGTACTACTCCTCCGACGCCGACACCATCCTGGCGCTGTCCTCCGGCCGCACCGACCTGAACCTCGCGCCCTACCCGTCCGTCACGTACCGGGAAAACACCCGCGACGACCTCAAGGTGGTGGGCAAGGTCAACGCCGGCTGGCCGTCCGAGACCCTGGTCGCGGCCACCACGCTCAAGGGCAACGGCCTGGCCCCGGCCATCACGGACGCCCTGAACTCCGCCATCAAGGACGGCTCCTACGCCAAGGTCCTGGACCGCTGGGGACTCTCCGAGGAAGCCCTTCCCGAGTCCACGACCGTCACTGAGGGCAACTTCGGGACAGCCCCTGCAGGGAAGACCCAGTGAGGTTCCAGGTCCTCGACATCATCCCGCACCTGAAGAACCCGGTCACCGGGGAGATCGTCTCCACCGCGGACCGGCTCAACCAGGTGGTGGAGACCGCGCGCCGGGCGGAGGGCCTCGGCTACGACAGCTTCTCCGTCGGGGAACGCCACGCGGGTGAGTTCATCTCCTCCTCCCCCACCACCGTGCTCGCCGCCATCGCCGCCGTCACCACCAGGATCCGGCTGCAAAGCGGCGTGACGGTGCTGTCCGTGCTGGACCCGGTGCGGGTCGCCGAGGACTACGCCACGATCGACCAGCTCAGCCGCGGCCGGCTGGAACTGGTGATCGGCAAGGGCAATGAGGTGCTGCAGTACCCGCTGTTCGGCCTGGACCTGGCGGACCAGTGGGAGCTCCTTGCGGAGAAATATGCCCTGCTCCGCCGGCTTTGGACCGAGGAAAACGTCACGTGGTCCGGGAGGTTCCGCGCCGCGCTGACGGAGCCCACCACCACGACGCCGCGGCCCTTCGCCGGGGCGCCGCGGGTCTGGCACGGCTCCGCCACCAGCCTGGCCTCGGCGGCGCTGGCGGCGCAGTGGGGCGATCCGCTGTTCACGGCCAACGCGATCCAGCCGCGGGAAAACTACAAGGTGCTCATTGACCACTACCGCGAGGAATACGCACGCCACGGCCACGATCCCCGGCACCAGTACCTGGGCTCCGGATCCGGCGCGGGCGGGGTGTTCATCGCGGACACCACACAGGAGGCCAAGCGGCAGTTCGGCCCGGTCTACGAGGCCCTCACGACCGGCCGGAACGTTCCCGGCAACAACTCCCCCTACCGGGACATCGACCACGCCGTCGCCGACGGTCCGGCCCTGGTGGGCAGCCCGGAGCAGGTGATCGACAAGATCCTCAGCTACCACGCGCTCTACGGCCACGACCTGCAGTCCATCTCGCTGCCCACCACACTGCCCTTCGCCCAGCAGCTGGAAATCCTCGAGCGCTTCGCCCTGGAAATCATTCCGGCCGTCCGCGCCGCCGCGCCCACCACGCTCTGGGCCGACGGCGACCCGTACGCCGGCCGGCCTGCATTCGCCGGCACTACTGAGACCGACGCCGCCCGCGTCACGGCCGACCACACCCACCACAGGAGCTCTCATGTCCACGCCCACTGACACCGACGGCCGTCCTGACATTCGTCCCGACCGCCGTCCCGACAATGAATTCCAAGCCGCCTGGGCGGACTGGCATGCCGGGCACGAACGCCACCGTGCCGACCCCCACGGCTTCCTCGCCGTTACGCACCTGCATTGGCTCGATGCCGCGCCCGCCCGGCTGGACGGCGCGCCGGGCACGTGGAGCGTCGAGGACGACGTCGTCCGCCTGGCTTTGGGGGCAGGCGAACGCGTCCTTCGCGGCGGGCAGGAACTGAACCCGGACGGGACCGGAGCTACCGTGTTCCTCGGCCCGATTCCCGAGCGCGACGGGCTGAATCTGCGGGTGGAGGATGCCGGCGCCGGCCATACCGTAATCGAGCTCGCCAAGCGGGGCGGCCGCTATGTCGTGCGGCCGCGGCATCCCCTGAACCCCCTGCTCACCGGCTACCGCGGGACGCCCGCCTACGCCCCCACCCCTGAATATGCCATTTCAGGAATATTCGTCCCGTTCGCCGAACCGCGGCCCACCACCGTGGGCGCGGCGGTCGAAGGAATCCACCACGTCTACGAGGCCCCGGGGGAAATCCACTTCCGGCTCCGCGGCAAGGACCTGAGCCTCACCGCATTCAACGGCCACACTCCGGGCACGCTGTCTGTCCTTTTCACTGACGCGACCTCGGGCAAGAGCACCTACGCGGCCAACCGCTCGCTCACCGTGGCGGCTCCGGGCGCCCACGGCACGGTCTGGCTCGACTTCAACCGGGCGGTGAACCTGCCGTGCGCCTACACGGACCTCGCCACGTGCCCGCTGCCGCCGGCCGAGAACCGCCTGCCGGTGCCCATCGAGGCCGGCGAACAGATCCCCTACGAACGACAGGACGCATCATGAGCACCCATCCCGCCCAGAACAGGCCCCGCGGACTCGGCCTGCTCCTGCTGGAGCTCGACGGCGCCGGCAGCCACCCGGCCGCGTGGCGGGTTTCCCGCGCAGCACCCGCGTCCGTGCTGGGCCCGGAACAACTCCGCGGCGCCGTGCTCGCCGCCGAGTCCGCCGGATTCCACGCGGCGACGTTTTCCGACCCCGGCCTGCCGGACCCCGGGCACCCGGACGCCGCGGCGCGGCTCAACGCCCTGCAGCGCGCCGCGTTCGCCGGCCCCGTGACCCGCTCCCTCGCCCTGATCCCGGAAGTGGACACCGCCTACACCGAGCCGTTCCACATCTCTACCCAGCTCGCCAGCCTGGACTATGTCTCGGGCGGACGGGCCGGCTGGCTGGTAGCCGCTTCATCAAGCGCGGCCGATGCCGCCGCCGTCGGACGCGACACCCTGCGCGGGGACCGGCTCTCCCGCGAGGCCGCCGATGCGATCGAGGTCAGCCGCAGGCTCTGGGACTCTTGGGAGGACAACTCCGTGATCCGCGACGTCCCCACCGGGCGCTACCTCGACGTCGACAAGCTGCATTACATCGACGTCGAAAACGGCAGCTATTCCGTCAAGGGTCCGTCGATCATTCCGCGGCCGCCCCAGGGCCAGCTGCCCGTCCTGGCCCTGGCCGGGCTCCTCGCCGCGGAGGCCGTCGCGGCCGGGGCAGCCGACGCGCTCCTGGTCTCGGCCCCGACGCCCGGGCTCCTGGCCGCCGAGCTCGCGGCGACGCGTGCAGGACTCGCCGCCGGCGGCAACGGTCCTGCGCTGATCGCCGAGCTCGACGTCGTGCTGGACTCCCGCGGCCAGGCCGCCGCCCAGCGGCTGGCCGGGCTGAACGGCCACACCCCGTGGCAGAGCCCGCGCGCACAGTTCATCGGCTCGGCGGCCGGGCTTGCCGATCTGCTCACCGAGGTGCTGGCCTGGGCCGAAGGGGTCCGCCTGCACCCCGCCGTGCTGGACACGGATCTTGAGGAACTGACGCGGCTGGTGCTGCCCGAACTGCGCCGGCGCGGGGTCCTCGCCCCCACCAGCCCGGACGCCACATTCCGCGATCAGCTGGGGCTGGCGCGGCCAGCCAGCCGCTACGCCGCTGCATGCAGCGCCCCCGGCGCGGAAAACTAAGGAGCCCACCATGAGCCACAGCACCCACCCCGCCGCTGAATTCACCGCGTCCGGGTTCATCCCCTCTGGTCAGCTCCAGCTGGGCGTGTTCTTCCAGGGCGTCAACTCCGGAACCGTCTGGAAGGCGGCCGAGTCCGGCTCCCAGACCGACTTCGAATCATTCCGGCGCATCGCCCAAACCGCCGAGCGCGGCCTGTTCGCGGCGTTCTTCCTCGGCGAAGGCCTGCGGCTGCGCGAGCATCTTGGCCGCCCGCACGCGCTCGACGTCGCCGGCCGTCCCGACGCGCAGACCGCCCTCGCCGCCTTGGCCGCGGTGACCACCAACATCGGGCTGGTCGCAACCCAGAACACCACGTACAACGACCCCGCAGACCTGGCGCACCGGCTCTCCACGCTGGATCTGCTGTCCGGTGGCCGCGCCGCCTGGAACATCGTCACCACGGACAACGCCTGGACCGGCGCCAACTTCCGGCGCGGCGGTTACCTGGACCACGCCGACCGGTACACCCACGCCGAGGCCTTCGTGGAAACCGCCAAGCGGATCTGGGACGCGTGGGACGACGGCGCCGTCGCGGGCTCAGCCTCCGCCGAGCGGTGGTCGGCGGAGGGCGCGGTCCGGCGGGTGCGCCACACCGGCCGGCACTACACCGTCGACGTCACCCCGCGGTTGCCGCGCAGCGCCCAGTACCGGCCGGTGCTGTTCCAGGCCGGGGATTCGCCCGAGGGCAGGGACTTCGCCGCCCGGCAGGCGGACGTCATCTTTTCCGCGCACCCGCAGCTCGATGACGCCCTGGAGTTCCGCCGCGACATCGTGGAGCGCACCCTCCGGGCCGGCCGCGGCGCCCAGGACGTGAAGATCATGCCAGCCAGCGAGTTCATCCTCGCCGCCACGCCGCGGGAGGCCCTCGAAAAGAAGGCCTGGGTCCGCAGTCTGCAGATCGGCCCGCAGCAGGCCATCGCGTACCTCGAACAGTTCTGGGGCCGGGAACTGCAGGGCTACGACCCCGACGGCCCGCTGCCGGACATCGACCCCGTGGTCGAAGAAACCTCCGAAACGCGCGGCAGCGGATTCCACGGCGCCAAGGCACGCCAGCTGGCCGACCAGTGGCGGGCCGAGGCCACGGAGAAGGGCCTGTCCATCCGCCAATTCGTCTCGGCCAAGACCAGCCGGGGCGACTCCACCTTCAGCGGCTCGTACACCGAGGTCGCGGACCGGCTCAGCGAGTATGCCCGGACCGGTGCCGTCGACGGCTTCAACATCTCGCCTTGGCTGATCCCGTCCGGCCTCGACGACATCGTCAACCACCTCGTCCCGGAACTGCAGGAGCGCGGCGTGTACCCCACGGAATACGCGGGCAGCACGCTGCGGGAGAACCTCGGCCTGGCCACCCCGGTGCGCCCAGGTGCCAGCGTCGAGGCCGGCATCGATTCAGGTTCGGTCACGGCACAGGCCTAGACGATCACCGCTGCTTCACCACGCAGGCACAACGAGTCCCCGCCGCAGACGTTCCCGGCGGGGATTCGTTGGCTTTCGGCACCGTTCAGACAACCAACGCGGGGTCACATCGCGCCCATAATCCTCTCCGGGATGGGCGCGATGTGACCCCGCGTTGGATTTAGGGCGGCCTACTTCTTCGGCAGGCCCGCCGGGTTCAGCTCCGACTTCGCGACAGCTTCCGCGGACAACCCCCAGCGGTCCAGGATCTTGGCGTAGCTTCCGTCCTGGATCAGATGGTTCAGTCCGGCCTGGGCCGCTGCGGCAAACCCGTTGTCCTTCTTGGTGGTGACGGCGATGCTGGCCTTCAGCGGCCAGCCGCCGTCGACCAGGCCGACGAGCTTTGTCTTGGCGTCGGAGGCCGCCTTGTAGGCCGCCGTGGCGTTGGGGCCGAACGTGAGGTCCGCCCGTCCGGACTGGATGGCGAGCTGGGAGGCGGAGTCGTCGTCGTAATACTGGAACTCCACGGGCTTGAGGCCGTTTTTCTTGTTCTCCTCATCCCAGCGCAGCAGGATTGCCTCCTGGTTGGTGCCGGAACCGACGATCACGCGCTTGCCGGCGACGTCCGGGGCCGATTCGACCTTGGTGACACTGCTGTCCGCCTTGGCGTAGAAGCCGAGCTTGTCCTCACGGTAGCTGGCGAAGTCGAACTTGAGCTTGCGCTCCTCCGTGACGGTGACATTGGAGAGCACAGCCTCATACTTGCCGGAATCGACGCCGAGCGGCCAGTCGGCCCAGGCCGTCGGGACAATGTCTGCCTCCAGGCCCAGGGACTCGGCCAGAGCGACGGCGATATCCACCTCGTTGCCCACCGGGGTCTTGTTGTCCGTGGCGTAAACGGCCAGCGGCGCCGCAAACGGGCTCACCGCCACGGTCAGCTTCCCGTCCTTCTTAATGGCTTCCGGGACGAGCGCGGCGGCCGCGGCATCCACCGTGGCCTTGACGCGGTCCTGCTGCGGCGAGAGGTTGAACTGCTTCACCCCGGTGGACGACGACGCCGCTGCCGACGGGCCGCCGGCAGCGGCGGCGCCGGGATCAGAGCAGGCCGCCAGACCCAGGACAGTGGTGGCCGCCAACGCGACCGCGGCGCCAGATTTAAACGAAAGACTGGACATGTTCTCCCCTTGAGAGTGGACTGAAATGGTGCTGGTGCCAGCAACTATCCGGGGCCCGGGAGAGCCGGTCAAAGCGCCGTGAAACCGGGTGAAACCAAGGGATACAGGCGGTAATACCCGTTCATCCGGCGTCCGCGGACGCTGCCTGCGGACGCCCTGTGTTACCGAAGATTGCCCTGCGTGACGCGACGGGACGGAATTGTTCACGGCAGGCCGCAACTGCCCTAGCCTGCATAGAAGACCTGCAAGGTGACAGCACGACACAGGAGGGGTGAACTTGTCAGTGAGCACGCACCAGCAAACGCACCGGACCACGCACCGGCTCGGCATCAACGCCCCGGCGGACCTTGTCTTCAGCATGCTGCGCGACGCCTCACATTGGCCCTATCTCGAGGGCCTGACGGTGTACTCGGAGCGCGTCAGCGGCGACGACGCCGGCCACGAGCTGCGCACGTCCGTGGTGTCCAACGGCTCACTCAGTTCAAGCCACTGCTGGCGCGTCTTTGACACCGCCAGCCACCGCGCCCAGTTCCACCAGCTGGACCTCGAGCCCCCGTTCCGGGAGCTCGGCGGCGACTGGGAGATCCGGCCGGCGGACGGGCTCTCCGTGGTCACGCTGAACCACGAGTTCGAGGTCGACGACGAGCACCTCACCGAGCGGATCCGTGCGATCATCGAGGACTACAGCCGGCGTGAACTGCAGGCGCTGCGGATCAGCTGCGAACGGTTGTCCGTACTCCTGCAGCACCACGCCCCGCAGGCGCACCCCACCCCACATCTCACGGCGCAGTCCACCCCGCACCCCACAGCACAGGAGGCCTAAATGTCAGAGGCCAGGTTCACGACGGAACGGGACAGCTTCGGCCGGCTTCTCGCGGACCGCGAAGTCTGGCGGCAGGCCTCCACCATCCCGGCGGCCGGCGAACTGACCGCCCGTTGGCTGGAGGGCAACAGCCAATACCAGCCGGGCGTCTTCGCGCCCGGGTTCGACGAGGAGACCGCGACCATCGCCGGAGAGCTCGCCCGGCTAAACCGCAACGGGCTCTTCACCAAGGAATCGCAGCCGGGCGTTCAGGCCGGGGGCCACGCGCAGCGCGCCTACGTGACGGCCTTCTGCGGCCCGGAGGCGGCGACGGCACTCCTGGCCCTGTCCGCAAGGACCGGTCTGGTGACGGTCGTCCACGACCCCGGTGAGGCGAGCAGCGTCTCCATCCCGGTGACCGTACAGGACGACGACGTCGCGACCTTGCTCGGCAGCAGCGAGGGGCCCGTTGGGGAGGACCAGCTCAGGGACTGGGCAGCCGAGACCAACGAGACCTTGGCCCTGGTCCTGGCGGATGCCTGGTACGTGGAAATCTTCGATCCCGTCTGGGGCCGGAACGATGTCCTGTTGGCCGCCGTACTCGAGGCGCTGCAGGCCGCTTAGCCGGCGGGAACGCGCGCCGCGCTGCCGGCGGCGACCCGGTTCCCGGTTCCCGGTAAAATCACATATCGGTCGCATCCCACCCGATGCTCGCGGCCTCGTCCAGGGTGCGCGCCTCGAAATGCTCCAGCATGTCCTTCATTGCCTCGAGGCCCTGCTTGAACAGGGCAGAGTCCCGCCACTGCTCAATCTGTTCCAGGGACTCCCACGGGCCGGTGCTGATGAACCTGTTCTTGACGTCGCGATCGTGCATCAGCACGGCTTTGGCGTTGGGAAAGTCTTCCTTCGTCTTCCTGGCCAGATCCCGCCAGGCCTGCACAAAATCGTTCTCGCGGCCGGGATGCACCAGCCAGATTCCGAGCGTATAAACAGACACGTCGATCGCCTCCATTGTCCGTACGGGTTGATACGCCGATTATGTTCCTGTCCTCCGGCCGGCGGTAGTGCCGGACCGCCCGGAGCCCGGTTGTGGCCGCAAATGAACCGTTGTAAGGGTGAAGTGGAAGGCCTAGCATGTGGGCAGACCCCCACTCTGGGGCCAGCCTCGGACCTTCCATCGTTGGGAGCGGGCACACGTTCGGATGCCGATGTCCCGGGCGAACACAGGATAGGAAAAACGATGAGCAAATATCTGTTCGAAGCGAACTACGTCGGCGACGGAATCAAGGGACTCATGCGTGAGGGCGGCACCAAACGGCGTGATGCCGTTGTCGAAGCCCTCAAATCGGTGGACGGCTCACTGGAAAGCTTCTACTACGCCTTCGGGGAGACCGACGTCGTCGGAGTCTTCGATATCCCCGACCAGGCCGACGCCGTCGCCCTGTCACTGATGATCAATTCCACCGGCGCCGTGAACTTGCACATGAAACCGCTCATGTCAGCAGAGGATCTCGACGCGGCAGCCAAGAAGACGCCGTCGTACCGGGCCCCGGGGCAATAGCCCACGCGGTGCCCGGCGTGCCGGTGCGGGGCCAGTCCCCCGGGCTGGCCCCGCACCGGCAGCGCCGGATGTTTAGCGCAGCCGCGCTAACTGCCTGGCGGTCGTGCTACTTGGCGCCGTTGTATTCCTCGTCGGTCACGAGGTCACCCCACTCCGACTCCGCGCCCTCCGCGGGCGCTTCCCACATCGCGAGGTGGGTCATGAAATGGTCCGGCGCGGCCCCGTGCCAGTGCCATTCGCCCGGCGGCGTGTAGATCGTGTCGCCGGGGCGGATTTCGGTCACTTCGCCGCCGCGGGCCTGGACCAGGCCGACACCTTCGGTGACGTGCAGGGTCTGTCCGACGGCGTGCGAGTGCCAGGCCGTGCGGGCGCACGGGGCAAAGTGCACCGCGTTGACGCGCATGCGGGACGGTTCGGGCTGCGGGGCCGCGACGACGTCAAACCAGACGTCGCCGGTGAACATCTGCGCCGGTCCCTTGACGCTTGGCTTCCTGGCTTGGATTTCCACTGTCATTTCCTCACAGGGTGTTTTTGTCGGGTGGCGGGCGCGACCGGAGGCCGCGTCCGCCCACTCCCGGGGTTCTTCGTGCGCTGCTGCGTCCTAGTTCAGGGTCGCGGTGTCGATCACGAAGCGGTAGCGGACGTCGGAGGCCAGGACGCGCTCGTAGGCGTCGTTGATCTTCGCGGCCGGGATGACCTCGATTTCGGCGCCCAGGCCGTGCTCGGCGCAGAAGTTGAGCATTTCCTGGGTTTCGCGGATGCCGCCGATCATCGAACCGGCGAAGGAACGGCGGCCCATGATCAGGGCGAACGCGTTCACCGGGAGCGGTTCCGCGGGGGCGCCGACGTTGACCAGTGCGCCGTCGAGGGTCAGCAGCTGCAGGTAGGAGCTGATGTCGATCGCGGCACTGACCGTGTTGATGATCAGGTCAAAAGTGCCGGCAAGGTCCGTGAAAGTGTTCTCGTCGCTCGTGGCGTAGTAATGGTCCGCGCCCAGCTTCAGCCCGTCTTCCTGCTTCTTCAGCGACTGCGACAGGACCGTGACCTCGGCGCCCATGGCGTGCGCGATCTTGACGGCCATGTGGCCGAGTCCGCCGAGGCCGACGATCGCGACCTTCTTGCCGGGACCCGCGCCCCAGTGGTTCAGCGGCGAGTAGGTGGTGATGCCGGCGCACAGCAGCGGCGCGGCGACGTCGAGCTCGATGCCCTCGGGAATGGTGACCACGAAATCTTCGGTCACAACGACGTGGGTGGAGTAGCCGCCCTGGGTGATGGTGCCGTCACGGTCGACGGCGCCATAGGTGCCGGTGTTCCCGGCGAGGCAGTACTGCTCCTCGCCGGCCTGGCAGTTGACGCACTCGCCGCAGGAGTTGACCATGCAGCCGACGCCGACCCGGTCACCGACGGCGTGCTTGGTCACGGCCGTGCCCACCTCGGTGACAATGCCGGCAATTTCATGGCCGGGAACCAGCGGATAGGTCTGCGGGCCCCAGTCGCCGCGGACAGTGTGGATATCGGAATGGCAGATCCCGGCGTACTTGATCTCGATCAGGACATCGTGCGGTCCAACGTCGCGGCGCTCGATGGTGGTGAGGGCGAGCGGCTCGGTCGCGGACGGTGATGCGTAGGCGTTGACGGTAGGCAATGAATCTCCTGCTTGTTGATCGTTGGGGGTTGTTCAACGGAACACCATCCATCAAACCCGGTAACGCGGCCGTGAGGGAGTCCCTGCTGATAGGGGTACTGGCAGGGCCTCCCTCAGAGAGCCCAAAGGCCTAACGTTGATGGCATGGATAATCGAGAGGCGACCCGCGAGTTCCTTGCCTCGCGCCGGGCCAAGATCACCCCCGAAGAGTCGGGATTGCCGATCTACGGCGCGAAACGCCGGGTCCCCGGACTCCGCCGCGGGGAAGTCGCCATGCTGGCCGGCGTCAGCGTCGAGTACTACACGAGGCTGGAGCGGGGAAACCTGTCCGGCGTTTCGGAGGGGGTGCTGGACGCTGTGGCCAGGGCCCTGCAACTCGACGACGCCGAACGGGCCCACCTCTTCGATCTGGCCCGGGCAGCGGCCCCGGGCAGCCGGACCCGCCGTCGTCCCCGTCCCGCGGAGTCCGTCCGGCGCAGCGTTCAGCTGACGCTGAACGCCATCGCCAACGCGCCCGCCTTTGTGCGGAACGGACGCATGGACATCCTTGCGGCCAACCCGCTGGGCCATGCCCTGTATTCGGACATGTACGCGGGTCCGGCCCGCCCGGCCAACCATGCCCGGTT
This sequence comes from Arthrobacter sp. P1_B9, assembly GCF_056406495.1. NCBI lineage: Bacteria > Bacillati > Actinomycetota > Actinomycetes > Micrococcales > Micrococcaceae > Arthrobacter > Arthrobacter sp. P1_B9. The sequence goes on from NZ_JBFUAA010000004.1 coordinate 284,980, forward strand.
CATCTTCCTGGACGCACGATCGCGCAGCTTCTACCCGGACTGGGACCGTGCGGCGAGCGACACCGTCGCGATCCTGCGCACCGAGGCCGGCCGGGACCCCTACGACCGCGGGCTGACCGACCTGGTCGGGGAACTATCGACGCGGAGCGAGGAATTCCGCACCTTGTGGGCGGCGCATAACGTGCGCCAGCACTACACCGGGCTCAAGCACTTGCACCACCCGGTGGTCGGGGATCTCCACCTGATGTACGAGGCAATGGACCTCTCCGCCGACGCCGGGCTGTCCCTGCTGGTCTACAACGCCGAGCCCGGCTCCGCGTCGGAAGATGCGCTGCGGCTGCTGGCCAGCTGGGCCGCGACCAACCAGCAAGTCAAGGAGGCCGGGGCGGCTTTTACGGTGGACAAGGCCTAACCGGGGCAGGCCGGCACTGTCACGCCAGGGCGGATATGCCGTCCGTGTATCCACCGGACTGGCCGCTGGAGGTGAAGTTGTTCAGCCAGGCCATGGCCTCGTCCCGGGACGTGAAGAATTCGTGGGGGTAGCGGGTGTGCCGGCTCATGGCCGCCGCGATCACACGATCCACTGTGCTGGATCCAAGCACGGCAATCGCCAGAACCCCTGTTGTCTGCGCAAACTCGTACCTGGCGGCCGCGCTGATCTCCACGTCCGTCATTTCGGAGAGCATCGGCATCGGTATTCCGCCGCTGATCTGCGCTACGGCCAGCATCGCGTCCCTGGCATCGTCGACATCAACAAACGTGCCCGGCTGCCAGACGGATGTGATGATGCCCGCACTGATGCTCAGCACGTTCTTTCCGTCAGCAGCTGCTATATGTCCTGGCATCATCGAGACCATTCTAGGGCCGGTCCTGACAAGCCACGGGTTTGGGGCCCGGTGCGCGTGGCGGACCGCAAACCCGCGGCTGCACTCCGCGTCGCTGACCGGCAAGGCGTACCCCGGGTGCCACGTGGCCCGCAGACCGTGCCGGTATTCAGCAAAGGCATTGCCTTCGCCATGCCCCGCAGGCATACTCGTGCCTGCGGTAGGACGTCCCCGCGTCCCCCACCGACGACCCGCGATGCACACGCGAACGGATGAGCGCCATGGCTGATATGACGAACCTCGAGCAACAGCAGGTGGACCGGGCGAATGCTTCCGGCCTCAAACCCGTCGTCTTCGTCCACGGACTGTGGCTCCTGTCCAGCAGTTGGGACCGGTGGCGGGCCCTGTATGAGGAGAACGGCTACACCACGCTCGCCCCTACCTGGCCCGATGATCCCGAAAGCGTCGATGAGGCCAGACGCGACCCGGAGGTCTTTGCCAAGAAGATGGTCAGGCAAGTCACGGACCACTACCTCGACGCGATTGGCCAGCTCACCATCAAGCCCGCCGTCGTGGGGCATTCCTTCGGCGGACTCATCGCCCAGAGGATCGCCGGAACCGGAGCCGCCGCAGTCACGGTGGCGATCGACCCCGCACCGTTCCGGGGAGTCCTGCCGCTGCCGGCCTCCGCCTTAAAGTCAGCAGCGCCTGTGATCGCGAATCCCGCCAACGCCAAGCGTGCAGTGTCTTTGACTTTTGACGAATTCCGTTTCGGCTGGGCCAATGCCCTGGACGAGGACGAAGCCCGCCAATTGTTTGACACCTTTCATGTCGCGGCCTCTGGTGTGCCTCTGTTCCAGGCTGCAACCGCAAACCTCAACCCGTTCACCGAGGCCAAGGTCGACACGAAGAATCCGGATCGGGGGCCGTTGCTGATCATCTCCGGGGAGAAAGACCACACAGTGCCGTGGGCCATCGCCAATGCGTCCTACAAGCGTCAAAAAAGAAATTCGGCGCACACGGCAATCAAGGAGTTGCCGGACCGCGGCCACTCTCTCACGATCGATCACGGCTGGCCTGAGGTCGCCCAAACCGCCCTGGACTTCATCAGAGAGTTCGGCTGAGTACTGCCGGCCAGAGTTCCCGTGTCCGGCCGAGGGCATGCCCCCTGCCGGCGCTCAGCAGTGGACATGTCCCTCTCTCAGGAATGGACACGTCCCCCGGCGCGGCCCAGGGATGGACATAGTGGGCATATGTCCATCCCTGGGCGCCGGAGGAGGGCATGTCCCGCGGAGGGGTGCCGGAACCGGCCCGGCCGTCACAGCATCCGGCGGTCAGGACTCCAGGACCAGCAGCTGGGCCTTGTCCGCGTCCCAGCCCACCCACAGCTCCTCATCCGGCCGGATCCGGGCGACACTGTCGGAGCTCAGCTCACGGAGCTGGAGGTCGTGGCCGCCGGCAGTGAGGCGGTGGCGGACCGTGGCGCCAAGATTCGTGGAGGACAGCAGGGTCGCGGCGCATCCGTTGCCCGCCGCGGCCCGTGTCCTGAATTTGAGGTGCTCCGGGCGGATGGAGACGGCGTAGTTCTCACCGCTTGCCCCGCGGTCCCGGACCTTTGCCATACCCAGTCCGCCGAGGTCCACCACGGCTTCCTCGCCGTTGCGCTCCACGATGGTGCACGGGATGAGGTTGGTGTCGCCCAGGAAGCTGGCCACCCAGTCGGTCATGGGGTGGTTGTACACCTCCTCCGGCGGGCCGGACTGCACGATCTGCCCGTCCCGCATCACCACGATCCGGTCCGACATGGCCATGGCCTCGTCCTGGTCGTGTGTCACGAACAGCACGGAGATGCCCAGGCCCTTCTGCAGGGTCTTGATCTCCTCCTGCATCTGCTCGCGAAGGCGCTTGTCCAGGGCTGCCATCGGCTCATCCAGCAGCAGGGCCGCCGGGTTGAAGACCAGTGCCCGGGCCAGCGCCACCCGCTGCTGCTGTCCGCCCGAGAGCTGGCGCGGCTTGCGCCCGCCCATCTTGCCCAGTCCCACACGGTCGAGAGCTTCCTCGGCGCGCTGGCGGCGTTCCGCGCGCGGCACCTTCCTCATGCGCAGCGCAAACTCCACGTTTTCCAGCGCGCTCATGTGCGGGAACAGGGCGTAGTTCTGAAACACGACACCGAGATTGCGGTCCCGGGGCGGCAGCGTGTCCACGGGTTTGCCGTCAATGAGGATGGCTCCGGCGGTGTGTTCTTCAAACCCCGCCACCATCATCATGGTGGTCGTCTTGCCGGAGCCGCTGGGGCCCAGAAGGGTCACGAACTCCCCAGGCTGGACCGTCAGGTCCACTTCGTCCACGGCAACGACGTCGCCGTAGTGCTTGCTGACCTGACGGAGCTCAATGGCGCCCTGGGCGGCCCTGCCCGTGCCGGGAATAGGCCCCGCGGAAATCACTGATGCGGTCATCGACTTTCCTTACGTTTGTGCGGACACGGCCAGCGGCAGCATCCGGGTTGAAGAGCGGCGCTTGAGGACAAACAAGACCTGGAGCAGCAGCCCGATGGTGGCGACGCTGACCAGCAGGGCGGAGGACACCGCGATCTTCGGGGTCAGGTTGAACTGGATATCCGTGAACATCTTCACCGGCAAGGTGGTGGCCCCCGGGGACTGCATGAACAGGGACATGACCGTCTCATCGATGGAGACCGAGAACGCGAAGAGCGCCCCGGAGATCAGGCCGGGCAGGATGATGGGCAGATACACGTGCCGCAGGACGGAGAGCGGTCCGGCCCCGAGGCTCTGCGCCGACCGGACCAGGGCCGGGTTGAGCCCGGCGAGGCTGGCGCGGGTGGTCAGGTACACATAGGGGGTCGCGATCACGGCGTGCGCAAGGCCGATGGGGACGATGCTGCCCACCATGCCGATCGAGATGAAGAACTGGTAGAACGCCAGCGCCAGCACCACGGTCGGCACGATCATCGGCGCGAGGATCAGACCCACCACGGCGGGCTGGCCGGGAAACTTGCGCCCGTGCAGGCCGATCGCCGCGGTGGCGCCCAGCAGCACGCCGATCACGACGGCGATCGCCGCCGACTGCAGGCTGGCCGTCAGGGCGGAGGTCCAGGCCCGGTCGGCGAAGAATCCGGCCACGGCGGCGAAGGAGATTCCCTCCGGCGGGAAGGTGATGTAGCGGCTGTCGTTCAGCGCGACCGGCACCACAATCGCCGTCGGAATGACGAGGAACAGGAAGGCCGGGATGGAAAGAAGCGCCAGCAGCCGGTGCTGTGGATTAGTTGTCTTCATGTTGGCCTCCTGCCTTGAGGACGCGCTGGTAGACGGCCACGAGGATGCTGACCATGACCGTCAGGATGACGGCCAGCGCAGCGGCCCCGGAGAAGTCCGTGAGCTGTCGGGCGTAGTAGTCGATCTGGTTGGCGATCATCATGTCGCCGGGCCCGCCCATCACCACCGGGGTGATGAAGAAGCCTGTGCTGATGATGAAGACCAGCAGCCCGGCCGCGGAAATGCCGGGCATGCTCAGCGGCAGCGTGATCCTGCGGAAGACGGATCCTTCCCGCGCGCCAAGGGAGCGGGCCGCGAGCCCGAGCCGGTCATCGATCGATGTCAGCGAGGAGAAGATCGGGAACACCGCGTACGGCAGGAGGCAGTGCACCATGCCGACAATCACGGCGAACCGGTTGTGCAGCAACGGGATCGGCGCACCGGTCAGCCCGATTCCCTGCAGGAAGGCGTTCACAATGCCGTTGTCCTGGAGCAGGACCGCCCAGGCGAAGTTCTTCACCAGGATGCCGGTCCAGAACGGCAGGAGTACGACGGCGAACAGGATCACCCGGGTGACGTTGCCGGCCCGCCACAGGACCATGGCGATGATGTAGCCCAGCACCACGGTGACAATGGTGCTGGCCAGGCTGATGGTCAGGGTGTTGACCAGGGCGCGCATCACCAGCGGGTCCTCGAGGACCCGCTGGTAGGCGTTGTCGGCGAAGCTTGCGCCGACCAGTTTGCCCAGCGGCGTCAGGAACAGCACGACGTCGAAGGCAAGGATCGGAGCCAGCAGCAGCCACCAGCCGCTGCGCCGCCGTCGGGGTGCTGCCTCGGCGGAGGCAGGCTCGCCGCGGCCCCGCGGCCGGGGCCGTTCGAGGGTTGCGTTGCTCATGTCAGCTGGCCTGCCAGAGCTTGAACTGCTGCTCGGTCTTCTTCAGGTTCTGCGACCACCACTTGTCGTCGCGGACCAGGATCTTGTCCGCGAGCCGGGGGCTGGTGGGAAGCGTGTCGGCGATTTCCTTCGGCAGCTTGGACAGCGCCGGGGTGTTGGCCAGGGTCAGGTTGGTGACCTTGTCGAACGCCGCGCCGGCCTCGGCGTCGTTGGACATGAAGTTCATCAGTTTGAAGGCCGCTTCCTTGTTCTTGGCGCCCTTCGGAACCACGAAATAGTCGCCGGCGAGGACGGCGTTTTCGGCGGAGAAGTTCAGTTTCGCGCCGTCGTTGCGGGCTGCGTTAATGCGGTTGTTGAAGCTGGTGGAGAGCGAGACCTCGCCGGAGGTGAGCTGCTGGATGGGCTCCTGGTTGGCGGCGTGGTAGAGAAGCCGGTCCTTGCCCGGGTGCTGGCCCAGGACCCTAAGGGCCCGGTCGACGTCGAGCGGGTAGATCTTGTCGAAGGGGACACCGTCGGCCAGCAGCGCGGCTTCCAGGACGGAGCTGTCGGAGAGCTGGTTGTACACCGAGCGCTTGGTGTTGTACTTGCCCTGGTCGAAGAATTGGGCCCAGTCTTTCGGGGCCTGCGCGTCGGAAATGACCTTCTGGTCCCAGGCCATGACAAACAGGAAGCTCAGGTACTTGATGCCGTATTCAGCCTTCGCGTATCCGGGCAGGCCCTTGTCGCTGATGATGTCGTAGTCGAACTTCTCCAGCAGCCCCTCGGCCACGGCCACCTCATACTCCGGCGCCGTGATTTCCACGAGGTCCCACTGCACGTCGCCGGACTGGACCTGGGCCTTGAGCGCGGCCAGGGAGGTGTTGGCCAGCAGCGTCGTCTGGATCCCCGACTGCTTGGAGAACGGGTCCAGGATTGTCTGGGTCAGCTGGTCGTTGTACGAGCCACCATAGGACGTGACGGTCACCGTCTTGTTGGCAGCGGCACTTTCGGCGGGCTTCGCCGCGCAGCCGGAGAGCGCCAGACCCGCAAATGGCGTCAGCGCTGCCGCCTTGAGGAGCTGCCTGCGGTCAAAGGGAGTGGAACGGAATGCTGTCATGGGGGAAGTGCCTCTCATGGACGCGGGCACGCCAAAAGAGGGCGTGCAGGATTGCGGGCGTGGCGGGGTGCGGTGCGTGTGATTGCGTGTGACGCAGTGAAGCGAGAAGAAGTGAAGAGAGAAGGAGAAGTGACAGCTGCGGTTCGCGCGCGCCATCCATTCCAGCTGGAGATCTCGAGTCCGCCTTCCGGCGGCTTTTCGGTTTCGCAACTGTAAATGTGAAGTTGCTCACTAGTCAACAGTTGTATTGCTTTAAGAAACAACGAGATTTCTGCCCCGCGAGCTCCCCTAACGCCGGCCCTCCTGAGCCCGCCCGGGCATCTCCAGGGTCACCGAATGATGCGCCCGTCGTGGATAACAGTCCTCGACCTGTTGTGGTCCCAGAGAACTGCCGGGTCCACAAAGGGGTCGCCGTCCAGAATCACGGCATCGCCCGCCATTCCAGCGCCGATGCTCCCGATGCCTGGGTCCTGAAGGAGCTCTGCGTTTACTGAGGTAAGGGATCTCAGCGTCTCCAAGACGCCTGCCGCCTCGATCTGCAGCCGAATGCCGATAAGCTGATCATCCTCAAGGTCCCCCATCAGGTCGGATCCGAAGCCCACCTTGGCTCCGGCCTGCAGGGCCAGTTCCACAGCAATTTTGCCGGCCTCAAGCACCTCGGCGTTCTTGGCCTGGGAAACGGGGTTCAGGCCCATTGCAGCTCCCCTTCGGCTCATGGCGTCGTAGGCGGCAAGCGTCGGCACGAGGAAGCTCCCGTACTCGGCCATCATCTGCGCCGCGTCCCGGTCCAAGAGGTTCCCGTGTTCTATGGAACGTACCCCGTTTTCCACGGAATGCCTGATTGCCTCGGGTGAATACGCATGGGCCGCCACGTAACTCTTGCGCCGGGTGGCCTCGTCCACCACCGCCCGGACTTCTTCCGCTGAATACTGCGGCAGCCGGATGGGATCTGTCAGGGAGACCACGCCTCCGGAAGTCATGATCTTGATGGCGTGGCTTCCCGTGCGGAACCGATCACGAACTGCCCGGCGCAGGTTGTCCACCCCGTCCACCACGGCGCACATGTGACCGTGATCGAAGCAGACATCCAGATCCGCGGACCGGGGATCGCCATGGCCACCGGTTTGGCTGAGGGCCGGACCCGTGTAGTAGTATCTCGGAGCCGTGACCAGGCCGCTGCGGATGGCGCGGGCCAGCCCGCTGTCCCCGCCGGCCACATCGCGGACGGTCGTGAATCCCCGCCGCACGGCGGCGCCCAAGCGGCGCGCCCCCACCAGTGCGGTGTAGCTCAGGAGCGAGCGCTCAACCTCAAGGCCGCCCAAGCCCACGGCGTACGCGTGAAAGTGGGCATCGATGAGCCCTGGCACCACGACGCGGCCGCCGGCGTCGATCACCTCACCTTCGGGGATGACGTCGCCGGTCTCCTGGATGATCCCGTCCCGGAACAGGATGGATCCGCTCGCCAGCTCGGGCGAATGTCCGTCAAAGATCCGGGCATTGTGGATGGTCAGGGCGTCTGCGTTGGTCATGCTGACAACTCCTCGGGTGAGATGTTCGTGGGTGGGCTCGGTCCGGTTTTCTAGGTGCTGGCCGGTTCCGTGGAACCGCGGACCATCAGTGAACCCTGGAGGATCAGCTGGTGCTGTTCCAAGCCCTTGCCCTCCATGACCCTGCGGAGCTGTTCGCCGGCCCTGGCCCCGAGGGCGTCGCCCGGAAGGTGGACGCTGGTCAGGCCCGGGTTGGACGTGGCCGAATAGGGCAGGTCATCGTAGCCTGCCACGGCCAGTTCCTGCGGAATGCGGACGCCGGCCACCCTGGCTTCCTGCAGCACGCCGTAGGCATGGGTATCGGTGGCGCAGACGACGGCGGTGACACCGTCCCGCTGCCAATCCGGCCACGCCGCGGCGAACGCGCCGGCGGCGGCGCCGACGTCAATGGTGGTGCCGATGACATGGTCCGTGGCCACGGTGATGCCCAGCGCCGCGGACTCCTCTAGGAATGCCGCCCGCCGGATATCGAAGGTCGCCGTGCCGGTCACACTGTCCATGTACGCCGCTTGTTTGTGTCCGGCGTCCGCCAGGTGCCGGGCCAGCAGGCGGGCGCCGTGTCCGACGTCGAGATTCACCGAGGGGGCGAAGGACTCCAAGCCGGGGGCGTCCAGCAGAACGAGAGGCCCAGCGACGGAAAGATCCTCCAGGAACTCCGCGCTGGGCGCATCTACGAGCAGCCCGGCCGGCCGCAAAGCCAGGAGCCTGCGGACGTCGTCGACGCGCGGGAACTCCCCGGCGTCCGTGACGGAGAGCAGCAGCTGGTATTCGGCGCCGAGCGCGCCGCGGACACCTGCAATGACGTTGGCGAAGAAAGGGTTGGAGATGTCCGGCGCCACGAGAATGACGATCGAACTGATGCCCTTGGCTAGCGAACTGCCAATACTGTCCACCACATAGCCGAGTTCCGCAATGGCTTCCCGGACCCGCGAAATGCTGTCCTCCGAGACCCGCCCCTGGGTCTTTCCGTTGGCCACAAGGGAGACCGTTGCGGTGGAGACCCCGGCCCGAGCAGCCACCATCGCCGCAGTGACGCGCGGGGTGCGCCCCCGAAGCTCGTTTACTTGTTCGCCGGATTCCATACCTCGATCGTAGCCGGGAGTGACGCATCGCACCTGCCGCAAGACATCAAGCGCTTGACGTCACTTACGTTAAGCGCTTGACGCTTGACGCTTGACAGTGCCAAACTCACTCTGAACGCTTTATCGCACCGCCCCGGCGGACCCCCAACGACGTGGAGATATTTACGTGGATCCCATCACCCTGAAACCGGAACGCAGGAAGATCATCCTGGACTGCGACCCAGGCCATGACGACGCCGTGGCCATGCTGCTGGCTCACGGCAATCCGTACATTGAGCTGCTCGCGGTCACAACGGTCGTCGGCAACCAGACCCTCGAAAGGGTCACCCGCAACGCCCTGTCGGTGGGCACGATTGCCGGCATCACCGGCGTCCCCTTCGCCGCCGGCTGCGATCGGCCCTTGGTCCGCAGCATCGAAACCGCCCCCGACATCCACGGTGAGAGCGGCATGGACGGCCCCGCCCAGCCCGAATCCAGCATCGAACTGGACCCGCGCCACGCCGTCGACCTCATCATCGACACTGTTATGGCGCACGAGCCTGGCACTGTGACGCTGGTGCCCACGGCAGGACTGACCAACATTGCCATGGCGGCCCGCAAGGAGCCGCGCATCGTGGAGCGCGTGAAAGAAGTTGTGCTCATGGGCGGCGGGTACCACGTAGGCAACTGGAGCGCCGTTTCCGAATTCAACATCATCATCGACCCCGAGGCCGCACATATTGTGTTCAACGAGCCGTGGCCGGTGGTCATGGTGGGCTTGGACCTCACGCACCAGGCCCTCGCGACCCCCGAAGTCGTGGAAAAAATCGCCGCCGTGGGTACCAAGCCCGCCCAGTTCGTGCTGGAGCTGATGGAGTTCTTCACCAAGACGTACAAGGACGCCCAGGGCTTCGATTACCCGCCCGTCCACGACCCCTGCGCGGTGGCCTACGTCATCGATCCCACGGTGATGACCACCCGCAAAGTCCCCGTGAACATCGAACTGCAGGGCCAACTGACGCTCGGCATGACCGTCGCCGATTTCCGCGCCCCGGCACCGGAGGACTGCCACACGTCTGTTGCTGTGGACCTCGATCACGCGAAGTTCTGGAACCTCGTCACAGACGCCCTGGTGCGCATCGGCGACGTGGACCCGTCCGCCGCCGTCAGCATCGGCGCAGGAAACGGAGCCAACTCATGAGCACTCTGACTTACGAATCCAAGACAACGGGACGAAGCGTCGCTGCACTCACGGCGGCCCTGTTGACGGCCTGCATTGCCTTCCAGCTCAACGCATCGATGCTCAGCCCCGCCCTGGTCACGATGGGCAACGAACTCCACACCGATCAGGCCGTGATCGGCCTGTCCCAGACCTGGTTCTTCACCGCGGCAGCACTGTTTTCCCTCTTCCTGCCGCGCCTGAGCGACATTGTGGGGCGCAAGAAGATCCTGCTGGGCATGATGTTGATGATGGCTGTCGGCTCGGTGATCGCGGCCATGGCTCCCGATATCACCTGGCTCTTCGTCGGACGCATCATCCAGGGCGTCAGCGGCCCCACGGTCCCGCTGTGCCTGATCATGCTGCGCTCCGCCGTCAGTGACCCGCGGAAGTACGGTGCCCTCATGGGCCTCATCACCGCCGTCAACGGCGGGGTTGCCGGCGTCGACTCCTTTGTCGGCGGTTACTTCGCCGAGCATTACGGATTCCGCAGCATCTTCTGGCTCATGGTGGTGCTGGCCGTCGTGGCGGCGGGCCTGGTCGCCGTTCTGGCCGGTGAGAGCAAGCCGGCGGTGGGCACCAAGATGGACTGGCCCGGCGTCTTCTTCATCGTGATCGCGGTCGGCGCCCTGCTCACAGCCCTCAACGAGGCCTCCAAACTGGTCAGCGGATTCTCCCCCGGCACCCTCGCACTGGCGACTGCCCTCATCGCCGTTGCAGTGATCGCCTTCTTCGGGTTCTGGACGGTGGAAAAGCGCTCCCGGCAGCCCATGGTGGAGACCGCCCACCTGCGCCAGCGCTCCACTTGGGCGCCGTTGCTGACCACAATCCTGACCATGACCGGCGTCTTCGCGGTCATCAACGGGATCGTTCCCGCCTACGTGCAGGCCACGACTCCCGGCTTCGGCGTGGGACCGACCGAAATGTCACTCATCATCCTGACTCCCTACGCCCTCCTGGGCTGGGTTGTCGGACCCATCAGCGGCCGTTTGGCCCCGGTTTTCGGCTACACCAAAGTTTTGCGGATCGGCATGGCCGGCAGCGTCGTGGCCCTGGCGATCATCGCCTTCTTCGGCCTCAGCAGCCTGCCCATGATGATTGCCGGAACAGCGTTGCTGGGCATCATGTACGCGGGTACGGTCAACATCATGCTGAACGGCCTTGGCGTTGTCCTCTCCCCAGCTGGCAACCCCGGCTTTCTCCCCGGCATGAACGCCGGCGCGTTCAACCTGGGCGCCGGCCTGAGCTTCCTGGTCCTGCCGGCAGCGCTGGTGGCCTCTTCTGCACTGGGCGATGCCCAGGCATCCTACTTGACCGCGATCACGGTGGGCCTGATCATCACCGTGGCGGCTTTCGCCGCTTCACTCCTGATTCCCAAGCCCTTGGAAGCTGAGGCGAAATGACCCGCCCGGACTCTGGCCGGATCGTCGTCGTCGGTTCACTGAATGCGGACCTGACCATCTACTGCGACAGGCTCCCCCTCCCCGGCGAAACGGTGCACGGGAATGGCTTTGCGGTCAATCCCGGCGGCAAGAGCGCCAACCAGGCGGTCGCGGCGGCCAAACTCGGAAGCCGGGTCGCGCTGATCGGTGCGGTGGGCGACGACACCAACGGGACCATGCTTCTGGCCTCCACCGCCGGGGCCGGGGTGGACATTTCCCGCGTCCGCCGCACGCCTGATGCTGCGACCGGCGTCGCCGTCATTTCCGTCGACGCCCACGGTGAGAACAACATCATCATCTCGGCCGGAGCCAACGGCACACTGGCGCCCGGGGATGTTGCCGCTTCCGCCGAATTGTTCGAGGGCGCGTCCGTGATGTGCCTGTGCCTCGAGGTCGGTCTGGACACCGTTGAGGCCGCGGCCCGCTTGGGCCACGACGCCGGGGCGACAGTTCTGCTCAACCTGTCGCCCTACGCCGAGATCCCGGCGAGCTTGGCCGCACTCTGCGACATCCTGCTGGTGAACGCGCATGAGGCGTCGCTGTTCCTGGGCGGCGCCGCCGTGCCCGACGCCGGGGCTGACACCGCGGCGTGGGCGCCGGTCCGGGACAAGTTCGCCGATCGCGGACTGCACCGCGTTGTGGTCACTTTGGGGGCGAACGGCTCCGTCGTCCTGGACTCCGGAGCCGGCGCCGAGGGCCGCATCACCCGCATTGAACCCACCAGGGTCGACGCCAAGGACACCACCGGTGCAGGCGATGCATTCACCGGGGCCGTGGCTGCGCGCCTTGCCGCCGGCGATTCACTTCCGGCCGCTGCCGCCTTCGCGTCCGTTGCCGCGGCCTTGGCAGCGACCAGGAAGGGGACGCAAACGGCGTACCCGAAAGCGGCGGATGTGGAGGGACTGCTCGCTTAACGGCCACCCCCGCCAGTTAGGGCCGCCACGGGAGGGGGCGCCGCAGAGCCTGTCTGCGGCGCCCCCTCCCGGTTAAGCGCCGGACCGGTCTGGTGGTCCTTGGTTGATGCAACCCAATTGCACAGCAGATTCACAGCGAGGCGCTATTGAAGTTACAGCCGCGGGGCCGACAATGGTTCGACCTGATAGGAGTATTTGCCGGGCGATGGTGGCCGCGACTTACTGGAGCGTCAGTGGCGAGCGTCCTGACCAATCGAGCCGGAGCAAGCGAACTTGTACCGACTAGTGATGGGCTCCCGGCATGATCACTCTCCGCAAGCACGTACTTCCCTCGCTCCTCGCCCTGGTCCTGCTCTCGACGTCGGCCTGTACCTCCGGTGTCGCGGCTGGCATCCCGTCGGCCGGCGTTCCGTCCGGTGGCACACCATCTGGCACACCCTCAGGTGGCACACCGGGCAAATCCGGCGGCGGGACGAGCCAATCCGCCGCACCCGCCGAGTCCGCCAGCCCGAGTGCTGCGGTCCCGCAGCTAACCCCGGCGAGCACGGTGGATGCGCGCACGGTGCTGGCGGCGTTCAAGTCCCGGGACATGGTGGGGCACCTGCAGGCGCTGCAGCGGGTGGCCGATGCCAACGGCGGGAACCGGGCCTCGGGCACCTCGGGGTATGAGGAGTCGGCCCGCTACGTCGAGGAACAGCTGCGCGCCGCCGGGTATGAACCGGTGCGGCAGAGCTTCACGTTCAAAGAGGACGGCCGCCGCGGCAAGACGGTGGAGTCCTTCAACATCCTCGCCGACACCGGGGGCAGTGCCGGGCACACCGTGGTGGTGGGCGCGCACCTGGACTCCGTGCAGGAGGGACCGGGCATTGATGACAACGGCAGCGGGGTCGCGGCCGTCCTGGAGACCGCGCGGTGGATGAAGGAGGCCGGGATCACCCCGGCCAACCGGGTCCGGTTCGCGTTCTGGGGCGGCGAGGAGGACGGGCTGTACGGGTCCCAGCACTACGTCGACGAACTGAGTGCGGCCGAGATCGGCCAGACCGCGGCGAACCTGAACGTGGACATGGTGGCCTCGCCCAACGGGGTCCGCTCGGTCCATGACGGGGACGGCACGGACTTTGGCCACGCCGGCCCGGCCGGGTCCAAGGCGATCGAGGACGTCTTCTTCCGCTACTTCCAGGAGAACGCGCTGCCGGCCGAGACCACGCCCTTTGACGGGGGCTCGGACTACGACGCCTTCCTCTCGGCCGGCATTCCCGGCGGCGGGCTGTTCACCGGGGATGAGAAGAGGAAGACCCAGGCCCAGGCGCAGGCCTATGGCGGGGTGGCGGGCAAAGACCTCGATCCCTGCTACCACGAGGCCTGCGACACGATCGCCAACACCAACCCGGAACTGCTCACCGAAATGTCCGGCGCCCTGGCCTACGGCACCGTGGCCTACGCGATGGCCAAGACCGGCTAAACACCAGCTTCGCCGCCGGCTCCGGGCCGCCCCGCAGGAAGATCCCCGGCCCAGCCACCTTCTCACGAGGGGCCGTGCCGGGGACCTGTGCTTGCCAGGGCCGAATTTGTGCCCTAGATTCCGACCCCGCGCCGCGCCGTGGCTCCCTGGGGCTGCCGCACGCCGGCCGCTGTGAACTGTGCGCCGGTGTCCGGGAATCCGGGCACGGCAATGCGCGCGTGGGTGTGGATCTCCTCGACGGAGTCGCGCGTGTGCTGCGCGATCTTCTCCATGGTGGTGACCCACATGCCGTCCATCGACTTGACCCGGTCCATCAGCTGTTCCAGGGCCACGGCCTTGGACGGCCGGCCGGAAATGAAGGGGTGGTTGGTCAGGACGAAGCAGCTCCCGGCAGCGTGGTGGGCCTCGGCCTCCAGCGTCCACATTTCGAGGACCTTGGCCGGGCTTTCGATGACGCCGCTTCCGGTGACGCCCGGGTAGAAGGCATACTGCTCCCAGTCGTCCAAAGCCCAGTCGACAGGGATTTCCACGAGATCGCGGGGGTCTGCCTCGGCAACGCTGAAGCGGTACGGCGCGTCGCCGTCGAGCAGGCTTGAGTCATACAGGAACCCGCGGTCGGCAAGGAGGGCCGGGGAATGCCAGTTGAGCTCCCACCACGGTGCCCTGTAGCCGGTCGGCCGGACGCCGGCGGCCTTGGCCAGGGCATCCAGGCCCCGGTCCAGGTACCGCGCCTCCGTGGCGGCGTCGATGCCTTGCATGGGTTCGTGCAGGTACCCGTGGTGTGCAATCTCGTGGCCGCCGTCGGCTATCCGGCGGACCACGTCCGGGTAGCATTCGGCGGTGAATCCCGGGACGAAGAACGTCGCCTGGATCTGCTGGCGCTCGAGAATCTGCAGAATCCGCGGGACGGCGACCTTGGGCCCGTAGGACTGGTGCGTCATGAGGGACATGCGCCTGGTGCTCTGCGGGTCATGGGCGATGGTGCAGGATTCGGCGTCGACGTCGAAGGTGAAGGACGCCGCGGCACGGTGACCTTCGGGCCAGGTAATGGGATGGGCGGTGTCGGCGAAAGCGGGGAAGTTCACGGGGTTGATCTCCTGCTAGAGGGCGGCGGGCGTGGTTGATGTGACCGGAAGGCCGGTTGCCTCAGGTGAATCTGCGGTCTGTTCGCTGGGGGTGGGGACATCCAGGAACTTCCTGTGGAACCGCGGACCGAGGACGGCGTAAGCCGCGGCACTGGCCAGTCCCCCGGCGAGCCAGGACAGGTCCCATCCGCCCAGGGCGACGGCGATGGGCCCCTGCATGGCCGGCACCAGTCCGTACATGAACAGCCAGGTGGCGAAGATGCCGATGAGCAGGGAAGCGACACCGGCCGGATTCACGCCCGGCAGGCGTTTGGTGCCGACGGCGTCAAAGAGCCGGGACGGGTCGCCGGGCCAGCGCTTCTCGATCCAGAAGTAATGGACCAGCATGACTCCGCCCCAGGCAGCCACCCAGGCGACCAGCCCAATCAGCCAGGCATCCAGCACGGAGGCGAAATCCTCCTGGAAGATGAAGAAGATCACGGCCGCGAGGGAGAAGACGCCGACGAACAGGTTCAACTTGCGCCGGCTGATGGAGATGTCCAGGGCCTGCGTGGCGACGGAAAAGGTGTAAATGTTCAAGATGTTGGTCGCGATCGGGCCGTGCAGGACCATGAGCAGCACCGGGAGGGCCAGCGCGCCGAAGTTCTGGACGATGAGTTTGCCGGGATCAATTTCACCCGTGTTGGTCGCCAGGCTGGCCCCCAGGATGCCCAGCCAGACGACCGGGATGAACTGGCCCAGCACCGAGGCGAGGTAGACCTTGCGCTTGGGCACCGAGGTGCTGACAAAGCGGGAGTAATCCGCGGCGTAGGTGAACCAGGTGATGCCCCAGCCGATGCCGATGGCCGTCATGACTGCGCTCATCGCGGCGATGCGTTCCGAGCCTTCCAGGATGTGGCCGGCCGGGCCGGCGTAGGTCCAGTTGATCTTCATGCCGAACCAGGCCACTGCCGACATTACGGTCAAGATGATGATTGTGGGCGGCACGGTCCACTTCTCGAAGGCAGCAATGGCTTTATAGCCGAACCAGGCGATGGCTACCTGTACAGCCATGATGAAGGTGGCGATGCCAATCTTCCAGGCGTAGTTCTTGGCCTCCGGGTCAACCCAGCCAAGCGTTCCGAACAAGGCCATGACCAGATCCAGGATGATCCAGGTGTTGACCGCACACCAGCCGATCACCAGGAGAGCCTGGATGCCGGCGGGCAGGTAGTTGCCGCGCCGGCCGAAGGCGGCGCGGGCCAGCACCATGCCGGTCGCCCCGGTCTTCTGGCCCAGCAGGACGAAGCAGCCGAAGAGCAGCATCCCGATGAGGTTTCCGAGGACAAGAACCGTGACGGTGTCCGCGAATCCCAGGCCAAGCTGGATGCCGAGCGCTCCGAGCACCCAGTTGATCGGGGCGAGATTGGCGCCGGCCCAGATCCAGAACTGGCCCGAGACCTTGCGGGTCCGTTGTGATTCGGGGATGGGCTGGAGCCACGCTTCGTGGTCTACGCTCGCTTCCGGCGCGGTGCCGGCAGGGGCCGCTGGGGATTTTTGACGCATGTGGAGCCTCCGAGGATGTGTGGGATTCCTCAAGATTATGTGTCGCAGGCCACATACGACTATATACAATGTGTCTAAATATACCCAGAGCAACGCGACGGAGTGTAATGTCCATCCTTCTTCAAGACGTCCTGAACCACCCGACCATGGCGGCCGCCGACCCCATTGTCCGCGCCGCGGCCAGGGCCGCCGCCCGGGCGCAGCTCCGGTGGATCCACTCCAGTGAAATCATTGATATCGCGCCCCTGCTGGCCGGCGGGGAACTTCTGCTAACGGGCGGAGAAGCCCTGGCCCTCGCCTCGGAGGAGCGGCAGGTCAACTACATCCGCCAACTGGCGGAGCGGGGCGTTGCCGCCGTAGCTATCGAAACCGGGGCCGCCCTTCCGTCCCTGCCATCGTCTATGGTGGCGGCCGCCGAGGCGGCCGGACTGCCCCTGATTGAACTTCGCGGGGTGGTGCCGTTCGTCGGAATCACGCAGGCCATCAATTCGATGCTGGTCAGCGACTCGGTATCGCAGTTGCGGCGGGCCGATGAGGCCAGTCACGCGATGGCCGTCGAACTGGCGCACGGCGGTGGCCTGGACCGGATCCTCGCCGTGCTGGCCGGCATCATCAATGCCGAGGTGACACTGACATCCATAGCCGGCGCGACCCTGGCCAGCGCAAACCCGGGGCGGGCCGAGGCCGCCGACGTCGATGCCTCCACCGTTGGGCCGCAGGAGCAGGCACGCCTGATTCACATCGACGTGCCGATCCGCGGCATCCTTGCGGCTCAGCTGTTGCTGCGGGTCCCGGCGGACGAGGACCAGAACCTGGCCCGGACGGCCGGAAATCGTTCTGTCGACATCCTGGCCCTGGCGTTGCTGCAGCGAATGTCCCCCGGGCTCAAGGAAGTCGCCGGGGCGGCCCTGCTTCGCGCGATTGATTCCGGCAGCCAGGCCTGGCGGCTCCAGCAATTGGCTTCCGCGGCCGGGATTCCGCCGGGTGCCACAATCGTGGCCATCATGGTCCGCTCCGGCATGCTCCAACACCTCCGCGCTTCTGTGGAGCAGCTCTTGGCCCGGCGGGCGCAGCCCAGCGCAACCTATGTCGATAATGCCGAGCTGCTGGCGGTGGTGGTCCTCCCGGGCGATAGTCCGCTGGACAGCAGGGACGCACTTCTGGCTGGCCTGCGGGCGCTACCGGCCCCATCAGACACGCTGGTTGCCGTCGGCCCGGTGGCCGTCGGGATTTCGGAAGCCCCATGGTCCTTGTCGGAGGCCAGGCTGACCCTGGAATTGGCGGGCGCGCTGGGGCAACCACATACGGGAACCCAAGGTCCGCACAGTCCCGTGATCGATTGCGAGGCATTCGCCGTCGAACGCCTTGCCGTGGGAAGCCTGGACCCTGGCCAACGGCGGAACTTCGTGCGCCAGCAGTTGGGGGCTCTCTTGGATTATGATGCGCAACGCAATTCCCGGCTGCTTGGCACCCTGGCCATGTGGCTGGATTCCGGCTGCAACACGGCCCAGGCGGCGAGGGAACTGCACGTGGAGCGGCAATCGATGCATCAACGGCTGCAGCGGATCTTCGAGCTGTGCGGCGGCGACCCCCGGCGGACGGGCCGGCTCGCAGCGTTGCATTTGGCCGCGCGGCTGGCCCGGCTCAGCTGACGTGCGCTCGGCGCCTTAGTCCGGGCGCGGGCCGCGCTAGCCGTTGCTGGACGCGCGCCCGCCCAGCCGGCTGGTGATTTTGTCGGCCGCAGCGGCGCACGCTTCGCCCAGGCTCTGCAGAGCCTCGCGTGAGACGCGGAACCGGGGCGCCGAGATCAGGACGGCCGCCACGATGTCGCCGCGGTGGTCGTGGACGGGAGCGGCCACGCCCACTTCATCGATGGAGGATTCGCCGTAGTTGATGGCCCAGCCCCGGGCCGTCACGTCCTTGAGCTTGATCTGGTAGCCATCCAGACCCGCATCATCGAGCCCCGGGTAGCTGATCGCTCCGCTGCGCAGGAGCACACGGACGCGTTCGACGGGCGCTGCGGCCAGGAAGACCTGCACGGAGGCGCTCATGGCGTCGGTGTACCGGGCTCCCAGCGGGGTGGTGTGCTTGATCTGGTGGTGGCTGGCGATCTGCTCCACGCACATTGACTCTGCGCCGTTCCACACCATGAGGGCGCTGGTTTCGCCGGTCTGTTCGGTGAGTTCACGCAGGACGGGATACGCCACCCGCCGTTCTTCCAGTTCGGCCAGCAACGGCCCGGCGACGGCGATCAGTCCCAGCCCCAGCCGGAAGCGGCGGGTTTCCGGATCGCGTTCCACCAGGTGTTCCTGTTCGAACGTGGCCAGGATCCGGGAAACCGTGCTCTTGTGCAGGCCCACCCGGTTGGCGATCTCGGTGACTCCGAGCAACGGTTCGTCCGCCGTGAAGGTTCGCAGCACGGCGATGGCGTTGACGATGACGGAGGTGCCCTTGGTGTCGCCGTTTCCGGTGGTCCCGGGAGATTCTGCTGGGGTCATGGTGTCTACCATCATTCCGCATGAGGGCCCAAAAGCGGCGCCACGGTGGACGTGGCGCCGCTTCTGGGTCCTGCCTTCAGGGGGTCTGGGCGCCTCAGGCTCCGATGATGTTGTATTCGGGGCCGAACGGGAACTTCGTGATGTTCTCGGCTCCGTCTTCGCCGACCACCAGGATGTCGTGCTCGCGGTAGCCGCCTGCGCCGGGCTGGCCGTCCAGGACGGTGATCATGGGTTCCATGGAGACCACCATGCCGGGCTCGAGCACCGTGTCGATGTCCTCGCGGAGTTCCAGTCCGGCTTCGCGGCCGTAGTAGTGGCTCAGGACGCCGAAGGAGTGTCCGTAGCCGAACGTCCGGTTGGCGAGAAGCCCGTGGCCCACGTAGATCTCGTTCAGCTCGGCGGCGATGTCCTTGCAGACAGCTCCGGGCTTGATGAGCTCGAGGCCGCGCTTGTGGACCTCGACGTTGATGTTCCACAGTTCGAGGGAGCGGGCGTCGGGTTCGCCGTAGAACAGGGTGCGCTCCAGTGCCGTGTAGTAGCCGGAGGTCATGGGGAAGCAGTTCAGGGACAGGATGTCGTGTTCCTGGATCTTGCGCGTGGTGGCCCAGTTGTGGGCGCCGTCGGTGTTGATGCCGGACTGGAACCAGACCCAGGTGTCACGGATTTCCGAGTCCGGGAACGTCCGCGCGATTTCGTGGACCATGGCTTCGGTGCCGATCAGGGCGACCTCATATTCGGTGATGCCGGCGGTGATGGCGTTGCGGATGGCTTCGCCGCCCAGGTCACCGATGCGGGCCCCGTGCTTGATCACCTCGATCTCTTCCGCCGATTTGATCATCCGCTGGCGCATCGCGGCCTGGGCCACGTCCACCAGGGTGGCCCCCGCAAAGGCCGCCTGGATCTTGTTGCGGTTGTCCAGCGGGAGCGAATCGTCTTCGACGCCGAGCCGGCGGGGGTTGATGCCGCGGGTGCGCAGCGCCTCCTGGATGGCGAAGATGTAGTTGTCCCGGCGCCAGTCCGTGTACACCACGTTGTCGCCATAGCTGCGCCGCCACGGCATGCCGGCGTCGATGTTGGCCGTGACGGTCACGGTCTCGTCCTTCGTGACCACCATGGCGTAGGACCGGCCGAAGTAGGTAAAGAGGAAGTCCGAGTAGTACTTGATGGAGTGGTAGCTGGTCAGGACGACGGCGTCCAGGTCTTTTTCGGCCATGATGCGGCGCAGTCCGCCGAGCCGGCGCTCAAATTCGGCGTTGGAAAAAGTCAGCTTTTCCTTCTGCCCGTTGTGCAGGACTTTCAGTCGCTCCAGTTCGGCGATGGACGAAGCGTTGTTGGACGTTGCGATGGTCATGGTGGTGGTGCCTTTCTGCATTGCTGTTCTTTGGAGGGGAAAATTTGGGGGCGCCGGCGCGGGCTACTCGTGGCGCAGCGGTTCTTTGCTGGTTTCCCGGGAGAGCGCTACGGCGATCAGGGAGATGGCCGCGGCGCCGGCCAGGTACCAGGCCGGCGCCAGGCTATTGGCCGTCGTGGCGATCAGGAGGGTCGCCACGAACGGCGCCGTGCCGCCGAAGAGCGCGTTGGAGAGATTGAAGCTGACGGCGAAGCCGCTGTAGCGGACGCGGGTGGGGAACATCTCCGCCAGGAAGCTCGGGAGCGTACCGTCGTTGAGCGTCAGCATGCCGCCCAGCAGGATCTGGACCAGGACGATCACCAGGAAGTTCCCGGTGCCCAGCAGGGCGAAGGCCGGCACGGTCAGCAGGATGAAGCTCAAGGATGCGGCGATCAGCACCTTTTTGCGGCCGTAGCGGTCCGAGAGCATACCGGTCAGGAAGATGAACCCGATGTACGTCACCAGGGCGATGGTGGTGGCCAGGAAGGATTCGGCCGCGCCGAGACCGAGCTCCGAGGACAGATATGTGGGCATGTAGCTCAGGATCACGTAGAACCCGACGGCGTTGAGCAGCACGGCTCCGACGGCCTTCAGCAGCAACCGCCAGTGCTTCCGGAAGAGGCTGGATACCGGGGCCTTGATGGCCTGGTCCTCCTCTGCCAGTTCGCGGAACACCGGCGTGTCTTCGAGCTTGGTGCGGATGTAGCGTCCGATCAGGCCCATCGGTGCTGCGAGCAGGAACGGCAGGCGCCATCCCCAACTCTGCATCGCCTCGGCGCTGAGCAGGACGGTCAGCAGGCCCGCGAGCAGGGAACCGAGCAGCAGGCCCGCGGCCGTGCTGGCCGGAACCACCGCCGCGTACAGGCCGCGTTTGTTGGCCGGGGCGTACTCGACCAGGAAGGCGGACGCACCGGCGTATTCGCCGGAGGCGGAGAAGCCCTGGACGACACGCACCACCAGAAGCAGGATCGGGGCCCAGATGCCGATGGAGTTGTACCCCGGGATCAGGGCGATGCAGAAGGTCGCTCCGGACATGATCAGGATAGACAGGGAAAGGGCGGTCCGGCGCCCCACCCGGTCACCGATGTGGCCCCAGACAAAGCCGCCAAGTGGCCGCACCAGGAACGAGATGGCGAAGAGGGCGAAAGTCAGTAGAAGCGCGGTCTGGGGATTGGACTCGGGGAAGAAGACCGCGGCGATGGTTGCAGCCAGGTAACCGTAGACGGCGTAGTCGAACCATTCGACGAAGTTTCCGATGAAGCTGGCGGCGACGACCCGCCGTCGGGTTTCCTTACTGACTGCGGGATCGTGGCCGCCAGGGGCCGCATGGCCGCTCAACGTGGTCTGTCCCGAGGACGTACTGCCATGCCCGCTATTCGACTCCGGGCTGGTCTGCCCCGCAAGAGTGGCGGGGGAGGAAGTTTCGTTACTCATGTGTCCACCAAAGTGTTTTGGAGTTGCAATCAGTGCAACGCTGTTGCACCAGAATAGGCGTGACGCATGACACCGTCAATGCCTTTTTGTTTCAGGCTTGGGGATTAAGTCAATAAAGATGCCCGGGCGCGCCAGCCCTGGGAGCGGCCCAGCTATGCGCCCACAGTTGCATTCAACGAGACGGGGTTGCGGATAATGCGTCCCTGACCTGTTGCCTTGTGAAAAGCTTGGGCCGGGCAGCGGCGCGGTTCCCTCCGGGGCGCCGCAGTGCGAGACTTGGTGAACTATCGAGCGACTGGGGGGCCAGGTCAGGAGATCGTCTTGGGCATTCTGGGACGCACGTGCACTTCCGACCGCCGGACGGCGGGCGAGCCATGATGGCCGGGTGGGCCTATCTCATGGCCGGAATCATGACCGTCGACTCGCTCCTGCTGGGGCTACTTCTGATGAACGTGAAGTGGCCGAAGCGCTGGAAGAAAGACGGCTGAAGTTCCGGAACTCTAATCCACTGCGGCGGTGACTCGGGCGCCCGTCGTGGTCGAAGTCGCCGGTCACGTGCGGGCTCGCCGGAAGCTTAAGGCGAGCCCGCACGCTTCCCGCGACCTCGGCGGGAGGGTCCCCCGTCCGGGCCTAGAGGACCTTGCGGATGGTCTCCTCGAAGCTGGTGACGTGGTGCAGGGCGAGCTCGCCGGCCCTGTCCGCGTCGCCGTCGGCCACCGCCTTGAGCAGCTCCACGTGCTCGGTGATGTGGCCGCTGACCGAGGGGACCTTGTCCAGGACCAGGCACCAGATGCGCGTGGCCAGGTTGTCGTAGCGGATCAGCGTGTCTTCCAGATGAGGGTTGGCCGCGGCCCGGTAGATCAGGCGGTGCACCGTCAGGTCGTAGCGCATCAGTTCCCGGGACTCTGCTGGGCTCGGGGCCAGCTCTGCAATGGTCTTGGCGACATCCAGCAGTTCGCGGCGCGTGGCGGCGTTGGCCCGCGTTGCCGCCCGCCGCGCCGCCAGAGGTTCCAGCAGTTCCCGGATTTCCGAGACGTCGGCCAGTTCCGTGAAGTCCACGGTGGTGGCAAAGGTCCCCCTTCGCGGGTATGAAACCACCAGGTGGTCCACTTCCAGCCGCTTGATCGCCTCGCGCACGGGAGTACGGCCGAACCCGAGCTCGGCGGCGAGCTGCCCGTCATTGATGGGTTCGCCCGGCCGGATTTCGAGCATGATCAGCTTGTCGCGCAACTGCCTGTACGCGGCCTCCGCCTGGGAGATGGCTTCGTCCTCTGCGGGCGGCAGGACGGTGAGTGCATTCACAGCTCGGCTCCGTTTCTGGATTTCAACCGGAAGCCTGGTTCCACTTGGCTTCCGGCTATTGACTCTGGTGTGATCTCAATCATACCATTGTTCTCACACTGATATATCAGTCATAGCAATAGTGGTATTTCAAAGGAGCAACCGTGGTTGAGCAGTTGAACGAGCGACTTTCCGTAGTCGATCCCGAGGTCGAAGAGGCCGTGGCGCGCGAACTGAAGCGCCAGCAGTCCACCCTGGAAATGATTGCGTCCGAGAACTTCGCCCCCGCCGGGGTCATGGAGGCACAGGGTTCGGTGCTGACCAACAAGTACGCCGAGGGCTACCCGGGCAAGCGCTACTACGGCGGCTGCGAGCACGTTGACGTGATCGAACAGCTCGCGATCGACCGGGTCAAGGCCCTGTTCGGCGCCGAGTACGCCAACGTCCAGCCGCACTCCGGCGCGCAGGCCAACGCCGCCGCCATGTTCGCCCTCCTGGAACCGGGCGACACCATCATGGGACTGGCCCTGGCCCACGGCGGCCACCTCACCCACGGGATGAAGATCAATTTCTCCGGCAAGCTCTACAACGTGGTCCCGTACCACGTGAGCGAGCACAACCACCTGGTGGATATGGCCGAAGTGGAGGCCCTGGCCCTTGAGCACCGGCCCAAGATGATCGTGGCCGGCTGGTCCGCCTACTCCCGGCAGCTGGACTTCGTCGAGTTCCGGCGCATCGCCGACCTCGTGGGCGCCTACCTCATGGTGGACATGGCACACTTCGCCGGCCTCGTGGCCGCCGGGCTTCACCCGAACCCGGTCCCCTACGCCGACGTCGTCACCACCACCACGCACAAGACCCTCGGCGGACCGCGCGGCGGCGTGATCCTGGCCAAGGAGGAGTACGCACGCAAGATCAACAGCGCCGTGTTCCCCGGCCAGCAGGGCGGCCCGCTGGAACACGTGATCGCGGCCAAGGCCGTGGCCTTCAAGATCGCGGCGTCACCGGAGTTCAAGGAACGCCAGGAGCGCACGCTCGAAGGCGCCGGGATCCTCGCGTCCCGGCTCCTGAAGGACGACGTCGCGGCGGCCGGGATCTCCGTGGTCAACGGCGGCACCGATGTGCACCTGGTCCTGGTGGACCTGCGGGACTCGGAACTGGACGGGCAGCAGGCCGAAGACCGGCTCCACCGGATCGGCATCACCGTCAACCGCAACGCCGTCCCCTTCGATCCCCGCCCGCCCATGGTGTCCTCCGGGCTGCGGATCGGCACCCCCGCCCTGGCCACCCGCGGCTTCGGTGCCGCGGAGTTCACCGAGGTGGCGGACATCATCGCCTCCGCCCTCATCTCGCAGGCGCCCGGGGACGAACTCAGCGACCAAACCGCCGCTGAACTGCGTGGACGCGTCAGCGCCCTCGCGGACCGGTTCCCCCTTTACCCGCATCTCGGCACCGGCACGACGGCGACCGGGCTTGAGGCAGAACTGATTGGAGCAGCACAATGACCACCGAACACCTGCCGGAGCACCCGGACTTCCTCTGGCGCAACCCGGACCCCAAGTCCTCCTACGACGCCGTGATTGTGGGCGGCGGCGGACATGGACTGGCGACGGCGTATTACCTGGCCAAGAACCACGGGATGACCAACATCGCCATCCTGGAAAAAGGGTGGCTGGCCGGCGGGAACATGGCCCGGAACACCACCATCATCCGTTCCAACTACCTCTGGGACGAGAGTGCGGCGATCTACGAGCACGCCCTGAAGCTCTGGGAGATCCTGCCCGAAGAACTCGAATACGACTTCCTGTTCAGCCAGCGCGGGGTCATGAACCTGGCCCACACCCTGGGCGACGTCCGCGAAAGCGTCCGCCGCGTCGGGGCCAACAAACTCAACGGCGTCGACGCCGAGTGGCTGGACCCGCAGCAGGTCAAGGAACTCTGCCCCATCCTGAACATCAACGACAACATCCGCTACCCGGTCATGGGCGCCACCTACCAGCCGCGCGCCGGCATTGCCAAGCACGACCACGTCGCCTGGGCGTTCGCCCGCAAATGCGACGAGCTCGGCGTGGACATCATCCAGAACTGCGAGGTCACCGGCTTCATCAAGGACGGCAACCGCGTCACCGGGGTCAAGACCACCCGCGGCACCATCAACACCGAAAAGGTCGGACTCTGCGCCGCCGGGCACAGCTCGGTGCTTGCCGAAATGGCCGGATTCCGGCTCCCCATCCAGTCCCACCCGCTCCAGGCACTCGTGTCCGAACTGCACGAACCCGTCCACCCCACCGTCGTCATGTCCAACCACGTCCACGTCTACGTCTCCCAGGCGCACAAGGGCGAACTGGTCATGGGCGCCGGCGTGGACTCCTACAACGGCTACGGCCAGCGCGGATCCTTCCACGTGATCGAGCACCAGATGGCAGCCGCCGTCGAACTCTTCCCGATCTTCGCCAGGGCCCACGTGCTCCGGACGTGGGGCGGGATCGTGGACACCACCCTGGACGCCTCCCCGATCGTAGGCACCACCCCGGTGGAAAACATGTTCGTCAACTGCGGCTGGGGCACCGGCGGATTCAAGGGCACACCGGCGGCCGGGCTGACGTTCGCCCACACGATCGCCACCGGAGAACCGCACAAACTCAACAAGCCCTTTGCACTCGAGCGCTTCGAAACCGGCGCCCTGATCGACGAACACGGCGCCGCCGCCGTGGCCCATTAGAAAGAGGTAAGGACATGCTCCTGATTCCCTGCCCCAACTGCGGTCCCCGCGACGAGACCGAATTCCACTACGGCGGACAGGCCCACGTGGCCTACCCCGAAAACCCGGCAGAGCTCACGGACCGCGAATGGGCCGAGTACCTGTTCTACCGCGACAACACTAAGGGCGCCTTCGCCGAACGCTGGCTGCACAGCACCGGCTGCCGGCAATGGTTCAACATGCTCCGCGACACGCTCACGTACGACATCCAGGCCGTATATCCGATGGGCCAGCCGCGCCCTGACAAGGAAAACGCAGCCACGGGCCCCACAGCCCCCACCGTCACCAGCCCCGTCTCCCCGGAAGGAGCAGTCAAATGACCGCTCAGCCGCAGCCCGCGCGTCTTAGCACCGGCGGACGCATCGACCGCAGCGTCACGTGGCGCTTCACCCTGGACGGCCGTGAGTACACTGGCCACCCCGGCGACACCCTCGCCTCCGCCCTGCTGGCCAACGGCCGGCTCCGCGCGGGTGACTCCCTGTATGAGGGCCGGCCCCGCGGCATCATGTCCGCCGGCGTCGAGGAATCCAACGCCCTGGTCAAGGTCGCGGCCCGGTTCCCGGGCCACGTGGCCGAATCCATGCTCCCGGCCACCACGGTGTCCCTCGTGGACGGCCTCAGCACTGAACTGCTCAGCGGACTGGGCAAGCTGGACCCGGCCGAGGACCACGCCGAATACGACAAGAAGTATGTCCACACCGACGTCCTGGTGGTCGGTGGCGGCCCGGCAGGCCTGGCCGCGGCCCGCGAGGCCGTCCGCTCCGGCGCCCGGGTCATCCTTATCGACGACCAGCCCGAACTGGGCGGCTCGCTGTTGTCCGGCTCCACGGATCCGGCCCTCGTCGAGAGCATCGAAGGGCAGCCCGCCCTGGAATGGGTGGCCAATGTTGAAGCCGAACTGATCTCCGCGGCCGAGTGCACGGTACTGAACCGCACCACGGCCTTCGGCTCCTACGACTCCAACTACATCATCGCGGCCCAGAACCGGACGGACCACCTCCTCACCCCGGCCGCGCCCGGCGTGTCCCGCCAGCGGATCTGGCACATCCGCGCCGCCCAGGTCATCCTGGCCCCGGGCGCCCACGAACGCCCGCTCGTTTTCGAAAACAACGACCGCCCCGGCATCATGCTGGCCTCCGCGGTGCGCAGCTACCTCAACCGATACGCCGTCGCCGCCGGTTCCCGGGTGGTCATCAGCACCACCAACGACAGCGCCTACGCCCTGGCCGCCGACCTCCGCGCCGCCGGCATCAAGGTCGAGGCCGTCGTGGACGCCCGCCCACAGCTGAGCGAAACCGCCGCGGTAGCTGCGGCCGCGGGAACGCGGGTGCTGATCGGCAGCGCCGTCGCCAACACCACCGCCGCTGTGACCGGCGACGGTCGGCTCCTCGGCGTCACCGTCCGGAGCATCAACGACGCCGGCGAACTCACCTCGGGCATCGAACACCTCGCCTGCGACCTGCTGGCCGTCTCCGGCGGCTGGTCACCGGTGGTGCACCTGCACTCCCAGCGCCAGGGCAGGCTCCGCTGGGACGAAGACCTCGCCGCCTTCGTCCCCAACAGCGTGGTCCCCAACCAGCAGGTGGCCGGCTCCGGACGCGGCAGCTTCGACCTCGACGACTGCGTGGCCGAAGGCATCTCCGCCGGGGCCGCGGCGGTCATCGCCGCGGGCTTTGAGTCCGATGCTGAACCGTCTGCGCCGACGCCGCCGCGCGCCGCCGCCCCCACCCGCCAGCTCTGGCTGGTACCCGGGCAGGACGGCGGCCCGGATGACTGGCACCACCACTTCGTGGATTTCCAGCGCGACCAGTCCGTGGCCGATGTCCTCCGCTCCACCGGTGCCGGCATGCGGTCCGTGGAGCACATCAAGCGCTACACCTCGATCAGCACCGCCAACGACCAGGGCAAGACCTCCGGGGTGAATGCGATCGGCGTCATCGCCGCCGCGCTCCGGACAGCCGGCGAAGCGTCCCGCGGGATCGGCGACATTGGCACCACCACCTACCGCGCCCCCTTCACGCCCGTGGCGTTTGCCGCTCTGGCCGGACGCCAGCGCGGCGAACTCTTCGACCCCGCACGCCTCACTTCCATCCACCCCTGGCATGTCGCCCAGGGAGCCCTCTTCGAAGACGTCGGCCAGTGGAAGCGCCCCTGGTACTACCCGCAGGACGGCGAGGACATGGACACCGCGGTGCTCCGTGAATGCGCCGCCGTCCGGGAATCCGTGGGTTTCATGGACGCCACCACCCTGGGCAAGATCGAGATCCGCGGCAAGGACGCCGGCGAGTTCCTGAACCGCATCTACACCAACGCGTTCAAGAAACTCGCTCCGGGTTCGGCCCGCTACGGCGTCATGTGCACCCCGGACGGAATGATCTTCGACGACGGCGTCACCCTGCGCCTGGACGAGGACCGGTTCTTCATGACCACCACCACCGGCGGCGCGGCCAAGGTGCTGGACTGGCTGGAGGAATGGCTGCAGACCGAATGGCCGGAACTGGATGTGCACTGCACCTCCGTCACGGAGCAGTGGTCCACCATCGCCGTCGTCGGTCCGAAATCCCGCGCCGTTCTCGCCAAAGTGGCTCCGGAACTGGCAGCCGACGGCGGCCTGGACGCCGAGGCCTTTCCGTTCATGACGTTCAAGGAAACCACCCTGGCATCCGGTGTCCAGGCCCGGGTCTGCCGGATCTCGTTCTCCGGCGAACTGGCCTACGAAATCAACATCCCGTCCTGGTACGGGCTGAGCACCTGGGAAGCCGTGGCGGCGGCCGGCGCGGAGTTCAACATCACCCCGTACGGTACCGAGACCATGCACGTGCTGCGTGCGGAGAAGGGGTATCCGATCGTCGGCCAGGACACTGACGGGACCGTGACACCGCAGGACGCCGGCATGGAATGGGTCGTGTCCAAGGTCAAGGACTTCATCGGCAAACGCTCCTACACCCGCAAGGACGCCGGCCGCACCGACCGGAAACACCTGGTCAGCGTCCTCCCCGTGGACGGCACCATCCGGCTCCCCGAAGGCACCCAACTGGTGGAACAGGGCATCACCGTCAACCCCGCCTACGGCCCCGTGCCCATGCAGGGATTCGTGACCTCGAGCTACCACAGTGCGGCGCTGGGCAGGTCGTTTGCCCTGGCCCTGATCAAGAACGGCCGCAACCGCATTGGCGAGACCCTGGTGGCCGCCGCCGGCGACCAACTCGTGGACGTAATCGTCGCAGAAACCGTACTATTTGACTCTGAAGGGGCCCGCAAAGATGGCTGACACCGCAGCACTCGAAAATTCCAAGAAGATCCAGACCCTCAGGAAGAGTCCGGCGTCGCTCCTGAGAACGGCTTTTGAAGCGGGATCCGTTGCGAGCACCGTGGAGCTGCGCGAGGTGCCGTTTCTGACCATGGCAGGGCTCCGGGTCGATCCTGCCGGCGACGCAGGGCAGCGGCTGGGCGCCCTCACGGGTGGTCTGCCCTCCGCTTCCGGGGAAGTCCGCGGCAGCGGCGACACCGCAGTGCTGTGGCTGGGCCCGGCAGAATTCCTGCTCGTGGCCCCCGCCGAATCCCACGAAAGCCTGGGCGGTGAGCTCCCCCGGGCGCTCATCGCAGCACTGGGCGACGGCCAGGGCCAGGTGGTGGATCTCTCCGCCAACCGCACCACACTCGAGCTCTCCGGACCCCGGGCCAGTGCTGTGCTGGAGAAGGGCTGCGCCCTGGACCTGCACCCCCGCGTCTTCCAGCCCGGAACGGCCCTGTCCACGGAAATCGGCGGCATCCCCGTCGTTCTGTGGAAGACCGGGGACGAGACCTACCGGATCTTCCCGCGTGCATCCTTCGCGGAGTTCCTCGGCCGCTGGCTCCTCGACGCCATGCGCGAATATGCCTCCACCGAGGTCCCCTGATGGCGCTCAGCGTCCTTGACCTGTTTTCTGTTGGCATCGGGCCGTCCTCCTCCCACACGGTCGGCCCGATGCGGGCGGCCAAGCGGTTCGCCGACGGGCTCAAGAGCGACGGACAGCTGAGTTCCACGGCGAGGGTGCAGGCCGAGCTGTTCGGTTCCCTCGGCGCCACCGGCCGGGGCCACGGTTCGGACAAGGCCGTCGTCCTGGGCCTCCAGGGCCAGGACCCCGAGACCGTGGACACGGGCACTGCCGATGACCAGGTGGCTGCCGCTGCCCTGGATGCGGAGCTGCAGCTCGCCGGCCATCACCGGGTGGATTTCAACTGGGACGAGGACGTGGTCCTGCACCGCCGCAAGTCGCTGCCCGCCCATCCGAACGGCATGACCTTCCGGGCCCTCGACCACGCCGGCGACGTCCTCAGCGAACGGAGCTTCTATTCGGTTGGGGGCGGCTTCGTCGTCGATGGCAATGCACTAGGCGCCGACCACGTGGTGGCCGACGACACGGTTCTGCCCTACCCGTTCACAACAGCTGACGAACTCCTTGAAATATGCCACCGAGAGAATATGTCCGTCTCCGACGTGATGCTGGCCAACGAACTCGTCTGGCGTACCGAAGCCGACCTCCGGGAGAAGCTCTTGGCCCTGTGGGCGGTCATGCGCCAGTGCGTGGACAACGGCTGCGCTGCCGAGGGCATCCTGCCCGGCGGGTTGAACGTCAAACGGCGCGCCCCGTCGTTGTTTCGGACGCTGGCAGCATCCGCCGTCAGCGCCGAGGCGGACGCCCGGAACCCATCGCCGGTCCAGGTCCCGGCCGACCCGCTGCTCGCCATGGAATGGGTGAACCTCTTCGCGCTGGCCGTCAACGAGGAAAACGCCGCGGGGGGCCGGATCGTCACCGCGCCCACCAACGGTGCCGCCGGCATTGTGCCGGCCGTGCTGCACTATTACGTCAAGTTCGTCCCCGGCGCCAACGACGACGGCGTCATCCGCTTCCTGCTGGCGGCGGCCGCCGTCGGGATCCTGTTCAAGATCAACGCTTCCATCTCCGGGGCAGAGGTCGGCTGCCAGGGCGAAGTCGGATCCGCCTGCTCCATGGCGGCGGCGGGACTCTGCGAAGTGCTGGGCGGGACCCCGGAGCAGGTGGAAAACGCCGCCGAAGTCGGGATCGAGCACAACCTCGGGCTGACCTGCGACCCCGTCGGCGGGCTCGTGCAGATCCCCTGCATCGAACGCAACGCGATCGCCAGCGTCAAAGCCATCAACGCCGCCCGCCTGTGCCTCCACGGCGACGGCAGCCACAAAGTCTCGCTGGACAAAGCAATCAAGACCATGCGCGAAACAGGAGCAGACATGAAAACCAAGTACAAGGAAACCTCCCGCGGGGGCCTCGCCGTGAACGTCGTGGAGTGCTGACCATGGCCCCGGACCAGACACCCGACACCGTTGAGCACGTCCTGACACTGGACTGCCCGGAAACGCGCGGGATAGTCCACGCCGTGTCCGGTTTCCTGCTGGACCAGGGCTGCGACATCCTGGAAAGCAAGCAGTTCGACTCACAGCTCGACGGCCACTTCTTCATGCGGGTCCATTTCGCGTCGGCCGGAGACCAAACCACCCTGGCTTTGCTGCGGGACGCATTTGTGCCGGTCGCCGAAAAATTCGGCATGCGCTGGGAGCTTCGGCGGCACGGGACCAAACGGCGCGTGCTGATCATGGTCTCGAAATTCGAGCACTGCCTCAACGATCTGCTGTACCGGGCACGCACCGGAGAACTGCCCATCGAGATCGTCGGCGTCGTCTCCAACCACCCCGACCACCGGCGGACCGTCGAATGGCACGGAATCCCGTTCTTCCATGTGCCGATCACGCCGGACACCAAGCCCGCCGCTGAACAGCGGCTTCTGGAACTGATCGACCGGATGGACGTCGAACTGGTGGTCCTGGCCCGTTACATGCAGGTCCTCAGCGACAACCTCACCCGCCAGCTGGATGGCCGCGCCATCAACATCCACCACTCCTTCCTGCCCAGCTTCAAGGGCGCGAAGCCCTACCACCAGGCGCACGCCCGGGGCGTGAAGACGGTCGGCGCCACCGCCCACTACGTCAACGCGGAACTGGACGAAGGGCCCATCATCTCCCAGCAAGTGGTGGAGGTGGACCATACTTTCAGTCCGGACGATCTCGTGGCCGCCGGGCGCGACACCGAATGCAGGGCACTCTCCAACGCCGTCCGCTGGCACTGCGAGGGACGCGTCATCCTCCAGGGCAACAGGACCGTCGTGCTGCGCTAGGTTTGGCACCATGATCCTGCCCCTCGAGGACCGCGAAGCCGCCGCCCCTGCCTACATCCTGCGGGGTGCCCTCATCACGGACGGCGCCTGCACACCGGGCTGCGTGGTGGCGGTGAAAGGCGGCCGGATCGCCTACGCGGGACCCGGCGACGGCTTTGACGCCGCACATTTCCCGGATGCGGAGGAGCTCCCGCTGCCGCCCGGCAGCTCCCTGCTTCCCGGGCTTGTCGACCTCCATTGCCACGGCGCCGCGGGCGGCGGATTCCCGGCCGGCAATGACCGGGGCTGCCGGGCGGCCGTGGACTTCCTGCACCGCAACGGGACCACCACCCTCCTGGCGAGCCTCGTCACCGCCCCGGAAGATGAGCTGGTGGGGTCGCTCGGCGTACTCAACGTCCTGGCGGCCGAGGGACTGATCGCCGGCGTGCACTCCGAGGGGCCCTTCCTCTCCGCCGCCCGGTGCGGCGCGCAGGACCCGCGCTGGCTCCGCGCCCCCGACCCTGCGCTGCTCCGGCGGCTGGTGGCGGCGGCCGGCGGAGCCCTGCGGACCATGACGTACGCCCCCGAACTGCCCGGCGCGGGTGAGCTCCTCCGGATCCTCACGGACCACGGGGTGATCCCCTCGCTGGGCCATACCGATGCCGCTGCCCCCGTGGCCGCGGCCTCACTGGCGGAGGCCGCGGACCTCATCCGCGGGGGCGCGGCTTCCGGGGTCTTCGGGCCGCGGGCCCGGCCCACGGTGACCCATCTGTTCAACGGCATGCCTCCCCTGCATCACCGGAGTCCCGGACCGGCGGCCGCGTGCCTGCGGCTGGCGGCCGCCGGCACGGTCGTGGTCGAGCTCGTCGGCGACGGCGTCCACCTCGACCCGGAGACGGTCCGGATGGTCTTTGACCTGGTCGGAGCCGGGGGCATCGCGCTGGTGACGGACTCCATGGCGGCAACCGGGCTGCCCGACGGCGACTACGAACTCGGCCCCGCGGAAGTGGTGGTGCACGACGGCGTAGCCACCCTGCGGAGCAACGGCGCCCTTGCCGGGGGCACGGCGACCCTGTTGGAGGTTGTCCGCATGGCCATCGCGGCGGGGGTGAGTCCGGCCGACGCTGTCGCGGCGGCCACCCTGGGTCCGGCCCGGGTCCTGGGCCTGGAGACCGAGATCGGCGCCCTCCGGGCTGGAATGCGCGCCGATATCATCGCCGTTGACCCGGGCTTCGACCTCGTGGCCGTGCTGCGCGGCGGACGGATCCTGCCGGACCATCGACGTGCCGCGCGTTAGCCCCTGAACCCGCGGGGCCCACGGCGGTTGCGGAAGTTTCGAGCCCTTTGTTTTGTTGTTCTGAGTGTGGGCAAACATTACTTCCGGAAAGGAGCCCGCCATGATCCGCATCGCTATCGTGCTCGGGAGCACCCGGCCCGGTCGCCTCGGAAAGGCCGTCGCCGACTGGGTAAGTGCCCGGGCATCAGAACGCGGCGATGCCACCTTTGACGTCCTCGACGTCGCCGATTTTGATCTTCCGCTGCTGGACGAGCCGCTGCCACCCTCCCTCGGCCGGTACAGCCAGCCCTACACCAAGGCCTGGTCCGAAGCTGTCGACGGATTCGACGGCTACATCTTCGTCACGGGCGAGTACAACCACTCGATTCCCGGCGCACTGAAAAACGCTGTGGACTACCTCTACAAGGAGTGGAACAACAAGGCGGCCGGGTTTGTCAGCTACGGAAGCAGCGGCGGCATCCGCGCCGTCGAACACTTCCGCGGAGTGTCCGCGGAGCTGCAGATGGCCGACGTCCGGGCCCAGGTGGCGCTGCCCCTGGCCACGGAGTTCGCGAATTACCGCACTTTCATCCCGACGGCGGCCGCGGAAAAGAGCCTGCAGATCCTGTTTGACCAGGTGATCGCGTGGGCCGGCGCGCTGAAGGTCCTCCGGCCAGGTCATGCCCACGGAACAGAAGACGCCAGCGCGGCGTGACCCCTGCCCTGGCTGGGCCCGGTTTGCCGTCCCGCGGGCCGCGTGCCGGTGTCCGCCTACGCCGGAGTCCCCGTCCTGCGCCGCCGCCGCCGGACGGGGGGCGTGTCTCCGCCGTGTGGCGCCGCGGCATAGGGACTGGGCAGGGGCACGTTCTGGTCCGGAACGGAATCGGGGACCAGGACGTGGACCGTGGCGCCGGATGATTCCCGCGCGGCTCCGCCCGCGACGCTGCGCAGGTAGTCAAGCGCCCCTTCTTCGCTGAACCCGTACTCCCGCACCAGCGTCCGCAGCGCCAGCCCTGCCAGTGCCCGGGAGAGCTGCGCCGAAGAGAGATCTGCGCCGCCCCCGGACCTCAGCGCCAACTCCTGGACCAAACGCAGTGCACGGGAGATGTAGCGGGCCAGCCGAGCCGCTGCGATGATGTCTGCGCTGGTGAAGACGTGCGGCCACGCGGCGTACAGGTTCACGGCGGCATGGAAGACCGCTTGTGGTGCCAGTGGAACGGATACGAGGGACCGGACCCCGAAGGCTGCGGCAGCGCTGGCGTACCCGGGCCAGCGCCGCTCCAGGGAAGTGTCGCCCACGAACACATATTCGCCGGTTCGGACCGCCGTGCGGGCGGGCCCGTCATCGAAGGAACGCTGCGCCTCGTCGGCGGCCCGCGCCGGTGCGCTGCCCGCAGTCAGCGTGAGGGCCTCCGCGGACCCGACCAGTGTCACTGCCCAGCTGATCCCACGGCCGGGACCACCGATGTCGTCGACAAACTCGCTCACGGCTTCGCTGAGGAAGGCACCGACATCCGGGTCGTTGAAGTGCAGCTCCCAGAAGGAGGCATAACGATCCTGCCGGCCGTCTCCTGCAATTCCTTGGGTCATGTTCCACGCTCGAGATCAAAGCACGCAGCTCACTGCTGAACCGATGAAAACAGCATACGTCCGGGCGGACACCGCCGCGCCTCCCATTTGTCAGAGCCAGGGCCTCTGTCGTTTTGGTATGGTTCCGGGCTGTCCCGGCGACCTGTTTCGATGAACTGTTCCTCAGCTGTTCCGCTGAGCTGTTCCCGAGACAGCGGGAAATCTGCTTCAGCGCCGCGGCGGCCCAGGGAGGCTTTTAACATCCGCCCTGGACCGCCCGCCCCGGCTTCAACACCAGTCGCGGAGGACCCGTCCCGCCGTGGCACAACCATTAATACCCGCGTTCCGCAGGTCCCAAAAGGGCCTTTGGGCCCGTGCCGGCCGGCAGCGCACTACCGCCCATTTCACCCCCGGCGGATGAGGTCCGCACGCGCGTCCGGGCAGACGATGGATATGCCCTTCGATGCCCCACTGCTCGGGGGCGATCCCAGCTGGGAGAGGAGCCTCCAAATGTCAAGACCGCACGCAATCACCGTGGGATCCATCGCGCTTGCGACCGCCGTCGTACTGCTCACCGGATGCAGCCCCACGAGTCCGCCGGCTGCCACCCCAAACCCCACCGCGGCCATCTCGAGCCCGCCCGCGAGCGTGTCGGAAATCTGCGCTGCTGCCGATGCCCATGCCGCGGCCCTGGCGAATTTCAAGGCCACGCTCAAGCCGGACGCCACCATCGAGCAGGTGCGCGCGGCCCAAGACCAAGTCTCCAAGACCTATGAAGAGCTGGCCAAGGCAAGCGAGAACCTCGCCCAGCAACGGGCGGAGGCGGTTATGGCCGCCGAAGCCAAGTTCAATGCCGCAGTCGCCGCGGTGCCTGACAATGCCACGTTGACTCAAGCAGCTGATTCCCTCCGGGACGAAGCCTCCAACGTCGAGGCCGCGATCCGCGACCTCCGGACTGAGGTCAAGTGTTAGCGGTCTGACATGTCTTGTCCCAATCGGTGCCCGTTGGGCCCTCAGATACAGGAATGGTCGTAGTCGAATCCTCCCGACACGTACTGGGCAATGGTGACTTTCCCGCCGGCCGTCAGTGGCGCCTCGGAGCATTTGCGTTTTGCCACGGCGAGTGACTTCGCCCCGGCCAGCCAGCTGGGCAGCGTGTAAAGGTTGCTCGAGGACGGCACCGTTCCCACAATTTGGGTCCACTGCGTCTTGGCGGAGTAAAGGCCCGTTCGGGCTCCGACACTCGCGAAGTAGGCCGCCATCCCCTCCAGATCGGCACGGTTCGCCGCCGGGCGGGTTGACCAGCTGTTGCCGGTCTCGACATCGAGCCACCACGTGTAGGCCGCCGCGTTGCTTATCCCCCGGATGTTGGCATCGTCGTAGGCCTTGGCATAGCCGTACATGTAGGAGCAGGCTTCCTCGACTGAACCCTCGGTGCACTGTCCGTAGGGGTTGGCGACGGTGGTTCCTCCGTAGTTGTTGCTGGTAGGCCACCAGGATCCTGAAGTACCGGGGTTGGCGGTGTTCACGTAGAGCGCGACCAGGGGCTGGCCAGTCCCGCCGGTGGACGTCCCGGCCCAGGACAGCTGCGTCGCCAGACACGGGTTGGTGGTGTTGGCCAGCCCATTGTTCACGCCGACGACGGCGAACGTCTGGCCCCGGGGCAGCGTTTTGCCGCATTGGGGCCACGACACATCGTTGCCCGGGCCCGCAGCCCCGGCTGCGTGGGCCGGCGTTCCGGCCAGCATCAGCGCGAAGCTTGCGGCGGCCGCAAGGATCACCCGGCAACGCGAGGAAAAGGGTGCAAGGGACATGGTGGGCCTTCCCGTCGATGCTGCTGAGCAGTTAGCACAGCATGGACGCCGCAGGTTTGCCCGGTCAAGGCTTTCGGTAGTGAGTTCATGGGCCGGTCCGCCGGCGGCTCCCACAGACGCGGTGGCCCGGCATGGGAGGATCGGTGTATGGAAACCACCCCGGAGGTCCTGCGCTATGCGGCCTTTTCCACGACGCCCAACGGCGGAAATCCTGCAGGCCTGGTGCTGGATGCCCGTGATCTGGATGATGCCGGGATGCTGGCGGTGGCGGCCGCCGTCGGGTACGCAGAGACGGCTTTCGTGACGGAGCCGGGCATCGACGGCGACCCGCGCCGGAGCCGGGTTCGGTACTTCTCGCCGATCGCCGAGGTGCCATTCTGCGGGCATGCGACGATTGCGCTGGCCGTTGCGCTGAGCGCACGCGACGGGGCGGGCGCCTTCACCTTCGAGACCCCCGTCGGCCCCGTCCGCATAGAAACGGCGGGAGATGGTGCCGAGATCACGGCATCCTTCACGGGCGTTGAACCACAGCTGGCCGCCTTCGACGACGACGTCCTGGCTGAACTTCTTGGATTGCTCGGTTTCGGCCTGGACGATCTCGATCCGGCCTATCCGCCGCGGATCGCGTATTCGGGGAACTGGCATCCGGTGCTGGTCGTCGCGGACCGCTATCTTTTCGACTCCTTTTCCTTCGATCCGGAGGCCGTGCGCCGGCTGATGGACGCACAGGGCTGGGCCGCGACAGTGACCGTCCTGCACCCGATTGCAGATGGCGAATTCGAAGCCCGGAACCTGTTCCCCGTGGGTGCCATCACGGAGGACCCCGCCACCGGGGCGGCCGCGGCGGCCGTCGGCGCCTACCTGCGCATCCTGGGCCTGGTCGCTCCCCCGTCGAGAGTCCTCATCCACCAGGGACGGCACGTCGGCCGTCCGGGCCTGCTCACCGTGGACATTCCCGCTGCCGGCGGAATAGTGGTCAGCGGCAGGGCCGTCCGGATCCCCGCCGCTGCGGGCAACAGCTGATCACCGGGTGGAGGCCAAGCGCCGGTAGCTGAAGGACTTCAGCGTCAGCATGCCCCCTGCCGTGACGGCTTTGACCCCCGGCGTCCCCGCAGCGGGGAAAACGAGTGACGTCATGGTCTTTTCCCCGCCGTTGATGAAAACCTCCACCGAGCAATAGTCGACGAAAATCGTTAGCTCCACCGTCCCGTTCCGCGCTGGGCTGGCTGCGCGCCGCGATGCCCGATAGTCGGGGCTGAGTTCTGCCTTGCCGGTGGCGGCAACATCGGACTCCCGGGAGATGAATGCTGACTCGGTGGCGAAGTCGTATCCGACGGTGGCAAACGTGCCCCCGCCGCTTTCGAGTTTGATCCTGGCAACGGAACCGTCGTCCTGCGCTGTCCGCTCTAGAGTTACATCGAGCCGGTACGCCCCGCCTTCCGGGACCGGCAGTTGTCCTGCGCCATCCGGTGTCAGTCGACGTTCCCCGGTGGTTGCCGCGGGGCCTTCAAGGGATTTCATGGCAGTCGTGGGGCTCGACACCAGCGTTGGCTTTCCGTCGATTGTTTGCAGCCGTATGTCCCTCACTATGGAGTCGGCGCCGCCGTGCCAGTCCTGAGTGGGCAGCTGCCGGGCGTACTGCCAGTTGTTCATCCACCCGATGGCGTGCCGCGAGGACATCCGCTGGCTTTCGGTGAGCCTGGGATCATCCCACGTCACGGCGGCGTAGAAGTCGGAGCCGGCGTCGAGCCACTGGTGCGGCCCGTCAGACGGGGTGAATCGGGTTCCGTCCCATTCGCCAGTCCAGTAGGCAACGCCCGTGGTGAAGCCCTCTTCGCTCCCGTTGGCGCTGGCGGCCAGGACCCAGGTCCGTTTGGATGGATCACCGTCGAGATCCAACTGGAAAAGGTCCGGGCACTCCAGGACGCCCAGACCTTTGCGTTCGATGCCTGAGGCGTAGTGCCAGTCCAACAGGTTCGACGACGTATACATGCCGATCTTGTCGCCTTCGGCCAGGGCCATCACCCATTGGCCGTGGGCCGCATCCCGGATGATTTTGGGATCCCGCCAGTCCGGTTCGCCTGGGTTTTCCATGACCGGGTTCTGCGCATAGGCGGTGAAGGAGTATCCGTGGTCAGTGGAATAGAACAGGGACTGCCGCTGGATTCTCTGGTCCTGCTGCGTCATGACCGCAATGACAGCCCCCTTGCCAAAGCCGGCCGAATTGTCCTGGTCCACCACGGCGCTTCCGGTTTCGATGTCGCCCAGCCCGTTTTTGTACTTGGTGATCGCCACTCCCTCCTCCTTCCAGTGCACAAGGTCCGTGCTGGTCAGGTGGTACCACTCGGTGCCGTTCTCCTTCGGGTACCCGGCGTTGTAGAGGTAGTAGTAGTGCCACACGCCGTCGAGCAGGATGGGACGCTGCGGATCATTCATCCAGTTCTTCCCGGGCGTTATGTGATAGCTCGGCCGGAACTCGGATGCCCCCTCGGGCCGGTCGAAAGCTGGCTGCGCCTGCCCGGCGTGGCTCTGGGAACCCGGGCTGGATCCCGGCGAAGGGACCAGCGCCACCGCGATCAGAACGGCAGCGGCGGCGGCCACGGCGGCCACCATCCAGATCGTCCAATGGTTTTTCATGATTTAACATTCCTGGTTTTGGTGGAAGCCATCCCGCCCATCTATGGCCCGTCGGTCTAGGCCCTGTCGGTCCAGGGCCTGCGGGGGGACGGAAGCACCCGGAAATCCGGGTGCTTCCGTCTCATGACTGCCTACTGCACTACTTGTACAGCCCGGCACCGCCGACGTTGAGGTTCGTGGGCAGGTACCCGAACGGGCCCAGGCCGTTCTGGCCGAAGGTGCGGTCAACGGCCGAAACTCCGTTGCGGAAGTTGATCTTCACGGTGGGCGAGAGGGACCCGCCGCGGACGCCGTCCACGTTGTCGATAAAGGACTGCACCAGCCCGCCCGGCTGCACGTAGTGCGAGTAGGCCTGGAACTGGCGGCCGTTCTGGCGGGGATCCGGCCCTTCGGGCGCGTTGGCTGGCATATTCAGGTCCGTGGGGGATGCCAGCGTCAGGCCGCTGTTGTTCATGGGCTGGTAGTCGGAACGGACGCCGTCGCCCACAAAGCCGTAAACTCCGTCGGGGCCGCGCATTCCATCTGCATAGGTGAACTGGTGGCTGATGGTGAACAGGTAGTACTTGTTCTTGCCGCCCTCGCTCTGGATGAAGATCTGCGGACGCTCGGTCTGGTCGTTGACGCAGTTGGCGGACAGGATCGGCGGCAGGAAGTGCCATTTGGTCAGGTCTTTGTTGTCCGCCACGGCCAGGCCCACGTTGGCCGTCTGGAACCATGCACCGGTGGTGGCGTTGACGGTGTTCGCGGATTCGGCGCGGGGGTCCCCGGGCTGGTAGCCCAGGTCCTGCTCCGTGCACTTGTAGTCGCCCCGCTGGCCGCCGGTGTTGCCTTCGAAGACCATGAAGGTCTTGCCCGGGTGCGCCGGGTCTACGAACGTGTAGGGGTCCCGGAAGGCGAACCCTGGGTTCTGGGCCTTGTTCTGGTACATGACGCCGTCCGGCTCAAGGAGTTTGGTGTGCTCGAAGCCGTCGAAGCTCACGCCGTTCTTGTCAGCGTGGATGTTGCCCAGTGCCTTGGCGATCACGGCATCCGGGGCGATTCCGCCGCCGCCGGCGTTGCGCTCGGCAACGTCGTAGAACGTCGTTGCGGTGTAGAAGACGTTGACGTGGTTCCCCTGCATGAGGCGGGTGGAACCGGACCATTCGGTGTTGCCGACGGAGGTGTTGTCCAGGAACAGGTGTCCGCCGTAGTTCCACTTGTCCTTGGCCGGATCGGCGTTGGTCTTGCGGAAGAAATAGCCGATCCGGGCGTTCCAGTGCCGCTGGTCGAAGCCGTAGCCGGCGTGGCGGTCGGCAACGAGTGAGAAGATCACGTCCCAGCCCTTGTAGCTGATCTGGTTTGCGTTCTCGTCGGTCAGGGACCACGTGTCCCAAACCCAGACGTCGTCGTTCATGGCCGGGAAGTCCTGGGGGATTTCCGGCATGGTGACGTTCGGGCTCATGGAGTTCTGGCCCGGGGTTACGCTTGTGCTGCTTTGGGCCATGATCTGCTTGGCATCGGCACGCGTCCACTTGGAGGTGAAGGCCGCGGCTGGATCGAACGCCTGCTGGGTGTGCTTCGTGGGCAGGGGGAAGCCGGGTGTCGGAGCCGGCATCTGCCCGCCGCTCGGCGGATCCGAGGGCGTGTTTGCCTGGGCTGACGGAACGGCAAGGAAGACGGAGGCCGCCACGGCCGCCGCCAGTGCAGCGGCGACAGAACGCCACCGCAGCTTCCGGTGTGTATTGGGGTGCTCGTGCATTTTTGCTCTTCTCGCGGAGTTGAGACCATTCGTGGAAGACGGGCGTATGCCCTCATTCCCCGAAACTCCGGCAGCCCCGATGACACCGCAGGCGTCATCGAGGACGCCATCGTGTCGAGGGGACGGGACCTCGGTAGGGCCCCGTCGGTGGCCCGGGAGGGTGCTGACCTCCTGGACGTTCATCACCGTAGACAGTGCCGGCGAGGATTCAAAACCACATTTCAGACACCAAAACGGCTCATACCCCGGTCGATGTAAGCGCTTACACAAACTCTCCGCGCGCGTGCCACGACTCAAAGAGTGAGTCAAATATTTCCTAAAAAATATGCTTTCTTTTTCAAGTCGCCCGCTGTTTACCTGTTCGTTGCGCCGCGGCCGCCCTCACCCAGCCCACACTGCGGAGCACGACGCCGGCGCCTTGAGTGAGGCGCCGGGTGTCCAAAGCGTTCGTACTCCGGTCACCGGAGGCCACGAATCCGGCGATAAGTGCCACAGATCCCCAACCATTCCCGGGGTGCCTCACGTCGCTTCTCTCGTCCCCGGGGTGGCAGGGAATTCGGTTCGGAACCCGATCAATTTGTGGGTGCCGTCGCAGTAGGGTTTGATCGCGGACGCGCCGCAGCGGCACAGGGCGACTGTTTTGCGCGACCGCGGCACTGCTCCCCCGGACGGGGTGACGATCTCAAACTCGCCGCGGACCAGGATCGGTCCATCGGGACAAATAACAATGGCGGCGTCGTTGGACGATTCCTGCGGGTTCTGGTTCATAGATGCTCCCTGACTGGGTTCGTGCCCGGGTCAGACCCCGGCGGGGACAGGCGGCTTCAGCGACGACGTGCCGCTCTCCCACGCCCCCATGATGTGCGCGGTGAGTCGGGCGTCGATGGCGAGCACCGCCGTCGCGCCGAACAGGACGTCCGGAAGGAGATCCGGTTCTGCCTCCACGAGCCCTCCGGCGAGATCCCGGCCCGCGATCTGTTCGTGGACGGCGTCCGCTTCGACGTGCTCATCGAAGTACGCGGTCACATCGGCCCCGAATCCGAGACGCCGGAAACCGTTGCCGTACAGCTGATTCGGCCGGGAGGACGTCATCTCATAGATCGCCAGATGCCCTGCGATGGCTCCCCGCAGTCTGCGGTTCAGGCCGAAAAGGGACATCATGTTGACCGCGGCGAGAGAGATGGCCGGGACGGCATCCACATAGCCGCCGTAGACATCGTTCAGCCCCAGCCCTCGCATGGTCCGGGCGAAAAGTGCGCTGTGCATGCGGTCCGGGCGGCCTCCGCCGTACTCGTCAGCCTGTATCTCCACCAGCGCAGCCTTGGCCCGCCCGGTCAGCCTCGGGATCGCCCAGGTGTGCGGATCGGCTTCCTTGAGCTGATAGATCGATTTGTGGACCAGGAATTCACGGAGCTGCCCGAGGGTGGCCAGCTTCGCCACATGGCGGGACATGCCCGGTCCACCGTCCTGGCCCGCGAGCCCGAACAAAATGTCCGCCACCGCGTCGCTGTCCAGGCCGGCGGCAGGAGCAGGCTGGACTGATCCGGCGGACGAGC
Organism: Arthrobacter sp. P1_B9; assembly: GCF_056406495.1. Classification (NCBI taxonomy): domain Bacteria; kingdom Bacillati; phylum Actinomycetota; class Actinomycetes; order Micrococcales; family Micrococcaceae; genus Arthrobacter; species Arthrobacter sp. P1_B9. Next base: position 327,467 of record NZ_JBFUAA010000004.1, read on the forward strand.
GGGCCACGGACCGCAGCTCCAGCTCGAACGGTCCCTCCAGCAGCTGCCGGAGTGCGATCAGCCCGGGGTTCCATTCCCAGCGGTCGTCCACCCCATCCAAGCCGCCGTAGTGCAGCTCGTAGAGGCAGAACAGGGTCAATTGCACATCGCCGTCGTCGATGATGTCGTCGGCGAGTGCCAGCTGCCCGTTGATGAGCTCGGTGAGATCGCGCAGCGTGCCCTGGGCTGCGGAATCATCTCCGGTCCCGTCGGCCAGAAGCCGGAAAAGGCCACGGCTTATGGGTCCGCGCGCGTCAGGGATCTTCATGTTTTCTCCTACGTGGGCCTCAGCGGTTTTGGCTGCGGCCGGTGAAAGTGCGTCGAAGTGAGCCCGCCCCGGGGTTACGGCCGGAGGGGCCCCAAGGGTGCAGCCCCTTAGCTGTTGCCGGTGTAGACGAGGCTGTCCGGGTCGACTTCGTTCGCCGGGGCATCCGCGAGTCCCTGCGGGGACAGATCCATGTCCATCAGCGCGGGTCGTTGATTGTGGGCCGCGGAGGCTCCGGTGGTGGCAGTGCTGTGGTTGAAAACGGTGTGCCCCTAATACTTTGTTGGATACAGACCCCGGAGGGTGCTGACTGTCACGGGCGGGGTATTTCCATCTGGAACCCGCACCGGCACCGGAGAACACGCGTCCGGAGATAGTCGCCCAGAACATCCGGGCTCCCGGCGTGTGTGGAAACCGCCCGGTGGGCACTTCGCCGCTCGGGGTCCACTGCGGACATCGGCTCCTGGCAGTGGCGGTAGGCGTCCTCCCGGTGCATGGCACCGCCGCTGTTCCCGTTCCGCGCCGGGATGATTGCGAGAAACGCCGCAGTCGTAGCTACCACGTGCGAGCTGCCGCAGTTGGTGCAGCTGATGGCGGCCGCGAGGGTTTCCTGCTGCGGATTCAAGGTGGCGACAGAGTCCAGGAGCAGGTGCCGGTCGGTCTCACATGTCGCACACCAAGGCCGCCGCCCTCGGGGCTGGTGGGCATCCCGGGGCAAGTACGTGCTTGACGTGATTGTCATCCGGGTCAGACCAGGCCCGGGTAGCTGGCCAGGATGTAGTCCGCCGCGGCTGGTCCTTTCATGCGGAGGCCGTTGCGCTTGGGATGGATCTGCTTTTCTTTCATGGCCGCCCAGAAGGCATCTTCGGGGCGGGGCGCGGTCTGGCTCAGGAAGCACCAGCTGGTGTAGAGCCCGTAGAGGCAGTCCCGGCCCAGTGCGTGGTCGGATGCAGGGTCCCGGGTGGTGGCTTCCTGCAGGAATTGGTCGTATTGGGAAGTTGCCATGAGTGGCTCGTTTCTTCGCGGTGCATTGTGTGCCGCCGTGTGGCTACAGCAGCTGAGCGTCAAGGCCATGCACGGGGCGATGAAGCAAGATCCCGCACTGCTGCGTCACCGCAGATCCGGGAATAAAGCGTTGCTGGGCTGGCGGTCCACATCCTGCGGAAACCAGCCAATGCAACTTCTCTACGATGTAGACTGTAGGCGTAGACTACACATTAAGCAACCGGCTTTTCATCCCGGAACTGTAACCACTCTCTACCGACCCGAACGGAAAACCATGTCGCCCGAAGAGCACCCGGCGCCCCCTGCGGCTCCCGGCAAGAAGGCTCGCCTCAGCCGGGAGATTGTCCTGTCGACGGCACTGGCACTGGTGGACGCCGAGGGACTCGACGCCCTCACCATGCGCAGGCTCGGGCAGGAACTCGGGCGGGATCCCATGAGCCTGTACCGCTACGCCGCCAACCGCGCAGCCCTGCTGGACGGCGTCTCAGAACTCGTGCTGAACGAACTGGCCATCATTCCCGATGATCCCGACTGGCAGTCGCAGCTCCGGCGCATTGCCCACGACCTGCGGCTCCTGGCGCTCCGGCACCCCAACGTCGTGCCCCTCCTCGTGACCCGCCCCCTGTCAACGCCCCTGGGCCTGCGGCCGCTGGGAACATTGCGTCCGCTGGAGCAGATCCTGTCCCTGCTGATCGACGCCGGATTCGCCCCCGTTGACGCATTGCACGTCTACCGCGCCTACTACGGATACCTCTACGGGCACATCCTCAACGAACTGCAGGAATTCGTCGTCGACCCCGAGGAAAATGAGGCCCTTCTCCGGCTGGGGCTGCACCGCCTGCCACCGAAGGAATTCCCCCGCCTCCGCGCCCTCGCCCCGGTCCTCGCCGACTACGACGGGATGGCCGAACTGGATGAGGGAATCACCATCCTGCTCTCGGGGCTCGCGGCCCGCTGCCGTATGCCGGATTCCCCGACCAAACCATGATCCGGAAAGGCATCGGTCATCTCAGCCCGGGTTGGACAGCCGGTCCTTCGCCTGCTGGCTTCCGGGCCCCACGGGCAGAAGCTCTGTGGCCTGCGCGAGACCCTCGGTAGGCATAGAGACATACATGCTCTCGGCCCTGCTTACCTGGAAGGTCTCATGCCAGATGCCGACAGCTTTTGGGACCTTCCTTGCCTGGCGGTTGAAGGCAGCCCACGCGGGCCTGTGCTCGGATTGGGGCGCACTTGCGTAGGCATACAGCTTGTCCACCGAGTCCCAGTACTGCACAATGACCGGCCCGCCGGCTCCGAGGGCAAACCGGCAACCAAGGAGGCCGGACCCCGGCTCCCGGAAGAGTTCGGTCAGCATCCGGGGCATCGCAAGGAACACCGGCAGCCAGAGATCCGGACGCCAGGGACTGTTGATGCGCATGCCGATGAGGAAGACCACCAAATCACCGGAATGGCGGTGAGTGAAACGTCCAGCATTGATGCGTGCCATACTATTCTCCTAACTGGATACCACTACTCCCCAATATTGGCGAGTGCGACTATCCAAGTCAAGGAGAATCTTTGCGCATCTCACAGCTGGCCGCCGCTACTGAGATTCCGGTGGCCACCATCAAGTACTACCTTCGGGAGAAATTGCTTCACGAGGGCGTGCTGACGTCCGCGACGCAGGCCCGCTACGACGACTCGCATGTTCGGCGGCTGAAGCTCATCCGGGCACTCATTGGGACCGCCGGGCTCAGCATCAGCGCCACCCGCCAGGTGCTGCTTGGCCTGGAGAGCCCGCCGGAGTCAGGCCACGATCTGCTCGGAATTGCGCACCACGCGGTCACCCGGACCGCACCGGACGACGTCGACCTTTCCTCGGCACAGCGGCTCCTGGACCGCTGGGGATGGGGCGCGGAGACATGCGACCGCGATACGCAGGCCGCCCTGGTGGAGGCCCTGCGCGGGCTCTCAGATGCCGGGTTCGATGCGTCGGCTGCGCTCTTGGACCGCTACGCCGCGGCAATGCGGGACATCGCCGCGGCCGACCTCGAAAGTGTCCCCACCGATTCGGCCGAGGCCGCAATGAGGCACGTGGTTCTTGGGACACTGCTGATGGAACCGGTACTCCTGGCCATGCGCCGGCTTGCCCAGCAAAGCGCATCCTTCCAGCGGTTCGGCGGGGCGGGGTCCTAGACGACCGGGGAGCGCCGCTCGATCAGCACCGTGTCCCGCCATTGCCCTTCGCTGGGGCCGTAGCTCATGCGGGCAATGCGGTTCCGCCGGCCGACGACGGCAAATCCGTTCGCGAGGTGGAGCTTCAGGCTTGCTTCGTTTTCGGGGAAGACACTGGCCTGGATCGTCCAGATCCCGCATCGTTCGGTCGATGCGGCCAAGGCCTGAAGCAGCGCGGCCCCGACTCCCTTGCCGCGGGCTTCCGCGGCGACGTAGACGGAGTGTTCGACCACGCCGGCATAAACGGGCCGCGCTGACACCGCGGCGACAGCCGCCCAGCCAAGGATCCCGCCCTCGGGAGCCTCGGCGACGAGGCGGTGCGCGGGAAGCCGGGAACTGGTGAAGCGTTCCCAGTCCGGCACTTCCGCCTCAAAGGTGGCGTGGCCGGTGGCGATTCCTTCGCGGTAGATTCCCCGGACGGCCGCCCAATCGTCCTCGTGCATGGAGCGGATCGTCACCGCGGACTGTTGCGCGGTCACAGCGTCGCCAGGAGCCCGGCCGTCTGCTCGAGCGCGCCGGGCACCAGGGAGTAGTAGGCCCAGGTGCCGCGCTTTTCACGGTGCAGCAGCCCGGCCTCGACCAGGACCTTCAGGTGGTGGGAGACCGTGGGCTGGCCCAGGTCCAGCGGCTCGGTGAGGTCGCAGACGCATGCCTCCCCTGACTCGCCAGCTTTGACGATGGAGAGCAGCCGGAGCCGGTTCGGGTCGGCCAGCGCCTTGAAAACCAGGGCCCTCTGCTGGGCTTCCTCGGCACCCAGGGCAGGGGGCCCTGCCGGGGTGCAGCAGGATTCATCCGTGGCCGGCTCGAGTACAGGCAACAACTTCATGTACCCATTATGCCCTGATATTGACAATCATCAATGTATGGGCGCGGGAGCTCGGGTCGGTCGACCCGGCGCAGATCCGCTTTGGGTGGGGGCGGCATTGTTCGGCTGCCGGCCAAGGCTAGGAGCGGGCGGTTTCGGCACTGTGCGCCAGGACGACGCCGTCCGCGATGCGGGCCGCGGCCGGGAACAGGATGAGGAGAAGGCCAATTCCTATTGCTGCGCCGATCAGCTGCGCCAGAACGTAGCCTGGAACTGAGGCCGGTGCGATGCCGGCGAAGGTGTCGCTGAAGATGCGGCCCACCGTCACTGCCGGATTCGCGAACGAGGTCGAGGACGTGAACCAGTACGCGGCTCCGATGTAGGCGCCCACCGCCGGCGCGGCAAGGGCGCCGCGGGAGGTGGCAGCCAAGGCGAAGATCAGCAGGACCAGTCCCGCAGTGGCGACAACTTCACCCAGGAGATGCCCCGGTGTTGCCCGCTCCTTGGACGAGATGGAGGTGCCCACCTCAAACATGGCGTTCGCGACCATACTGCCGCTGACCGCACCCACGGTCTGGGCAACCACATAGGTGCCCAGCTCCGGCAGGGTCAGGCCGGTACCGGCGCGTCGGCCCAGGATCCAGTCGGCGAGGGAGACCACGGGGTTGAAATGCGCGCCGCTCACAGGCCCGAGCACCAGGATCAGCACCGTCAGGCCCAGCACTGTGGCGGTGCTGTTCTGCAGCAGCTGCAGGCCAACGTCACTGGGTGAGAGCTGCTGCGCGGCGATCCCGGAGCCGACGACGATGGCCACGAGCAGGCTGGTACCGAGCAGTTCGGCGATGGCGCGGCGCCACAGCGGCGGCTGGTTTGAAGTCATGGCAACAGCTTGATCCAAGGAACTAATTCAGTCAAAATTGAATCAATGAATATTGAGGCAGCAGAGGACTTTCGGGCGCGGGCAGCCAGGCACGCAGCCCTCGGCGATCCTGCGCGGCTGCGCATCGTTGATCTGCTGACCCTCGGGGACTTCTCCCCGACGGAGCTGCAGGCCGAGCTGGGGATGCCGTCGAATCTGCTGTCCCACCATCTGCGCACGCTGGAAGATGCCGGACTGGCAACCCGCCACCGCTCCGAAGCCGACCGGCGCCGCAGCTATATCCGGCTTGCTGCCGGCGCTCTGGAGGGCCTGGTGCCGGGGGCCGAACACGGGGCGCGCCGCGTCCTGTTTGTCTGCACACGAAACAGCGCCAGGTCCCAACTGGCCGCCGCTCTCTGGCAGCAGGTCAGTGAAATTCCCTCGACGTCGGCGGGAACGCATCCCGCAGACCGCATCGCCCAAGGCGCTATCGACGTCGCCCGCCGTCATGGCCTGGACCTTGCGGACCTTCCCCCGCGCACCCTGATCCAGGTGGCAGACGAGGGCGACTTCATCGTGACCGTCTGCGACAAGGCCCACGAGGAACTGCCCGGATTGGCTGGAATCCACTGGTCGGTGCCGGACCCGCTGCGCCCGGGCACCAAAGAAGCTTTCGACATGGCGTTCAACGACATCACCCGCCGCATCAATGACCTTGCACCCCGCGTAACCGCCGCCTAGGTCCGTCGCAGAAATCCGCCGGGAACAAATATTGACATTCATCAATCTATAGCCCGATACTCTCTATATCGATCATCATCAATGTTCGGTTGAGAGTTTCAAACCGGGCGCAAGACTCCAGACTGTATCGCCCACTCACCTCATTGATTCCAGGAGAAACCCCGTGAGCACAGAAACCGCCAAGAAGCCCTCCGTCCTCTTCGTCTGCGTCCACAACGCCGGCCGCTCCCAGATGGCCGCCGCCTTCCTCACCACCCTCGGGGAGGGCCGGATCGAGGTCCGCTCCGCCGGATCCCAGCCCGCGGACAAGGTCAACCCGGCAGCCGTGGAGGCCATGGCGGAGCTCGGCATCGACATGTCCGCCGAAATCCCGAAGATCCTCACCACGGAGGCCGTGAAGGAATCCGACGTCGTGATCACGATGGGCTGCGGCGACGAATGCCCCTACTTCCCCGGCAAGCGCTACGAGGACTGGGTCCTGGAGGATCCGGCAGGCCAGGGCGTGGAAGCCGTACGCCCGATCCGCGACGAGATCAAGACCCGCATCGAGGACCTGATCGAGTCCCTGACCCCTGCCGCCAAGTAAGGGCCAGCACCACACGTCTGACAGAGGACGGAGAGGGGGTGAGCTGAATGAACACCGGATGCTGCAGCGACGGATGCTGCGACGACGAGGATCAGGACTGCTGCTAACCCAACACCGGCGCCTGCCGGCCCAACCCCGGCCGGCAGGGCCAACCGAAAACAACCGCAACACCACAACGGATGAAAGAGGACACCCATGGATTTGACGAAGAACCTTCCCGTTGCCGTGATCGGCGCCGGCCCCGTGGGACTGGCCGCCGCGGCCCACCTGATCGAACGCGGACTCGAACCGCTGATCTTCGAAGCCGGCCCCTCCGCCGGCGCCGCGATCGAGCAGTGGCGCCACATCCGGCTGTTCTCACCGTGGCGGTTCAACATCGATGCCGCCGCCGTTCGCCTGCTCGAAGCCGCTGGCTGGGAGGCGCCCCGGCCCACCGCGCTGCCCTACGGCGGGGAACTCATCGATCGGTACCTGGCCCCGCTGGCCGCGCTCCCGGCCATCAGCTCCCGGCTGCAGACCGGCGCCAGAGTCATCGCCGTCACCCGCACAGGCATGGACAAGACCCACACCCGTAACCGCGAGATCACACCGTTCGTCGTCCGCGTCCAGCACCAGGACGGGGGAACCCGCGACCACACCGTGGCCGGGGTCATTGACGCCTCGGGCACCTGGTCCACCCGCAACCCGCTGGGGACCTCCGGGCTTACCGCCATCGGCGAGGACTCCGCCGCGGACCGGATCTCCTCGCCGCTCCCTGACGTGACGGGCCGTGACCGTGGCGCTTTCGCCGGACGCCGTGTCCTGGTCGTCGGCGCCGGCCACTCCGCCGCCAACACCCTGATCAGCCTCGCGGACCTGGCCAAGGACGAACCGGGCACCCGGATCCTCTGGGCGGTCCGCGGCGCGTCCGCCGAGAAAGTCTACGGCGGCGGCGACGCTGACGGGCTGCCCGCCCGCGGCCAGCTCGGTGCCCGCCTGCGCCGCCTCGTCGAGGCCGGGACCATCGAACTGCACAGCGGTTTCGGCATTGCTTCCCTCAAAGCCCTGGATTCCGGCGTGACCGTGGAATCCGTTGACGGACGCACCCTCGAGGCCGACGTCGTCGTCCCCTGCACCGGCTTCCGCCCGGACCTGGACATCCTGCGCGAACTCCGCCTGAACCTCGACCCGGCCGTCGAAGCACCCGTGGAGCTCGGCCCGCTCATCGATCCGGAGTTCCACTCCTGCGGCACTGTTGCACCGCACGGCGCCAGGCTCCTGGCCCACCCGGACAAGGACTTCTACATCGTCGGCATGAAGTCCTACGGCCGTGCGCCAACATTCCTGCTCGCCACCGGCTACGAACAGGTCCGCTCCGTCGCCGCGGCCCTGGCCGGCGACCGCGAGGCCGCGGACACCGTCCAGCTCGAACTCCCCGAAACCGGCGTCTGCTCCTCCGACGCCGGCACCAGCTGCGACGTTCCGGCGGCCGCCGCCACCGCATCAGAGTCCTCGTGCTGCGCCGCTCCCGAGCCGGTGCTCGTCGGCTTCCCCACCGGACTGTCCCACGGACGCTCCGGCGAAGACCGACCGGCCGCATCACTGCTCCACGAACCCAGCTCAGAGAAGGAAGAATCAAACGCATGACCGAGACCACGAAAACGCCCACCGTCCTGTTCGTTTGCAGCAAGAACGGCGGAAAGTCCCAGCTCGCCGCAGGTTTGATGAACCATCTGGCCGATGGGAGCGTCACGGTGCACTCCGCCGGGACCAAGCCCGGTCAGTCGCTGAACCCCCAGGCCGTGGAGTCTCTGAATGAACTCGGCATCGGCATCACCGGCGAATACCCCAAGCCCGTCACCGACGAGGTCCTGGACGCGGCCGACGTCGTCATCGTCTTGGGCAACCAGGCTAAGGTCGAGCCCCGCGAGGGCCAGCGGCTCGAGTTCTGGGATACGGACGAGCCCTCCGAACGCGGCATCGAAGGCATGGAGCGCATGCGCCTGGTCCGGGACGACATCATGGCCCGGGTCCGGAAACTGCATGCGGAGCTGGCTGGAAACTGACCGGGCCCGCGACACCGGAGGGCACATTGTGGAGCCGACGATGGACGAAATCCTGGCCGGGTACAGCCGCGCCCGCCGCCACCTCGACGCCCTGCTGCAGGACGCGGCGCCCAAGGACCTCGGCCGCAAAAGTGCGGGCACCCGCTGGACCAACGAGGAACTGCTCTTCCACATGGTCTTCGGCTACATGGTGGTCCGCGCCTTGCTTCCGCTGGTCCACGTCGTCAGCCGGCTCCCCCGCCCGGCGGGCCGGGCATTCGCTGCTGTCCTCAACGCGGGCACCGGTCCTTTTGATGTGGTGAACTACTGGGGCTCCCGGGCCGCCGCCCTCGTCTACAACAGGCGCAGGATGAGCCGGAAACTGGATAAAACCATCGCCGCGCTCTCCCGCCGGCTCGAACATGAGAACCCGCAGTCCCTCGCCAGGTCGATGCCGTTCCCCGACAGGTGGGACCCCTTCTTCACGCCGCTGATGACGCTCAACGATGTTTACGCCTACCCCACGCTTCATTTCGACTTCCACGCCAAGCAGTTGAGCCTTCGGCATCCGGACGCGCCGGAATCGTCCTGATGGCCACTAACGGTATCCCGTTGATTCGATCGTCTTGAGTGGAGCGGGGTTATATGTAAGTATCTGCGTATGAATGCAGATAATAAGGCTTGCGCGCTCACCGCGGACAGCCAGTACGTCGAGCTGGCCGTGGAGGTGTTTGCCATGCTGGCCGACGCCACCCGGGTCAGGCTCATCCTGGCCCTGCGCCACGGTGAACTGCCCGTCAACGTACTGGCCGAAAAGGCCGGGAAATCGGCGGCTGCGGTCTCCCAGCATCTGGCCAAGATGCGGCTGGCGCGCATGGTCGCCACCCGCCAGGAAGGCACCAAGGTCTACTACCGCCTGCAGGACGGGCACGCCTGGCAGCTCGTGGCCGACGCCATCCACCAGGCCGAACACACCCTCGGCACGGCCCCGCATCACAGCACAGCCCCGCACAGCCCCACAAGGGAGGCCGGCGCATGAACCGGCCCCCGCACCCCGGCCACGATGTCCACCCGCACGCGCACGGACATGCCCACGACGACGGCCATCACCACGACCACGGCCCGCACGGCCATGTCCACGCGACCGGTTTCAAGGGGTGGCTGCAGGAGCTCTTCGTGCCCCACTCCCATGACTCGGCCGACTCGATCGACTCCGTCCTGGAGACAAGTTCCCAGGGCATTCGCGCCGTCAAGGTCTCCCTGCTCGGACTGGGGGCCACGTCGCTGTTCCAGCTGGTCATCGTCCTCATCAGTGGCTCCGTGGCGTTGCTGGCGGACACGGTCCACAATTTTTCCGATGCCCTGACCGCCGTTCCGCTGTGGATCGCCTTTCTGCTCGGACGCCGCCGCGCGACCCGGACGTACACCTACGGCTTCGGCCGCGCCGAGGACCTCGCAGGGCTGTTCATTGTGGCGATGATCGCGCTCTCCGCCGTGGTGGCCGCCGTCGAATCCATCCGGCGCTTCTTCGAACCCCAACCCGTCCAGAACCTGGGCTGGGTGCTCGCCGCCGGCCTCGTGGGCTTTGCCGGCAACGAACTGGTCGCGATCTACAGGATCCGCGTGGGACGGCGGATCGGGTCCGCCGCGCTCGTCGCCGATGGCATTCATGCCCGCACCGACGGCTTCACCTCGCTGGCCGTCGTCGCCGGAGTCATCGGCATATGGCTCGGATTTCCGCTTGCAGATCCGATCGTGGGCCTGCTCATCTCCGCAGCCATCGCCGTGCTCCTCTGGGGAACCATTCGCGACATCGGGCGCAGGCTCATGGACGGCGTGGACCCGAACCTTACGGAACGCCTGGCGGCGGTTGTCACTGCCCACGCCCCCGCGGGCGCAACATCCCGGCTGCGCTGGTCCGGCCACCGGCTTCACGTCGAGGTCTCCATCCCCCTGACCACGATCACCGACCTGGGCGAACTTGCCACAATCCACGACGAAATCGAGCACGCCACCCGCCACGCACTCCCGAACGTGGGATCCGTGACAACGGTCCCCACGTTCGGCCAGGCCGAGACGGCCGGACCACCGCCTCCCCCGAGCCACGGATAACGGCGGCCTCGGAGGCCCTGATCCGCACCGGCCTCCACCGCCTGGAGCCTCGCGTCCGGTCCTGCGCCCCCGCCGCTCCGAATCACCTTCAAAGTCCACGAACAGAAGGTGACCATGGGTGTTCAGCAGGAAACCGCAAGTACGGGGGCTGCCACGCTGCGGCGGCGCACCCTTGCCACGGAGCTGGGCCCCTGCACGGTGCATGTCCAGGAGGGCACCGGGGGCCCGCACGCCGTATCCGGGACGGCGGATGTCTACCTCCATGGCGCCGCGGGCTCCTGGACGTCCTTCCGGGAGCTTCTTTACCCGGCGCCGGCACATGACCGGGTGCTGATAGACCTGCCGGGCTGGGGCGAGTCCACGCAGGACGCCCGGATGGCGCATTTGAGCATCGAAGCGATGGCACGCGCCGTCACCGGTACTTTGACCTCGCTCGGCTACCGGCGGTGGAACCTGGTGGGCCACTCCATGGGAGGCTTCCTGGCATTGCACATCGCCGCGGCGTGGCCCGGGCGGACCGCCAGCGTGACGGCGATTTCGGCGACCACGTTCGGCGTGTCCGAAGCGGCCGGCAAGCCACTGCGCAGCCTGTTCCGGTTCCCGATGTTTCTGGGCATGCTGCTGGCCATGCGCGCCGCGGCAGCCCTCGGCCCGGCAGGGCCCGCGCTGGTCCGTGCAATCGGGTCTACCGCCGTGATGCGGCCGCTGTTGTCCCCGTTTTTCGCAGAACCCGCATCCATCTCCGCGGGGGTGCTTCGAGGGCTTGGCGAGGACGCCCGGCCGGCCGGTTTCTCCGCGGCAGCCCGGGCCGCTGCGCACTACGATTTTGGCCAGTGGCGGGGCATTCTGTGTCCGGTGCTGGCGATCCGCGGGGACAGCGATGTGTTCACTCCACCCTCTGACCTGCTCCGGCTGGCCGCGATAATCCCACGCGTCCAGATGGTGACACTCCCGCATTGCGGCCACTTCGCGAACATCGAACGGCCCGAGCATGTGCAACGGCTGCTCGATGACCTGCTGTGTCAGTGACCTGTACACCAGCGGCTGGCAGCGTCCGTGAGTCAGCGGATGCGGGGTGAATCGACTCTTGACCGCCGATACTCACCGATATATCGTTAATTATCGCCGAACAATCGGCGACCATTATTGATTTCAACTGATTGGGAAGGTCGATGCCGCTATGAAAGGCATGCATGACGACAAATTCACGGAGGGCGGACCCGCCCAGGCACGCTTCGGGCGCGGCAGGAGCCGCCGCGGCCCCCACGGACACGGTGGTTTCGGACCGGGCCGCGGGTTTGGACCGGGTTTCGGACCGGGCTTCGGACCGGGTTTTGGCCCCGGCGGGTCGCGGCGGGCCAGCAGGGGCGATGTTCGTTCGGCGATTCTGTCCCTCTTGGCCGAATCACCGTCCAACGGCTACGGGCTGATCAAGACCATTGCGGAAAAAACCTCGGGCGCCTGGCGTCCGAGCCCGGGGTCCGTCTACCCGACGCTCCAGCAGCTCGTTGATGAAGAGCTCATTGCGCCCGTAGGTGATGGCCGGCGCACCGAGTTCACCCTCACCGATGCGGGCAAGGCCTACGTGGCCGATCACGCCGAGGAGCTGGGGAACGCCTGGAACACCGACCCGGAGGGATCCGGGCCGGCGTTTCACCAAAGCGTCGGAAAACTCATGGGAGTCATCCACCAATTCCGCTTCTCGGCAACCGAGGAACAACGCAGTGCCGCAATGACGGTAATCGATGACACCCGCCGCGCGCTCTACCGCATTCTTGCCGACTAACACCGCCGCTTCTGCCGGCGCACTGCCACCGCTGCCAATGGTCCGTGCCCGAATAACTCCGGATGGCGGCATTTGTATTCTGGAACCGTGATCGCCTGACCTGGATTGTTGTCCCGGAGCCGGGAATGGCCCGGACCATCCCAAATGGCCCCCGCTTTCCACGGTTCCGTCCCTACAATTAAGTGTGGCCTCCATGGCATTCACGTCGCGGGGGCGACATAAATAAGGAGGTTCATCATGGGCCTGAGTGACAAGATCCACAATGCCGCCGAGAAACTCCACGGCAAAGGCAAAGAGGCGGCCGGCAAAGCCACCGGCGACGACAAGATGAAGGCCGAGGGCAAGAGCCATCAGGTCAAAGCAGACCTGAAGCAGGCCGGCGAAAAGGTCAAGGACGCTTTCAAGAAACACTGAAAACAGGCCGCCGGAGGGCGGAGGTGCGGTCCGGATCGCGCCTTCGCCCCGGCATTTGCCCACACGCCCCAGGGACTTCCCTAGCGACGCAGGTCGAATGCCTCAAGGAGCCGGCTGACCGAACCGCCGAGGTTCCATTCTGTGGCGAGACGCTCAAGCTCGGCCCGCGAACCGCCGGAGACAGGGTGCAACTGCGCGCCTGCCTCCTCAAGCGTCGGCAGTTCCAGGTCTCGCACGATCTTCACGACGGTGGGCGCGACCGTGAGGTAGTCCGCCGCCGCGGCGAGTTTGGACCGCACTGCGGTGGACAGCCCACTCGCTGCGTCCGCGGCAGCCGCGAGCAGCCCGTCGAGCGTGCCGTACTCGCCGAGCAGCGACGCGGCGGTCTTCTCCCCGATGCCGGCGACGCCTGGCAGCCCGTCGGAGGTGTCGCCGCGCAGGGTCGCGTAGTCGGCATACTGCACGGGCAGCACACGGTACTTGCCGACGACGTCGGCGTCGGTCAGGACTTCGAGGTTCTTCATGCCGCGCGCGGTGTAGACCACCCGCACCTGACGGGCGTCGTCGACGATCTGGAAGAGGTCGCGGTCGCCCGTCACCACGTCGACCGGAAGCTCGGCGTGGCTGGCGTAGGTGCCGATGACGTCGTCGGCCTCGTGGTCGGCAGCCCCGACGACGGCGATGCCGGCGAGCTCGAGCACGCGGCGGATCATCGGAATCTGCGCCTCGAGCGCGTCCGGCACCACCTCCACATCGGGGGCGCCTGCCACCTCCTCGGCGACCCGATGCGCCTTGTAGCTCGGGATGAGGTCTACCCGCCACTGCGGGCGCCAATCGTCGTCCCAGCACGCGACGAGATGCGTCGCACCGTAGTCGGTGGTGAGCCGTGCGATCATGTCGAGCAGCCCGCGAACAGCGTTTACCGGGGTGCCGTCGGCGCGGCGGATCGTGTCGGGCACGCCGTAGAACGCGCGAAAGTACAGCGACGCGGTGTCGAGGAGCATCAGGCGGTCGGTCATGACTGATCCTGACACGGATGCGCCCGCTGGCGGTGGAACGTCACGGTCCATCTTCGGAGGGCACAAAGTAATGCTGGCGTCGCTGAGGTCCCCCAGGCACTGGGCATGAACGAACACGACCGCGAGGTCCTCAGCTTCATCGACGGCGATGCAGCACTCGACGCGTCCAGGATCAGGGTCGCAGCCGCAAGCGGCGAAGCTTCTTCCCTGCCTTGCGGGCTTTGTTCTCCGTCTTCCGGGCAATGCGTTCTTCCATCTCCAGCAAACCCTCGAAGCCGAGGTCGGTATCGGCGGGCCGGTCCGGGGTGGCCGCGAGTCTGCGCAGGAGGGCGGTCGCCATGACGCTGTCCTGATGGTCGCCGAGCACTGTCTGGAGCCGTCCGGCCGCTTTGGTGAGTTTGGCGGCGCGCTTGCCGTGGATCTCCAAGACCGACTCACCCGCGTGGCGGAGGCGCTTGGCGTCTTTTCGGACCTCGTGCAGCGCTGTGTCGCGCGCGGCCGTGTCGGCCGAGCCTTTGACGGCCTTCCGGGCACGCTCCACCCGCTTTGCGGCCTTGTTGACCAGCTTGGCCGTCACCTTGCGCGCGGGCCGGAAGGCGCGTGGCTTGGCAGGCGGGTGGTCCCGGAAGTCCTCCAGGGAGCCCAGGAGACGGAAGTAGCGGCCGGTCCGGAGGGTCTCCAGGACGTTTCTGTAGCCTGCGTCGTGGGCTGCGACCAGCTCCTGATCGATCATCTGGGCCAAGAGGCCGGACCTCTGTTCTTCCGGGAGCTCCAGGATGTGCTGGCGAAGCCGCTCCAGCATGACTTCGGCATCGCGGGCCGGACCCAGGATCTGGCCCAGCCACTTCAGTTCAGCCTGGAGTTCCCGCACCGCTGAGCGTTTGAAGAGTTTGCGGTAGGTGGCCAGGGCGGAGCGCGCCCGGCGGGTCGCGGACCGCATCTTGTGGACGGAATCCGGTGTGCCCATCCGCACACCCGGATCATTGGCGATGAAGTCGCCAATCCGCGCGTCTAAATAGGCGGTCACGACGTCGACCGCCGGTCCCTTCTTCCGGGGCTTTGGAGTCCGGGGACTGAACTCGGCCGGCCAGGCATCGCCCAGGGCACGGGCGATCTTGGAAGGATAAGCGGAGTGGCCGGCTCCGGTAGACGTCAGAGTCGCGGCGGCAGCCTCAAAGAGCCCCGCTGTACCGTGGACGAGTTCGAGCTCCCATTCACGCCAGTCGACGGCCGGCCCCGGCGGCCGCAGGGCCTCGGCGTGAACGTGGTCGTCGGCGAAGTCGGCCAAATGCTCACCGCCCGGCCCGTAAAGCCGGTAGGTGGTGCGCCGCGTACTCAGCCGGGCGACGGGCACGAGTTCGTCGCCCCGGATGAGGACCTGCAGATGGTCGGACAGTTCTTCCGGAACGGTCTCCGGCTGCCCCAGCGGCGCATGGATCTCCTCCCGCTGGTCCGCCCCGGCGGGAAGCTTGAGGTGCCAGCCCTCGTCCGCCCCGCCCGTGCGGCGCCGCAGGGTAATGCGCCGTGCCGCGAGGACCAGGGCCGGAGTATCGAAGTACACAGCCTCAAGCTGATCCGTCACAGGCTCCGCGACGTGGTCCACACCCTCGATTTCCTGCAGATCCGGCAGCGCCGCAGAGGTCCCGGCGTCGTACTTTTGTTCCGTTTCAAGTTTTCCCATGGTGTCCATGGCGGTCAGGACTCCCCGCGGGACGCGCGTTCCCGCGGCAGCGAACTGATGGTCCTGTTGATGACTGCCATGGCGGGCCTCCCCTATCGGCACCGCTGGAACATGGACGTGATCTCCGGCGGGCGTGTCCGGCCGGTGCCTTGGCCCGGTGCGCCTAGCCCGATTCTAGGCTCTGCGCGAATCTGCGGCCAGACCGCCGACGGCGGCCGGCCGTTGGCAACGTCCGTGGCGGCTTCACCTAGGGCCAGAGGCTCGCAACACCAATGAGGCCGGGGACCTCGACGGGCGTGCTCGTGCCGGCAGTGGCGCCGTTGCCGAGCTGCCCATGGGGGCCGGCACCCCAGGCCCGGACGGATTTGTCGCTCATCAAAGCGAATATTGCGCGTCCGTTGACCGTGATGGATGTCACGCCCGTAAGTCCTTTGACCTGGACGGGGGCACCGGTGTAGCTGGTGGTGCCGTCACCGAGCTCGCCGAGCCTATTGTTGCCCCAGGCGCGAACGGTGCCGTCGCGCAGCAGCGCGTAGGCGGCGGACTCTCCTGCCGCGATGGAGGTGGCCCCAATAATGCCCTTGACCGGGATAGGCGTGCTGGCGTCGTCGTTGGTGCCGTTGCCGAGCTGGCCGTACCCGCCGCTGCCCCAGACGCGGACCGTTCCGTCCTTCAGCAGTGCGTAGGCGGTGCCTTTGCCCGTCGCGATGGAGGCCACGCCGGCGAGGCCGGCGACCTGGACCGGCACTGTGCTGTCGGTCATCGTGCCAGTGCCGAGCTCACCGGAAGTGCCGCTCCCCCAGGCGCGGACGGTACCGTCGCCCAGCACCGCATAGACCACCACATACTCTGACAGGCTGACCTTCAACGACGTCACCCCGCTGAGACCCTTGGCCTGGACGGGGATGCTGCGGCGGTCCGTCGTGCCGTCGCCGAGCTGGCCGAATTGATTGCCGCCCCACGCGCGGACGGTTCCGTCCAACAGCCGCGCGTAGGCGGTGCCGTTGCTCGCCGTGATGGAGCTGACGCCGGCCAGGCCCTGAACCGGGACGGGCGTGCTGTTGTCGGTCGTTGTGCCGTTGCCGAGCTGGCCCCTGGAGTTCTCTCCCCACGCCAGGACGGTCCCGTCCGCCAGCAGCGCATAGGCAGTGCCGCCGTCCGCCATGACCGACACGGCTCCCGTGATGCCCCGGACCCGGACCGGAACACTCGAGTCGTAGATGGCCATGCCGCTGCCGAGCTGGCCGTTCGAGTTGCTGCCCCACGCCCAGACTGTGCCGTCAGCCAGGAGTGCATATTTGGTAGCGGCGCCCTGTGCGGCCATGGCCACACCCGACAACCCCGAAATGCCCACAGGCAAGCTGCTAAACGGCGCTGTGCCACTGACGCCGAGCTGCCGGTCGTAGTTGTCGCCCCAGGCACGGACAGTCCCGTCCGCGAGCAGAGTGAAGACCGAGAACGCAGTGGCGGTGATGGAGGTGGCGCCGGAGATCGTCTTGACCGGGCCGGGGATGTTGCGGTCGGCGTGGGTGCCGTTGCCGAGCTGGCCGACTCGGTTACCGCCCCAGGCGCGGATTGTCCCGTCGTTTAGCAGCGCGTATGCGGTGCCGATGGCGGCAGTGACGGCGCTAACGCCGGTGAGCCCGTCGACCTGGACTGGCACGTTGCTGTCGCCGGTGGTGCCGTTGCCGAGCTGGCCGTACCAGTTGCCGCCCCAGGCATGGACCGTCCCGTCCAACAGCCGCGCGTAGGCAGTGCCTCCTCCGGCCGTAATGGAAGCGACCGCGTTGAGTCCTTTGACTTGGACGGGAACGTTGCTGTTGCCAGTGGTGCCGTTGCCGAGCTGGCCGCTCGAGCCATAGCCCCAGGCACGGACGGTCCCGTCTTTCAGCAGCGCGTAGGTGACTCCACCGTCAGCCGTGAGCGTCGTGACCCCGGTGAGGCCCTGGACCTGGACCGGAGTGCGGCCGTCGTCTGCGCCGCCGCCGTTGCCGAGCTGGCCCCCGTTGTCGAACCCCCAGGCGCGAACGGTTCCGTCGTTCAGCAGCGCGTAGGCCGTGGACGACCCGACAGCGATGGACCTTACACCGGTGAGCCCTTTGACCTGGACGGGCACGTAGCTGTTGGCGGTGGTGCCGTTGCCGAGCTGGCCGCCCCAGTTGTAGCCCCAGGACCGGACGGTCCCGTCCTTTAGCAGCGCGTAGGCGGCGCCGGAGCCTGCGGTGAGGGCGGTAACGCCGGTGAGGCCCTTGACCTGGACGGGACTGCTGCTCGCGTAGACCGAGCCGTTGCCGAGCTCGCCACTCGTGTTGGAACCCCACGATCGAACGGTCCCGTCCTTCAGAAGCGCATAGGCCGTGGACCAGTCGGCGGCGATGGACGTTACGCCGGTGAGGCCGCTGACCTGGACAGGCGTTGTGCTGCTGCTGGTGGTGCCGTTGCCGAGCTGGCCGTACTCGTTCGAGCCCCACGCACGCAGGGTCCCGTCGGACAGCAGCGCGTAACTCGTACCCCCGGCCCCTGCAAGGGCTTTGACTCCCCTCAGCCCGCTCACGGCAGCCGGGGTGGAACGGTAGGGCGTCGTGCCGTTGCCGAGCTGGCTGAAGCGGTTGTCGCCCCAGGTGAGAGCCGAGTTTCTGGATGCCCCGGGCAGGTAATAGCCGGAGACGTCGGCAATGAGATGCGTGGTGCCGTAAGAGCGGTTGAACAAGGTGACCTTGCCGTCGGCGCCGACCGGAACGGTGACGGAGTTCGCGACTGTCTGGCCGGCGAGGAAGTTCACGTTGGACGAACCGGGCCGCTGTGTCCCGGAGGCGTAGGCGGTGATAAACCCGATCAACCGTGGCTCGGTGACGGTGAGGTTGAAGGTCACGGCGGAAACCTTCGCCGGAATCCCGTGGGCCCCGCCGGCCTGGAAGGACACGCTCCCGTCCGGGCGCACTGCAGCAGAAGTCCGCGTGTCCAGGAAGCGGGACGGTTCCGTCGGGACGAACGCCCCCGGCACGTCCGGGACCCCGGGCAGGTAGTAGCCGGAGACGTCGGCAATGAGATGGGTGGTGCCGTAGGAGCGGTTGAACAAGGTGACCTTGCCGTCGGCGCCGACGGGTACGGTGACGGAGTTCGCGACTGTCTGGCCGGCGAGGAAGTTCACGTTGGACGAACCGGGCCGCTGTGTCCCGGAGGCGTAGGCGGTGATAAACCCGATCAACC